>JBEKLA010000079.1:0-15304 GCA_050010455.1 Binataceae bacterium (SeqCode) | reverse complement strand
AGCATCACCACCAGCGTGTACGAGCGGGCCTCTTGCGCGAAATCGACGGAGCTCGCGCTGAAGGTCATCAGCACCGCGGACGCCAACCCCGCGCGGCGATCAAACAGCTTTGTTCCAAGAATGTAAATCAGCGGTATGGTAGCCGTGGCGAACAGCACCGACGGCAAGCGAAGCATGAATTCACTGTCGCCCATCACGCGCGTCCATACGTGGAGCACGGCGAAGTAGAATGTCATGTTCACTGGCGAGAAAATCACTGCCTTCGCGAAATGGATCCAATCGTAGGAGGCGAATTTTGCGCTCGCGGCCTCATCCAGCCACAGGTCGCGCGAGCCGAGATGGGGGATTCTTAAAATCAGCCCGGCTATCGTCAGCCCGGCCACAGCGATCGCGGGGGCTGAGAGCTGCGCCGAGCGCCGGCGCAACTCATTTACGAAGCATCGGCCGAGGCTTTTTTTCTCAGCCCGCTCGGGCATGATATCGGTCAACTCGGTCATCGGTTTCGCTTCTCGACAGTGGGCGTCAGTATAGATGCGCGCCAGGTCGACGCCAATGTTTCACAATTTGGCACCGATAGACATTGCTTATTGATTTCGGATTAATTGCCCCTAGTCTGGGGACGGGAACAATGAAGAAAGCTCGATGCGGCGACAAAACCCCGCGCGCATGCCCGAGGAGGCGCGCTCGAATTGCGGCGGCGATCCTGCTGATGGTCCCGCTTTTTGCGCCGCTTGCGGGATGCTGGCCGTTTAATCGCGGGCCGAGCCCGCAGCAACAATTCTTCGACGCGCTTAACCGCGGCGACGCGGTTAAGGCGAATCAGATTTGGTTCGCGATGTCGCCCAAGGATCGCGAGAAAGTCATGCGCGGCGAGGGCGTAGGTTCGCGCCCTTCCGCCGAAGACATCCAGGCCGCGATTGCGCGCCACAAACCGGGCGATACGTCGCCGATAGTAGTAGGTCCTGAGGGCGGCTCCGCAGCCGGCGCATGGAAAAACCTGCCGAAGTTACTCGGCGCCTCTCCGATTCCGACTCCAGCGCCCTGAGCGCCGATTCAACGGCCGGTTATCGGCCCTTGAAAGCCGGCTTGCGCTTCTCGAAGAAGGCGCGCAATCCCTCGCGCGCGTCCTCCGACGGGTCAGAGATCTGAACCGCGAGCGCAGCGTCCTCGAGCGCGTTCTCGAACGTCATCTCGCGCTGCTTGTACATCATGCGCTTGGCCAACCGGATTGCCAGCGGCGGCCCGTCGGCAAGCTGGCGCGCGAATTCATCCACGCGCCGCTCGAGCTCGTCATGCGCCACCACTTCGGTGACAAGCCCCAACTCGAGAGCGCGCTTCGCTTCGTAGACCTCCGACAGCAACGTCATCTTGAGCGCCTTGTCGAGCCCCATGAAGCGCGGGAACAGATACGCGCCGCCCTCGTCGGGCAGCAATCCGAACTTGATGGCGGTATCGCCGATGCGCGCTCGATCCGAGGCGATTCTGAAGTCGCAACACAGCGCCAGAGTGAGACCGCCAGCCACTGCGGGGCCGTTGATCGCGGCGATGGTCGGTTTGTCGAAGCGTTGCAGCGAGCGCGCCAGGCGATGGAAGTTCTCGCGCATCTGCAGCAAGAAATACATCGGATGGTCGGCAAAGCGGGATCGGACCTCGGGCGCGCCGCTGACGTCGCCGCCCGAACAGAATCCGCGCCCGGCGCCGGTGATGACCAACACCCGGATGGTGTCGTCCTCGCGCGCCGCGCGGACCGCCTCGATCAATTCGGCCACCATCCGCTCGGTGTAGCCGTTGAGGGTCTGCGGCCGGTTGAGAGTTACACGCGCAACGCCGTCGCGCGCCTCGAAAATGATGTCCTTGAAATCCATCAGGCGATCCTCCTGCGATGAGCGAACCTTATAGCGCGCTTATGGCTTGCACGCGACGAGTGTGGGAAGGCGGCGATCACGAAATCGATTGATTGATTCGGCGCTCGCTGCGAGCCCGCCGGAGTTTCATCCGCCTCGCGAACAGCCTATGATCGCGCCTGCTCAACCATGCCACGTCTTCGTCCAGTGCAAATCTTCTTTCTGTTCGTTCTGATTGGGTTCGCGGTCGCCGCCTTCGCGGGCGTTCCGCTGGCATGGGACGGCGCCTTTTACCTGTTCGCTAGCCTCGATGCGCAGATCCCGTTTATTCCTCACGGCCGCCTAATCAACGTCGCCCTCGAGCTTCCCGTGGTGGCCGCAAGCCATCTCACCCAAAATTTCACGCTCCTGCGCCTGGTCTTCTGCCTCAGCTATGCTTCGGCACCGGTCGCCGGCTTGGCCGCTTCATGGTTAGTCTGCCGGGAGAGACGCCCGTCGCTTTTCGTATGGCCAGCGCTCTCGTGTTGTCTGGCGATGCTGCCGGGGCGGTTTGCTTTCTCCGGCGAGGCGACGATGAGCGCATGGCTGCTGTGGCCGGTGTTTCTGTCCGCTCTGATAGGCGTGCGGCGGACTCTTCTGCCGGTCGTGGCGTTGATGGCTCTCGCGGGCTTCCTGGCACATCCAATCACCGCGGAGTTTTTCGCTCTGTCCGCCGCTGCCGCGGCTATCGCGGCTTTCACTTCGCCCGCGCAACGAAGACGTCGCCTTTACGGCGCCCTCGCCCTTGGCCTGATTGCACTGGCGAGAACGCTCATGCCTCTCTCCGACTACGAGAAGGCAAGGCTTTCGATACCTATTGTAGTCGGAGCGTTTCGCGTAGCTTTACTTGGGCTGCCGCTCGTGGCGCTGGCGCTCAGCTTCGTCGCCGCCGCATGCCTGCTGAACTCGGCGAGGAATCGAACGGAGACCAGCCGAGCATCCAAATCGGACTATGTAGCGATAGCAGCGATCGTTGCGGCAGGCATCGTCCTCATACCTTGGGCCTTAAACGCGCATCGATGGGCCTGGCAGCTAGCCTATCGTTTTTTTACGGTCCCGATAACCACGGCATTCATGATTGCTGCTGCCGTCGAGGTACTGTATCTGGCGGTTCCGCGTCCTGACAGCGAATCGCCGTCGCAGAACGCTCGACTCCTGATACTGCCGTTTATCGGCGGAGTCTTTCTAATCGTACTTTCGTTGCAAAGTATCGTGTGGTTGCGCCTGACCGGCAGGCTCGAACGCACGCTGAGCGTGGCCCCAGCCGGATGCATCCCGCGCGTAGCCCTTCTCTGGGCCCGGCGTACACCGCTCGACCATTGGTCCGTTGCTCCCTACGCTATCGACATCCAAGGCCGCAAGCCCAAGACACTGGTCCTCGATCGCTGTCGTGAGTTCGTCGCGACTGGGGAGGCGCGGTTGAGCAGACAATTACTCCGATCGCGCCACGGCGGATGGTTCGACCTCGAGGACATTCCCGCGACAATAATCTCGTTGCGGCAACTCAAGCCCGAGGAGTGGGCGGCTCCGTAGCCCGGAGACTCGCGAAAGGGTCGTAGCCGGTCAATCGCGTGGCTGCGGGCAGCTCCAGCCAATGCTTCGCGGAACAGTTTTATGTGCGCCGACTGTCTTGGGCGAGTGCTTCTCAACGCCATGACGGGCGAAGCGCCTTATCGACACAGGAGGCCCGCGGCGCGTGCGGGAGGACAGCGGCGCTCCGGCCGGAACGCCATCGAAGGGGAGAGTTACATCGCCGGAGCGCTGGCCGTGGTCGCGCCGGGTTCCTCGTTCAAGGAATCCTTGAGCTGTTTGCCGGGCTTGAACTTGGCGGAGCGGCTGGCCGCGATCTGGATCGATTCGCCGGTCTTGGGATTGCGCCCGACTCGTGGACGCCGGCTCGACACTGAAAACGTACCGAATCCAGAGATGTTAACCCGCTCGCCTTGTCGGAGGGCAGCAACGATATCATCGAGAACGATATTAATCGCCTTCTCTGCGTCGGACTTATTCACCCCAAGCTTGTTCGAGAGCCCCTCAATCAACTCAGTCTTAGTCATGTTTCATCCTTCGCAGTGTCTTCGATTTCGAACTCACTACGTCTTGCGCAACCAAGCGCTGTTGTAGCCCTTTTTAGGTGAGTTCGTGCGGGACGACCGAACCCTCGCCTTCCTCTTCGTCTTCGTCGTGGAGCCCGTTTTTTACCTCCGGCATCGCCGCAGAAGCAATGGTGCCAGTCCGAGGTTTGAAGAAACTCTCCGGATCGGACAGAACCAAGGCACATCTCAAAACCTCATCCATGTGTTCGACTTCGATCAGAGTGAGGTTTTTCAGGACCGGTGCGGGGATGTCCTGGACGTCCTTTTGGTTCTCTTTCGGGATCAGCACAGTCTTGATACCGCCGCGATGGGCCGCGAGAACCTTCTCCTTAAGCCCGCCGATCGGAAGTACCCGACCGCGCAACGTGATCTCGCCCGTCATCGCCAAGTCGTTGCGTACCGGGACTCGGCATAGCGCGGAGACCAGGGCAGTGGCCAAAGTGATACCGGCCGACGGCCCATCCTTGGGGATCGATCCCTCAGGGATGTGAATATGAATATCGACTGTGCGGTAAAAGTCAGGCTCCAACCCAAGCGCTTCGGCGCGCGAGCGCACGTAAGACATCGCCGCCTGCGCGCTCTCCTGCATCACGCCGCCGAGCTGCCCGGTCACGGTCAGCTTGCCGCGGCCGCGAACGATCGTAACCTCAACGCTCAGCAACTCTCCTCCCATTTCGGTCCAGGCCAGGCCGGTGGCGACCCCAATCTGCGGCTCGGTTTCGGCCAGGCCGTAGCGGAATCGGCGCGGCCCGAGATACTTCGCCAGAGTGGATTGGGTAACTTTAACGTGAGCATCGCGGTCGGTCTTGATGACCTCAACCGCGACCTTGCGACAGACCGCGGCGATTTCGCGCTCGAGATTACGAACCCCGGCTTCACGGGTGTAGTGGCGAATCAAGCCCAGCAAGGCCTTGTCGGAGAACTCGATGTTCTCATCCTTGAGTCCATTAGCCTCGCGCTGCTTCTTGATCAGGTACTTCTTGGCGATGTTCAGCTTCTCGCTTTCGGTGTAACCCGGGATTCGGATGATCTCCATCCGATCCTGAAGCGGCCGCGGAATCCTATCGAGGGTGTTGGCCGTGGTTATGAACATCACCTTCGACAAATCGTAATCGACGTCGAGATAGTGGTCGTTGAAGCTGCAGTTTTGCTCCGGATCGAGCACTTCGAGCAATGCCGCTGAAGGATCGCCGCGGAAATCGGTCGACATCTTGTCGACTTCGTCCAACAAGAACACCGGATTGCCCGACCCCGCCTTGCGCATCGACTGGATGACTTTGCCCGGCAGAGCACCAATATAAGTGCGGCGATGGCCGCGGATTTCGGCCTCGTCGCGGACGCCTCCGAGCGACACCCGCACGAACTTACGTCCGGTCGCGCGCGCAATCGACTTGCCCAGCGACGTCTTGCCGACACCCGGCGGTCCAACCAGGCACATGATCGGGCCCTTCAACTGGCCGACCAGCGTCTGCACCGCCAAGTACTCAAGGATGCGCTCCTTAACTTTGTCCAGTCCGTAATGATCTTCTTCGAGTACCCGCTCGGCTTCTTTAATGTCGAGCTTGTCTTCGGTGTATTCGTACCACGGCAGCGACAGGAACCAGTCGAGATAGTTGCGGACCACGGTCGCCTCGGCCGACATCGGCGACATCATCTTGAGCTTCTTGATCTCGCGCTCGCACTTTTCCCGCGCCTCGGCCGACATCTTCTTCTGGCGCAGCTTTTCCTCGAGCTCCTGGATCTCGTTCTTGAACTCGTCCTTCTCGCCGAGCTCCTTCTGGATCGCGCGCATCTGCTCGTTGAGGTAGTACTCCTTCTGGGTCTTCTCCATCTGCTTCTTGACCCGGGTACGGATGCGCTTCTCTACCTCCAGGATTTCGAGCTCCGAACGCATGTAGCCGAGAATCTTCTCGAGCCGTTCGGCGGGATTGGTCGATTCCAGCAGGGCCTGCTTGTCTTCGAGCTTGATGCCGAGATGGCCGACCAGCTTGTCGGCGAGATAACCAGGATCGTCGATCGCGGCGACCGACGTCACCATCTCGGGCGGCACTTTCTTGTTGAGCCGGACGTAATTGTCGAAAGTCGAATTGACCGAGCGCATCAGCGCTTCCACTTCCGTGGTGCGCTCGCAAACCTCGGGCACCTCCTCGATCTCTACCTGGAAGAATGGATTGTCGGTCACCCAGCGCACGATTCGCGCGCGCTTTTTGCCTTCGAGCAGCGCCTTGACGGTTCCGTCGGGCAGGCGCAGCAACTGCACCACGACACCGAGCGTCCCGGTCGTATAGATGTCGTCCGGGCCGGGCTCCGAGACCTTGGCGTCTTTCTGAGCCGCGAGCAGGATCGGCCGCTTGCGCGCCTCAGCCTCTTCGAGCGCCTTGATCGACTTATGGCGGCCGACAAAAATCGGATACACTTCGTGAGGAAAAACGATCAACTCGCGCAGGGGCAACAGCGGGAAGACCGCTGCGGCGGAGTCGTCGCGATTGTCTTTCTTATCGTTACGAAACAGCATTTTTTTGATTTCGCCCACTCGCCTCAGGCGGTTTCAGCGGTCTTCTGGTACACCAGCAACGGTGGCTCTTTCTGATTGACCACCTCCTCGGAGATTAGAACCTCCTTAATATTCGGTTGCGACGGAATGTCGTACATCACATCGAGCATGATGTTTTCCAGAATCGCGCGCAGGCCGCGGGCGCCCGACTTGCGCTTGAGCGCTTCGCGCGAGATCGCGCGCAACGCTCCTTGGGTAAATTTAAGATGGACATTGTCCATGTCAAACATTTTCTGATACTGGCGCACCAACGCGTTCTTGGGCTCGGTCAGGATTCGCACCAGCGCCTCTTCGTCGAGTTCCGAAAGCGTGGCGATAACCGGCAATCGCCCGACGAATTCCGGTATCAAACCGAACTTGAGCAGATCCTCGGGCTGGGTCTCGACCAGCAATTCGGACATCGACTTGTTAGAGCGATGGGACAGCTCGGCGCGAAAGCCCATCGTTTTGCCCGCAATTCGCCGCCGCACGATATCGTCGAGCCCGACGAATGCGCCGCCGCAAATGAACAGGATGTTGGTGGTGTCGACCTGCAGGAACTCCTGTTGCGGATGCTTGCGGCCGCCCTTGGGAGGGACGCTCGCCGTGGTTCCCTCGATAATCTTGAGCAGCGCCTGCTGCACGCCTTCGCCCGACACGTCGCGCGTAATCGACGGATTATCGCCTTTGCGGGCGATCTTGTCGATCTCGTCGATATAGACGATACCGCGCTGGCATCGCTCGATATCGTAGTCGGCGTTCTGCAGCAGCGACAGGATGATATTCTCGACGTCCTCGCCGACGTAGCCGGCCTCGGTCAGCGAGGTCGCGTCAGCGATAGTGAACGGCACCTGGAGGAATCGCGCAAGGGTTTGCGCCAGCAGGGTCTTCCCTACCCCGGTCGGTCCGATCAGAAGAATGTTGGATTTGTGCAACTCGACGTCGCCGGCCACCATCTGCGAGTCGATGCGCTTGTAATGATTGTGGACCGCCACCGACAGAATCTTCTTGGCGCGGTCCTGGCCGATTACGTACTGATCCAGAACCCGCTTGATCTCGGCCGGCTTGGGCACCGCCGAGGTCTGGCTGAAGGCCTCCTCGCCGTCAGTCTCTTCGGCAATGATATCGTTACAGAGGTCGATACACTCATCGCAGATATAGACCGTGGGTCCTGCGATAAGTTTGCGTACCTCCTCCTGACTCTTGCCGCAGAACGAGCACTGCAGATTGCCCGTGCGATCATCATGCTTGGCCATTAGTGCCTCCCGCGTTTCACTTGGAAGGGCCCCGGCTAACGATTACCTCATCGATGAGCCCGTATTCAACGGCTTGTTCGGGGCTGAGGTACATGTCGCGCTCGGTGTCCTTCTCTATCTTGCGCAGGCTCTGGCCCGTATGCCTGACAAAGATGTTGTTGATCTCTTCGCGCATGCGCAAAATCTCGCGCGCCTGGATATCAATATCGGTCGCCTGGCCCTGGGCGCCCCCCAGGGGCTGATGAATCATGATCCGCGAATGCGGCAATCCGTAGCGCCGTCCTTTCTGGCCGGCCGCCAGCAGCACCGCTCCCATGCTGGCCGCCTGGCCCAAGCACAAGGTGGAAACCGGAGGCTTGATGAACTGCATCGTATCGTAGATCGCCATCCCCGCCGTGATCGAACCGCCAGGGGAGTTGATGTAAAAGCTAATCTCTTTCTCGGGGTCTTCGGATTCAAGGAACAACAACTGCGCCGTTACCAGATTGGCGACGTCGTCGTTAACCTCGCTGCCCAGGAATACGATGCGGTCCTTCAGCAGGCGAGAGTAGATGTCGTAGGCGCGCTCGCCGCGGCCAGTCTGTTCTACAACGATCGGTACCAAGCTACTCATAAATCGCCGCGGTCTTGCACCCTGCCCCCCTTCTCGCCGCCCCATGCTGACACTTACATTAGTGATTGTAACCAGTTTGAAAAATGCGGGCAACCTTGTGAGCCGCGCGATTCAGGCAAAAACCTAGTGTCGGCGCGGCTTGACGCGTGATCCGCTACCGCTGCGCGCGCACGTCAACGCAACGTCGTTTCCTTCGCTGCCGAGCCCTTCGCGCTCGGCGACGGATGCCCCGAGGCGCTGCTCAGGACTGCTTTTCCGGCGTGCTTTCTTCGCTGTCCTCGAACTGGGCGCGGTCGAGCAGCAAACGCAACGTCTTTTCCCTCAGCATCGACTGCTTAAGGGCCGCAAGATTTTCCGGCTGTGCATAAAAGCGTGCCGCCCGATCGCGCTCGCCGCTCTGGTTAACCTGGCGCGCAACCCGCTCGGCAACCTCGTCGTCGCTGACCTCGATATGCTCTTGCACAGCCAGCGCGTCGACGATTAGGCCTCCCCGCGCCCGCTTCTCGGCCCGCGGTCCCAGATCGTCGCGATTCTGGCGCGCGCGCTCGAGCGCCTCTTCACGCGCCATCCCGCCCGCCTGCAGCATCGCCGCGATCTCCGCCTCGATCGCCTGACGCTCGCGTGCGACCAACGATTCGGGAACCTCGATCGGATTGCGTTCGATCACCAGCTCGAGAAGACCCTGACGGACCCGGGCGTCGGCTTCCTCGCGCGTATGCTCGAGCAGCCTCTCCCGCACCTTGGTTCGCAATTCGTCAAGCGTTTGACACTCGCCGTGATCTTTCGCGAACTCGTCGTCGAGCGGCGGCAACTCGCGGCGGAAAATCTCCTTCACCAGCGCCCGCCATTCGACGCTCTTGCCGGCCAGATCCCGTTCTTTGTACTCGGCGTCGTAGGTCCGAAGCTTATGCGTCGGCTTGCCGACTTCCGCCCCGATCAATACCTCGTGCACGCCGTGCGCCAGCGCGCGGTCGGATACCTCGAGCAATTGCGCTTCGGTCTTGCTGCCCGCAATCGCCTTGCCTTCGTCGAATCCCTCCAGCTCGGCGATCACCAGGTCTCCCGCCTCGACCACGTTGCGGTCCGCCACCTTCTTGAGCGGCGCCAGGCGCAGGCGCAGGTTCTCAAGCGCCTCATCGACCTGCTGCTCGGTCACTTCGATCTTGGGCCGCGGCACCTTTAGACCCTGATAGTCCTTGACCTCGATGGTCGGCTTGATATCGAAGACCGCGCTGAAGCGCAGCGACTTCGCGAGGTCAGTCTCCTCGGTCACGATTTCGGGTTCGGCAACCGGCTTGAAATCGTGCTCTGCCAGCACCTTGTCGGTCGAATCCTTAATCAGCTTCTGGATTACGTCGCCGCGTACTTGATCGCCGAACAGCCGCTCCAGTATCTGGCGCGGAGCATGGCCGGGCCGAAAGCCTTTCAGATGGACCGTACGCCTGAGTTCATTGTACGAGCGGTCCAGTTCCTCCCGGATCTCGTCGGGTTCGAGTTCGATGGTAATTTTGCGCCGCAGCGCCGAAGCGTTTTCAATGTTGACATTCATGGCTGTTAGGTTGATGAGCTAAACATAGCCGGATGACACGATCAATCCATGGGGCACCCGAAAAAAGCCTTGTGGTCCCGCTAGACTTCGTTTAAAGGAAACCCTAAGCTTGGCCGGATATATTAAGGATTCGACCTCGCCCTGTTTACGGACGGTATCTGCGTCAGCGGTATTCGGTTGGAGTCGACCAAAAAATTTCGGAGGAGACCGAGCGGATGAGTGAATCAAGTATTGTGCTGCCCGCCTTAACCAACGGGCAGGTAATGATCTTATGGCTGGTATTGCTGTCAGCGCTGGCCTCGCTCGGTTACGGGCTCTACCTGGTGCGCATCGTTCTGGCCGCCAGCCCAGGGGCGAAATCGCTGACCGACGTCGCCGACGCGATCGAGGAAGGCGCGATGGCGTACCTCAGTCGCCAGGTTCGAACCATGCGATGGTTCGTGCTCGCCATCACTATCGGCCTGTTCTTGATGTATCGCCACGTTTACCAGGGATGGTTCCTGCCGGTCGGTATTTCGGTCGCCTTCCTGATGGGAGTCAGCGCCTCGTACGGCGCCGGCTTCGTCGGCATGTGGCTAGCCGTCAAGGGCAACGTGCGCAGCGCCAATGCCGCGCTGACCGGATTCAAGGAGGCGATGGAGCTGGCGTTCAAGGCCGGCGGGGTTTCGGGCATGTTCACAGTCGGCCTGGGCCTGCTCGGCGCGACGATCATCTTCTTAATCTTTCGCCAAGACGCGATGAAGGTGCTGGTCGGCTTCGGCTTCGGCGGCTCACTGGCGGCCTTGTTCATGCGCGTCGGCGGCGGAATCTTCACCAAAGCGGCTGACGTCGGCGGCGACCTGGTGGGCAAGGTCGAAGCCGGAATCCCCGAGGACGACCCGCGCAACGCCGCGACTATCGCGGATAACGTCGGCGACAACGTCGGTGATTGCGCCGGAATGGCGGCCGACGTCTTCGAGTCCTACGAAGTAACTCTGGTCGCGGCGATTATCCTGGCCGCCTACGCGATCGGCGAAAAGGACTTTATCGCGATCTACGGAGCGGGCGCCGGCGCGTTCGCGATGAAGCTCATCATCTTCGCCCTGATCCTTCGCGCGGTCGGCGTTTTTTCGTCGATCCTCGGAATCATGGCGGTACGGGTGCCGGCGGGCAGCGCGATGCGCGACCCGATGCGTCCGATCACCATGGGCTACATGACCTCGGCCGCCGCCTCGGTGGTCGGCTTCTTCGTGGTCAACTATTTCTACCTCGACGACCCTCGTACCGGCGCCACCGACTGGCGCTTCGCGATCGCCGCCACCGTCGGTATCGCGCTGGCCGTAGTCACCCTGTGGTTGACCAACTACTTCACCCATCCCGATAAGGGGCCGGTAACCGAATGCGCGACCGCGGCCAAGACCGGCCCCGCCACGCTCATCCTGTCCGGCTTTGCCGAAGGCCTCGAATCCTCGGTCTGGGCGCTGATGATGATTGCGCTGACGATAATCTCGGCGATGGTGATTTTTCACGGATCGCTGGCGCTGCAGTTCTACGGTATCGCGCTGACCGGACTGGGGCTGCTGACCACCACCGGCTTCATCCTGGCGATGGATACTTACGGCCCCATCACCGACAACGCCCACGGCATCTTCGAGATGGCCGGCATTCATCGCGAAGAGGCCTCGCGCACGCTGTCGTGGATGGACGCGATCGGCAACACCACCAAGGCGCTGACCAAGGGGCTGGCGATCGCGACCGCCGTGATCGCGGCGGTGTCGCTGTTCCGCTCGTTCATCGATGAGGCCCATCTGGGGATGCTCGGGGTCCAGATCAACATGCCCACCGTATTCGTCGGTCTGATGATCGGCGGCGCGGTACCGTTCCTGTTCTCCGCGTTCGCGATCAAGGCGGTCGGCCGCTCGGCCTTCGCGGTGGTGGTGGAAGTCCGCCGCCAGTTCCGCGAGCATCCCGGCATCATGGAGTACACAGAAAAGCCGGACTACAGCCGCTGCGTCGATATCGTCACCGCCACCGCGCAAAAGGAGCTGCTCGGTCCCGGCATCCTGGCGATCTTCGCACCATTGGCGGTGGGCTTCGGGCTCGGCGTCGGCGCGCTCGGCGGCTTCCTCGGCGGCGCGATTCTCACCGGCCAGTTGATGGCGGTGATGATGGCCAACGCCGGTGCGACCTGGGACAACGCCAAGAAGAAGATCGAAGACGGCTTCCTTGGCGGCAAGGGCACCGACGTCCATAAAGCCGCGGTCGTGGGCGACACCGTTGGCGACCCGTTTAAGGACACCGCCGGACCGGCGCTCAACCCGATGATCAAGGTCATGAACTTGGTCGCAATCCTGGCCGCACCGTTTGCCCCGGCTACCATCTCCGCAGTCACGGTCGGACGAGTGCTGGTAGTGATACTCTCTGTCGGTCTGCTGGCGACAGCGGTCATCCTCTCCAAGCGCGGCTCGATTGCGGAAGACGCGGGCGCCGGCGCGACCGCCAAGGCCGCCGCCTAAGCTTAAGGCCATCAAGCAACAGGGCCGGATGTCTCAGACATCCGGCCCCTTCATTTTCAAACACCAAGGCGTGTGCTGTATGCTGCCGTCACCGTAGCGCCGAACGCGACGCCGCGATTAGGCCGGATGCCATAGAAGGCGGCAGGAGTTTTTGTGGATATCGCTTGGATCGGAACCGGAATCATGGGCGCGCCGATGGCGCGACGGCTGATACGCGCCGGCCATCGATTGCGCGTGTTCAATCGCAGCCTCCACAAGGCGGCCGCGCTTGCTGCCGATGGTGCCGAGATGGGTCTCGATCCGGCTGAGGCAGCGTACGGTGCCGAGACTATCTTCCTGATGCTTCCCGATACGCCCGATGTCGAGAATGCGATCGCTGCGATGGAGCCGGCGCTCGAAGCCGGCCAGATAATCATCGACATGAGCACGATCGCGCCGGCGGCCGCGCGCGCGCTTGCGGCCTCGATGGCGGCGCGGGGTATCGACTTCATCGACGCTCCGGTATCGGGCGGCGAGAGCGGGGCGATCGAAGGGACGCTTACTATAATGGTGGGCGGCAGCGAAGCTGCTTTCAGCCGCGCGCGCCCGCTCCTGGAATTGCTCGGCAAGCGCGTCACGCATATGGGGCCGGCCAGCGCGGGCCAGATGACGAAGCTGGTCAATCAGGTCGCGGTCACGCTAACCCTTGAGGCCACCGTCGAGGCACTGTCACTGGCGTCGCGCGGCGGACTCGATCCCGCGTTGGTGCTCGAGGCGATCGGCGCCGGCGCCGCGAGTTCCTGGCAGCTCAACAATCTCGGCCCGAAGATAATCGCGCGCGATTACCGGCCCGGCTTTTTCATCAAGCTGATACGCAAGGACCTTCGCCTGGTGGCGGAGGTGGCACGCGAAAGCAAGACGCCGCTGCCGGGCCTTTCGCTAGTCAGCGCGATGTTCGATTCGGCCGCGGCGTTGGGTCACGATCTAGACGGCACGCAGGCGCTTGCGGCAGCATTGGAGGCGCTGAGCGGGATCAAGCAATAGCGTATACGTGGGCGGTTAGCTCAGTGGTAGAGCATCGGCCTTACAAGCCGGGGGTCGCAGGTTCGAAACCCGCACCGCCCACCAATAAGATCGGGCACTCATGCGATCGGCCGCCCAGCGAATTGTTCTGGGGCCAGATTAGTGCCATTTCATGTAGCGACTGCTCTGCGATCTGTCGCACTCCTTCGGCGACGCTCACAAATGCCTCATCTCGATTTGATTAGGCGTCGAGTGCCTTTAGGGCTTAGGCAGCGCCTGGAGTTTGGCAAAATGGCGCTGGCGTTGGCCCCTTTGTTCCGGCAATAAAAGAAGTGATCATGAGTGAATGTCTGACGCGTCGCTAACAAAAACAAGCTCGAAATCCCAGCATGACAGATAAATTGGAGCTAGTTGATGCCCTTTCGGTCGCCGCCCGCGAACTGGCTGTGGACCATCGTGGCGCGGGGGTATTGGACCAAACTGCTGCCGACTCCGAGTTCATTGAGCCGCTCAGCGATATGCTGTCTAGGTACCCGGCTGCAAAGCTCTTCGATGGGAGATTGCAGCTTTCGCTGAATTTTGGCCTTTGCCCAGGGAGACATGACTTAGCTGAATGGTTGGTAGCGCGTACGCAGACCCTAGCAAAAGAGCTCGACCTTTCGCTCGCAGCTGACCGAGCTGTTTCGGATCTCGATAAGTACGCTGCTGCTGAGACTGTTCCGGTTCGAACGATCGTGCCATTGAACCTAGCGGTTTCAGAACCGATACGGCTCTCTGAGGGCGTTGTTCTCGTACCTTTTACTGCTGTTCCCGACTCTCAGACGAAGCGGCTTTTCGTCTCGCGCCATGTAGAGGAAAAGCTCGAGTGGTTGTCTGAGTATGTTATTGGTGAAAGCACAATGCCTTCCGCTCTCGTCCTGCAAACGCAACGGCCGAAAGCAGTAGAGGAGGAGGGCTATTACCTCGCCATTTCTGGCGCCCACCTAGGTCGGATGTTGGGCTTAGTAGCAGCGTTCATACAAGCACTATGCATAGTCGGCCCGAATCACGTGTGCTTTTTTGGAATATGGGAAGAGACAGACCGGTACATTCCATGCGGTGACAAGTCCGTGCAGGCAGAAGGACTTTATTTTCCTCGGGATAACGCAATTAGGTCAGTGCTTCCGGTTGCCGCACACAAGATGGCCGGCGAGCTGTGTGGGAAATATCTTTCGCTACCCGATACGCTCACAAAAGTGTTAAGAATCTCTGTAGAAAGGCTGAATTCGGCTTTAAGTCGGCACGATCTGACTGATCGAGCCATTGACTTGGGAATAGCCTTCGAGAGTCTTTTCTTCCATAGTAGCCATGCCGACCGAGGCGAACAGACTTTCTCTCTGAAGCTTCGCGTCGCGAGGTTCCTCCGAACCACCCCTCGGAGAGGCGTGAATTAGCTAAACTCGTAGGACGCATTTATGGCACCCGGTCGCGGGCGGTGCACGTGGGAAAGATTGAGGCGACGAAGAGTGAAAAAGAGCTGCTGAGCGAAGGTTGTAAAATCGTCGCCGAGGCGCTTCGAAAAGTTGTCCTCGACGGCGAGATTCCTGACTGGGACAACATTGTTTACGGATAATGTCGTCGCTTTGGTGCGGCTTGCCAAGCATACGACCAGCGGCTGATAGTCAACCGGATCGACAAGCACGCGAGCGCGGTTTCGGAAGGGACGCCCGAGAAAGCCGAAGCTAATGGCTGCTACACGCCGTCGGGAATTCCCATCAAGGATTTCTACGGTCCCGAGGATGTCAACGGATCGAATCGCGCGGTCGAGGTCCCGGGCACGTTCCCCTTCACCCGCGGCCGCCGCGCCGGCTCATGCTGCCGCAGCGTAATACTTGTGA
>JBEKLA010000078.1:0-16597 GCA_050010455.1 Binataceae bacterium (SeqCode) | reverse complement strand
GCGCCCACCCCCCCGCCGATTATCTTCGGAGCGATAAACATCGCCACCCTGTCGACAATTCCGGCGCGTAAAGCGGCGCCCGCGAGATGCGCCCCGCCCTCGATCATCACTTTCGAACATCCCCGGCGCGCCAGCTCCCGCATCAACTCGACAATCTGGATCTCGCCGCGACTCCCCGTAACGCCAACAATTTCCACCCCACGCGAGCCGTAAGAACGCCGCGCCTTGGCGAGCCGCTCCGGCGCCGTTACCAGCATCGTGATAGCGGAGGAGCGCTGGCTGAAGACGACCGCGTCTGCGGGGCTGCGCAGCCGCCCGTCGACGATTATCCGCATCGGGTCGCGACCCCCCTCGATTCGGCATGTAAGCCGCGGATTATCCGCGATCACGCTGCCCGCGCCCACCATCACGGCGTCGTACTCGGCGCGCCATCGATGGACCAGCTCGCGCGAATCCTCCGACGAGATCCAGCGCGAATCGCCGCTGCGGGTCGCGATTCGTCCGTCGAGCGTCATCGCGAGTTTCAGCATCACGAACGGACGGCGCCGCGTCACGCGCGTGATGAACCCTTCGTTCACACGTTGGCATTCGTTTTCCAGGACGCCGAGGGTCACCTCGATACCGGCTTTTCTGAGGCGCGCCACGCCACGACCGCGCACCGGTGGATAAGGATCGAGGCATCCCACCACGACGCGCTTCAAGCCGGCCTCGATCAACGCGTCGGCGCACGGCGGCGTTTTTCCGCGATGGGCGCACGGTTCGAAAGAGACGTATGCGGTGCCACCCCGCGCGGCGGATTCGGCAGCCGCCAGCGCGATCGTTTCGGCGTGCGGCCGTCCGCCCGAGGCGGTCGCGCCCTCGCCTGCCACTGCACCGTCGCGATTCAGGATTACGCATCCGACCGAGGGATTTGGCGAGGTCCGTCCGACTCCGGCCCGCGCCAGAGCGATCGCCCGGCGCATCCAATCTCGATCGAGCTCAGAACTCTCGCCCGCCGCCATAGGAGCCTAAAAAGATGTTCGTTAAGGCCGGGATTCCTCGCTTGCGGCCCTCGCCGGCACGCTAAGAAACCGCGCCGCCCTTCTTGTCTTTCGCCTGCGGTTTGGCGATGCCGCTGTGCTCGCGCTGTTTAATCAGCTCTTCGAGTTCGTGCATGAACTCGTTGATATCTTTGAAGGAGCGATAGACCGAGGCGAACCGCACATAGGCGACCTGGTCTATCTGATGCAGCTCGGCCATCACGGCTCCGCCGATAAAGGAACCCGGCACCTCTTTGTCACCGCTTTCGAGCACCGCCGTCTCGATTCGATCCGCGATCTGCTCGATCGTCTCCATCGAGACCGGGCGCTTCTCGCACGCCTTCTTGAGACCCGCGATAACCTTGGCGCGATCGTACGGCTCGCGGCGGCCGTCCTTCTTCACCACCATCGGCGCGATCTCTTCGACCCGCTCGTAGGTAGTGAAGCGACGCTTGCAAAACGCACACAAACGACGCCGCCGGATCGTACTGCCCTCGCCCGAGTTCCGCGAGTCGATTACGCGGTCTTCAGTATGGCGGCAAAAGGGACATCGCATAGGTGGTTTCGCGCGCGCTCAGGCGGAGTCGGCCGCAAGCGAGCGCGGCCTTCGCGATTGCGCGAGACCGAGTCGTATTAGAAGCAACCGGCCAATGGCCGGACGCCTGGCGCGCCGGCCACTTCCGTGCGGGCAAGTCTCGGATGTCGCGCCGACGCCGCTTGATCGCAACGCCAGCGCATTAGCGCCGTGATTATCGGAATCGGCTATACGAGCATAGGCCGCGCGGCTCACGGCGTCACAGGCTCACTTCTTGTGGGCCTCGATATAGCCGACGACATCCTTGACCGTGCGGATCTTCTCGGCGTCCTCGTCCGAGATTTCCATGCCGTACTCTTCTTCAAGCGCCATCACCAGCTCCACGATATCGAGCGAGTCGGCACCCAGATCTTCGATAAACGAGGCCTCTGGAGTCACCTCGTTAGCGGCAACGCCCAGTTGCTCGCTGATAATCTCACGAACTCTATTTTCGACCTCTCCTGCCATCGTTACCAATGCCCTCCTGGCGCCGGCCTAAGGATAAGTTTACAGAGCATAGGGACTTAAGGCGCCACTGGCAAGTTGGCCGAGAGCCAGGTACTGGCTTAATTCAGGCGTCAGTGTCTTAAGTTGCGGGACTCGCCGGTGATACGGCGGGGTCACTTCCCAAGGCGGTGCTGGGAACATTTTGGTTTCTTCGCGAAATTGAGTTCTCCCGTAGGGTAGAACTTGTCAAAGAGTTTCGCCTCTTCGCAGTCGATACATTCGCGGCTAGTGATCTCAAGCCATCCGAGAAAGAGCTTAGCGGATTCGGCTATATCGGAATGGCAGTTGCTGTGAAAAATCCGCCGCGCGCGACCATGCAAATACCGAAGTTCACCCGACGGCCCGAAGCCGAGCAGTACCGCAACAATCTCGCCCAATCTCCAACGAAGAGTACCGGCCTTGCCGACATAGATAACGTGATCCTTGTTGGTAGGTTCCTTAACCCACTTGGTTTCGGAAATGACATACACACCTTGAGACTCAGGTGGGCGCACCAGATCGGTGCCGAGTTCTCCTATCCTGATTGGTCCCTGCCAACTCATTTCAGATACCTCCGATATCGCTATCAGCCCACAAGCGCGAGCGCGGGGGCGTGGCGGAACCTCATGCGCGTGGTTTAGCAAAAGAGCCTTGGAAAGCAAGGGGTTACTACTATTTCGCACCTAGACCGCGACGGGTGCGACGGGCAGCTTCAGGCGCCGGCGGGGACAACCTGAAGCGCCTTCAGCGACGCCAAGTCCTCAAGCGCAACAACCTTCAGGCTCTTGTTGATTCGCCGCATCATCCCGCCCAGCACTCGCCCGCATCCGATCTCGATCGCCGCGTCGACGCCTTGCGCCGCCAGCGTCCCCATCGATTCTTCCCATCTGACCGGTGCCGTGATCTGTTCCAGCAGCAGCGGCACCACACGGCTCTGCTCGCGGTTCACCGCGGCAGTGACGTTGGCGATCACGCCGAACTTGAGCGGCCGTATCGTGAGCTTCTCCAGCACCGGGCGCATTCCGTCGCGCGCCGGCTGCATCAGGGCGCAATGGAACGGCGCGCTGACGTTGAGCTCAACCGACATCTTGCTGCCGCGATTCTTGGCCATTTCGATCGCGCGCTTGACCGCACCAGCGTGGCCGGCGATTACGATCTGGCCCGGCGCATTGAGATTCGCCGGCGTCGCGAATTCGCCGCCAGTCGAAGCCTCAGCGCAAATCTCATCTACTACTTTAGGTTCGAGCCCGATTAATGCTGCCATCGAGCCCTGCCCTGCCGGACACGCCTCCTGCATCAGGCGGCCGCGTTCGCGCACCGCGCGCACAGCGTCGGCGAATTCGAGCGCACCAGCCGCGAAGAGCGCGCTGTATTCGCCCAGACTATGGCCCGCCGCGACTTCCGCTTCGATTCCGCATTCGCTCCGCAGCACGCGCAGCGCCGCGATCGAGGTGGTCAGAATCGCGGGCTGGGTGTTGATGGTCATCCGCAGCGATTCTTCGGGTCCTTCGAAACAAAGACGCGACAGTGCGAAACCGAGCGCCTCGTCGGCTTCTTCGTAGGTCGTGCGAGCGGCGGGAAAATTGGTGGCCAATTCGATTCCCATACCGACCCGCTGCGATCCCTGGCCGGGAAATAGAAACGCGTATTTCATTTGTTAAGTCCTGAGCGAGTGGCGAGTTAGGACGGATGGCTCTTGGGCGGAGGGTTCTGATCGGTAGCCGGCGCAGCCTCGTCCGACGGCTTGGCGCTTCGATCTTGCGGCGCGCTCGCACCGTTGGGCTGTTGCGTCAGGTCTAACGACGGCTCGCCCGGATGGGCCTTGAGCTTGTCGTCGTCGGGCCGGCTTAGAGGTCCGGTCGACCGCGGCTTGAGAACCTCGCCCGCAGACGGGCCTGGCGCGCGCTTGCCACGATCGGTTTCGCGATTGTGGCGATGCAGCCGCTCGCGGATGCGATCGAACAGCGCGCGCACTCCCTTGCCTTTTGCGGGCGCCGCCATCGGCACATGGCCCAGCATCTCGACGATCGCGGGATTTATCTGTTTGCTCACCGCCTGATCGGCCGCCGCGCGCAGCGCGTTGCGAATAGCGCGAGCGTTGGACGAACCGTGCGCGACGATCGCCACTCCGTTGACGCCCAACAGCGGCGCGCCGCCGTATTCGGACTTGTCGAAGCGCTGGCGCAGCGCCGTGATACGCTTGCGGATCAGCAGGTAGGCCAGGCTGCCGCGCATCCCGGGCGTGAACAGCTCGCGCATACAGCCGAAGGCGAACTGGGCGAACCCCTCCATCGTCTTCAGCATCACGTTGCCGGTGAAGCCGTCGGTGACCACAACATCGACCTTGCCGATATTGACGTCGCGTCCCTCGGCATAGCCGACATAGTTGATATCGTCGGTCATCGTGCGCAGCGTCGCCGCGGCCGCGCGGGTCACGTCGGTGCCCTTGGAGTCTTCTTCGCCGTTGGACAGGATCGCTACGCGAGGCCGCTCCAGTTTCAGCACATGATGGGCGTAAAGATGGCCCATCACGGCAAACTGCACCAGGTTGAACGGCTTGACCTCGGTATTCGCGCCCGCGTCTATCAACAGCGTCAGCCCTTCGCTCGAAGGCACCAGCGACGCGATCGCCGGGCGGTCAACTCCGGGCAGATTCCCGAGGATCACCATCGCCGCCGTCATCATCGCGCCCGAATTACCGGCGCTGACTACCGCATCAACCGCGCCGCGCTTGAGCAGTTCGAAGCTCACATGCAGGGACGAGTCGTGTTTGACCATGATCGACTCGAGCGGCGAGTCCTCCATGGTTACGACTTCGGCGGCATGCTCGATCGTTATATCGAGACCACTGGTGTTGTGCTCGGCGAGTTCTTTCTCCAGCTTGGCGCGATCGCCGACCAGGACTACGCCGATTCCGAGATCGCGAGCGGCCGCGACGGCGCCCTCAACCGTGGCGCGTGGCGCGTAGTCGCCGCCCATAGCGTCGAGCGCTATCTTCAACCAAACCTCCCGGGCGCCCTACTCCTGAACCTCGGCCATTTCCCGGCCGCGATAGCTGCCGCAATGGCGGCACACACGATGCGGCATCCGGGGCTCGCCGCATTGCGGGCAGGCGCTCGGGTTCACGGCGGTCAGAGCGTCGTGGGCGCGGCGCTTGTTGCGCTTGGAGTGAGATGTGCGTCGTTTTGGTACGGGCATGGCAAACGTTCCTTTCCGGTTTGGATCAAGCCAGCGTCAGGAACGCTGGACCTTTAACGTACGTAGAATTCCGAAGCGCAGATCCTGCGCCGCAACGGCACATCCACACGCTTCGCGATTCAAGTTGGCGCCGCATTGCGGGCACAGCCCGCGGCAATCTTCCTTGCATAGCGGACGGGTCGGCAGGGCCAGCAGCACCTGCTCGCGTATCAATGGCGACACGTCGATTTCCTCGCCCTCGTAAAACGAAAACTCGAGATCCTCGGCGCGCAGGTCTCCGTCCGGTTCGCCTACCGCTTTGGGCGCGAGCACGAAGCGAAACGACCGCGCGCACGAGGTCGCGAACTGCTCGGCACATCGCGCGCATGTAGCCTCGGCAGGCGCCTTCAGAGCGCCGGCAAAAACCACGTCCATACCGGAGCGGTAGTAGGAAAGCTCCACGGCGACCGCCTCGGTCAGATGATATTCGCGAATCGGGCCACGTTCCAGCAAGCGATTAATCTCCGCCACCGGCTCATCCAGCGCCAACTCCTTGGCCTCGGCGGTAATATCATCGATTCGTAGCTTCACGGCGTATTACCTCGTCCCGCAGGGCTGCAAGGAATCACGCATATTATCGCACGGACTGATACCGGTTCAAACACGGCCACCGAACGACGATCGGCCGAGGCCGCCGCTGCTCAGCCGCTACGTAAGCGTTAATCTTGCCTGTCGCCGTTTGCGTCATCGCCATCTGATATCAACTCGAAATCTCAAAACCCTTGACATGGGAGTCAAATATTGCGTTTGAGAGCGTAGAACCTCAGTAATCGCTCAGTGATCGACTAGTTCGGGGGCAAAAACCGTGTCAGAGAATCGACCTACGGACAAGAGCGATCGCGAAGCGGATCAGGGAACCGTTCCCCTCAACGACGTGGAGAGTTCATCAGCGCCGGCGGAGGTTCCGGGCGGAGAGAAGCCTGCGGATGAGTTGGCGCCGGCTACGTCTAGCGAGGGTCGCTCCGAGCAAGCTGGGAAGCCAGACGATAGCGCCGCCGCTACCGATGAGGTTCCGGAGCACACCACACCGACTAGCAACCTTGAGGAGAAGGCCAAGGCTCAGGACGAAGAGATCCAACTACTCAAGCAGCGCATCCAGGAACAAGACGAGCGCTGGCAGCAGCTCAACAAGCTTCTGTCGAATGTAAAACAGCCGGATTCGCCGGGACCAACGTCTTCGACGGTTCGCGCATTTCAGCCGCCGTGGACAATACTCGCTTTGGCGGCGGGACTTGCTGTGCTCGTCGTAGCAGGCGTTTTGTATCTTCGATCCGGAAATCAGCGAAATGCCGAGCTGCAGAATAACGTGGCCTCCGCAAAGCCGCAGCAGCCAAGCGGCAGTTCCGCACAAAGCTTGCCGGACCAAGGGGCGCCTCCCGCTGCCAAACCAGCGCCGACTTCTGAGTCTCAGACCTCAGTTCCGATAGCTGTCCAAGCCGCCCAACCAGCCGCGACGCCCGCGCAGGTCGCCGCGCACGTACAGGCCGCTGCGGTACCTCCGGATGAAGAGGAACCACCATCTGGAGCCGAGGAGTCGAAGCCAAGCCCGCCCCGAAAGAGATCTTCCGCACCGGTTTTGAGCCGAACGTTGAGCGACGATTTGAACGATTACCTACACCACAATCATCTGCCCCACGTCGCTGCGCTCGTGTTTACCAACTCGGCTGGAGAGCCAAGTTTGGTGAAACTGTCCGGTCGGGTTAAGACGGACTTCGGTAAGAAAGACGCGGCGGTGAAGTCTAAGGACTTTCTTGGCGCGCGGGTTCAGGTCAAGAACAGCATCGAGGTCGCCGTGATCATCGATCCGCATCCGCCCGTCACAACCCTTGGCGCCGAAACACCCATACCGACAGCCGCGCCAAACGCATGCGCCGAGTTGTGCCGTAAAGACGCGCTTCATTGTAACAATCAATGCCAGAATCAGGCTGTTCCCAGCTCCTTGAGCGAGATCTTCGGCGCAGGCCAGCGATTGATCGCATGCAAGGAAACCTGCCAACAAACTCTGGACCACTGTGAATATGACTGCAATCAAACCGGCAGTCCGGAACCGCCCTCAGGCGGCTCCGGCGAACCGCCTGAGGGTCCGGACCAACCGCCCGGATGATAACTCGAGGATAACCGGAGGATGCGGATGAAAACGGCAAGACTGTTGTCCGCTCTGATCTTCTGCACCACCATTTTCATCGCGGCACCGGGGATGGCGCAAAGGTACGGACACGCGGACCGAAAAGGGGTTTGGCGCGACGCGGGATACTGGCACGCCAATCATCCGGAGTGGGTATATAGATACCACCCCGAATGGGTAGTCGAGCGCGAAGAGTGGTGGCAAGCCGACCACGAACGTCATCCCGAATGGTTCGCGTATCCATTCTGGGCGGAGTATCCGGTGTGGACGTACGGCGCCTACGACGAGCATCACGTCTGGCGTTACGCGGGGTGGTGGCACAGGCACGACCCGGCGTGGTTCTATGCTAATCATCCGCGATGGGCCGAGCCGTATCCGGGATGGATTCGAGCCGACCACGGCCGGCATCCCGAATGGTTTCGATCGGCATACTGGCATGAGCATCCTCGCGACTGGAACCATCCCGAAGCGAAATTCAACCAAGTGGTAAGCAGGAACGCTCGCGCGAAACTCGGCGGTAAGACGATTGTCGACTACCTCCCACCGCACGGGCCGACAGGACCCAAGCCACCAAACCATCCGCCAAATCAGTTAGGCGTAAATAAGCCGGCTGTCCACGCGAGTCCTCCCAACTCTGCGACCCACACCGTCAGCAGCAGTGCGAGCAAGACCGCCAGCAGCGTCAAGCACTGACACTGATATGAAAAGATGAAAGTCGGAGCGCCCGCGGCTACGGTTCCGGTCGGCGCATCGCGGCCTTGACGCCGACGCGAGGGCAATCCGGCAACAGCGCGCAGCTCTCGCAACGCGGCCGGCGTGCGATACATACTCGGCGTCCATGCAGAATAAGACGCATCGAGAATGGAGTCCATTCACGTTCGGGCAGAATTTTTTGTAAATCGAGCTCGATAACATCAGGATCCGTTTGCCTGGTTAGACCGAGGCGAAACGCCAGGCGGCGGACGTGCGTATCGACCACCATCCCCGGCTCGCCAAACACGTGACCGAGCAAAACGTTCGCGGTCTTGCGCCCGACTCCGGGAAGCGTGACCAGCTCCGCCATCGTCGACGGCACCCCGCCGCCGAATTTTTCGATTATCGCGCGCGCCGCGCCGCGCAACGACTTGGCCTTCTGCCGGAAAAATCCAGTGGTCACAATCAGCCGCTCGATCTCCTCCGGCGGCGCCGCCGCCATCGCGCCGACATCCGGGATACGCCTGAACAGCTCGGGCGTCACCTTGTTGACGCGATCGTCGGTGCATTGCGCGGACAGCACGGTTGCCACCAGGCACTGCCACGGATTCGCGAAATCCAGGCTGATTCGCGCTTCGGGATAGAGCCGGGCAAGCGCGGCCGCTAACCGCTGCGCGCGAACCTTCAACTCGCGACCCGACCCCGATTTGCGCACCGCCTTCAACTTGAAACCCCGCCCAGGCCAGCGATCAAGCCTGCTTGCTCGACCCGTTCGCGCTCCGCGCTCCATCCGAGTTCACGCGCCATCAGGCGCGCCGCCGCCGCCGCTACCGCTCTCGCCTCTCGAGGATTACACGTCAAGCCGATACGCCGCATCAGGCAATCGCTCAGCGTCAGCGCCATCTCGTTGCGTACAGCGAAGATAACTTCGGCGCCGATAACGCACGAGTCGGCATCGAGCGGACGCGCCAGCTCGGAGTCTTCTTGCGCCAGCCCGGCCACGATCGGCGCGCGCGTGCCGTAGCGCGAGACCAGTCGCGCGCGAACCGACGCCGCCAGCGCATCGAGACACTCGCGCGACCCGGCTTCTAACGCCCGCCCGTCGCCGACCGGACGCGCGCCGGGAAGCGGCGCGTCGAGCGTGGGGCATCTTCCCGGCGGCCGTCCCAAGTTGCGCATGATTCGATCGACGGCTCGTTGCGCGATCGCGCGATGGGTCGTCAGCTTGCCGCCGGCGATCGTGAGCATCCCGGAGCCGCTCTCAAGAATCATCTCCTCGCGCGACACCGACGACGGCGCGATGCTGCCGTTCGCCACTAATGAACGCAACCCGGCGAAGCTCGACTCGACGGCGCGCTCGCTCAAGCGCAACTCGGGCAAAAAGCGATCGAGCATCGCGAGCAGATACTCCACGTCAGCCGCGTCGGCCGCGACGCGCTCGCGATCGCCGACGAAGTCGGTGTCGGTAGTCCCGACCAGCACGTATCCGTCGCGTGGGATGACAAAGATGATTCGGCCGTCGCCGACGCTGAGCGCCAACGCTTCGCGGATCGGAATTCGCGAGCGCGCGATCAGCAGATGGCTGCCCTTGGTCAAACGCACGATCGGCGATATGCCAGGCTCGTCGATTCGCCGCACTTCGTCGGTCCACGGGCCGGCGGCGTTTACGAACATCCGCGCGCGCAGCTCGATCGCACGGCCGGTCAAGAGATCGCGGACCGCCGCCGCGGCGAGCCGTCCGCCTTCGATAGCGAAGCCTTCCAGCGCCACGTAATTCGCGATCGCGGCGCCGTGTTCGAAGGCGTCGAGCGCGTTTTCCCAGGTCAGACGCGCGTCGTCAGTCGAGGCGTCGTAATAGAGTACGCCGCCTCGCAGGCGCTCGCGCCCGAGCGCCGGTTCGAGAGCGCTCACTTCGGCGGCGCTGAGATTACGATGGCGCTCGGCGCTCGCGGTGCGCGCGAAAAGGTCGTAGAGGGCCAGTCCCGCGCCGAGCGCGATCCGCCCCGGCCCCATCCCCGCGTAAGCCGGAATCAGGAAACGCGTTGGCCAAACCAGATGCGGCGCGGTGGCGAGCCGCAACCGCTCTCGCTCGTGTAACGCCTCGCGGACCATGCCCAGACGTCCTTGCGCCAGGTATCGTAAGCCCCCGTGGATCAGTTTCGAGGAGCGCGACGACGTGGCGCCGGCGAAATCGCCCTTGTCGAACAGCGCGACGCTGAGCCCGCGCATCGCGGCGTCGCGCGCGACCGCCGCGCCGTTTATCCCGCCGCCGATTATCGCAACGTCGAACGTCGCCGTGGCGAAGCGTGAAATCTGATCGTCGCGGACTGGAGCCGGCTTGAGCGAGGCCATCACGCGGCCGGGCGGAACGGACTGTCGTCTATCAGGGCAACCACGATATCGGCCACGTTTGTGCCGGTCGGACCGGGACGAAACAGATCGCCGAGCGCGTCGAAGACGCGATAAGAATCGTTGCGCGCCATCGCCGCCTCGGGGTCGACGCCCGCCGCTAGCGCGCGTGCGGCGCTATCGGGGAAGACGAACGCGCCGGCCGCGTCGGTCGGCCCGTCGATACCGTCGGTACCCGCGGCGAGTATCGCGATTCTCCGCTCGTGGCCGATTCGCCCGAGTTCGAGAGCGAGCGACAGCGCGAGTTCCTGGGCGCGCCCGCCGCGGCCGTCGCCTCGAACCGTCACGACGGGCTCGCCGCCCGCCAACACGCAGAGCCGCCGCTCGCGCATCGCTGATAGATGAGCCGCGAGTGCCCGCCCGATCTCGCGAGCCTCGCCGTAAAGTTCGCGCCAACCATCGACCTTGTAGCCGATCGAGATTGCCGCCTCGCGTGCTCCTGCTAGCGCCGTCGCGTTCTCACCGATAATCAGATTGGTGACTCGCGCCAGCACGGGATCGCGCGGTTTCACGGTCTCGACGAGATTCCCCGCGACGCCGCTCTCCAGATGATTGCGGACGGCGGCCGACACGCGATCCCACAGACCGTAGCGAATTAGCACCGCTCGCGCGTCGGCGTATGTGCTGGCGTCCGCGCTCGTCGGTCCCGACCCGATCGCCGCGAGATCGTTCCCCGCGACGTCGGAGAGCATCAGCCCGAGCACGTCAGCGCCGCCGACCGAGCGTAGCAGCCGACCACCTTTGATCGCCGACAGATGACGCCGCACCGTATTGAGCTCGCCGATCGAAGCGCCGGCCGCCAGCAGCAACCCGGTCATGGCGATCTTGTCCGCCAGCGTGAGCGCGCCATCGGGCAACGCCATCAGCGCGGAGGCGCCGCCGCTGATCGCGACGATCAGCAGATCGCCCGGACCCGCTTCGCGCGCAATCGCGAGGCCGGCCTTGGCGCCATCCTCCGACTCCGCATTCGGAATCGGATGGCCGCCGCGATACATCGTGAACCGTCCATCCGGTAACGGCGGCGTGTCGGTATCGACGCCGCCTCCCGCGGGCACGATCACTATCGACGCGGCAATCTTGGCACCGCATATGGCTTCGATTCCTCGCGCCATTCCCAACGCGGCCTTGCCCACAGCTAGCACGAAGATCCGCCGCGACGCCGCGAGCATCGCAGGCGCCCGCTCGCCGCCCGTGACCTCTCCGGATAGCGCTCGCGCAACCAGCCGGCGTGGCTCGACCGCGCTAATCGCGCCGCGGAAGATCAGTTCGAGATCACGACGCGCGGGGCCAACGTCCATCGAGAGGCGTCTCCGCTGGCTGTGTGCTACCAACCTGTTGAAGCAAAATTTGCTCGACCTCGGTCGTCAGCTTCTCAGCCTTCTAGAGGGCCTGGTACCCGAGCTTGAGGCAATTCGCGACGTCTGGGTCCTTCGTCAGCCGGCTCTGGCTGATTTTGTGGAGCGTACCGCGCAGGACGGCAATCTTCGCCAGCAGCTCATTCAACTGGCTCGCTACCGGAGCCAAATCGCCGCCCTTACCCGCCAATTGCAGAGCGTCGGCCTCAGCGCGTTCGGCTTTCGCCATCCGCGAGACCTCCGAACGAATCTCGCTGCATGCGGTCTCCCCCGAGAGTTCCGATTGGTCGGCGGCGGTCGCGACGCCGCTCGCGCCCGCGATGAGCGCGATCAGCATCACGGCGATCACACCAGATCGAAGCGCCCTTCGCCGTTCGTTCATCGACGTGACAAAAACGACTCCGGCGTGAATCGTAGAGCTCATATGATTTATTAACATAGACCAGTGCTAACATAACTCAAGCGACGGGCTTGCGACGCGGGCTGCCGAGCCGCTACAAGTTCTAGCGCCATCGCCTCAGTTCGGGCGATGATCGTCAGCGATGGGACAAAACGTCGAAGCTCCCGCTGTTGCCGGCGCGCCGCTCGCCGCGCTCAAGTTCGCATGGGGCGTAGCCGCAACCGTGATGGCGGTGCTGTACACGGCGGTGTGCGCGCCGATAGCCGCGGCCGTCGCGCCGTTCGCCCACGGCGATTACACCAATTGGGTCGGTCGCCTGTGGGCGCGCCTGATCATCTGGACCTCCGGTGTCACGGTGGAACTTGAGGGCCTCGAAAATATCGCCGCGCTGAATGGGTTCGTATTGGTAACCAACCATCAGAGCGCCTTCGACATCTTCGCGGTGATAGCGTACATGCCGCGCCAGGTGCGCTTTCTCGCCAAGAAGGAGCTGCTGCGGATCCCGTTCTTCGGCTATGCGATGCGCCGGTCGGGGCATATCGTCGTCGATCGCCAGCGCGGCGGGCCGACCGTGCGCCAGGCGGTCGATCTCGGTGGCCGCGGCTATTGCATCTGCGTCTTCGCCGAGGGCCATCGTTTCGACGACAACCAGGTCCATCCCTTTCAGCAGGGCGCGGCATGGCTTGCGATTCAGGCCAAGCTGCCGTGCGTTCCGATGGCGATCAGCGGCAGCGGAGCCTTCTTCCCGCGCGGCGCCAAGGTGGTGGTACCGGGCGGCCGGATGAGGCTGAGTCTTGGCCCGCCGATCGCGACTGCGGATTTGCGCTCGAACGATCGCGCCGCGTTGACCGAGCATCTCGAGGCCGCCGTCCGCGCCATGTTCCTGCCGGTAGTCTGAATAAGGCCGCCCCGCGCGCCGGCGGCGCCATTTCGGCTCAGTGGGTGGCGCAGTGGCCGGTAATCCGAGTAATGTGAATGCGGTAGAAGATCGGCACCAGCGGGCGCTCCGTGCCATGGTAGATAGTTTTGTCGTAAGCGGGCTCCCACCACATGGCGTACCTTTGCAGCAGATTGTAGGCGAGTGCGCGCGAGTCTTGCCACTCGGGCGTATCGGGCAGCTCCTCGTATCGCGCCGCGTTAACCGAGCAACTCGAGGCCGCCGTCCGCGCAAGCTTCGTAGAGATGGTTTGAACCCGGCAGTTAGTCTTCGCGAAGGTTCCTCGGCCGATGGCCTGACGCCCCCCGGTCCCGGTTCGCACCCGGAGCGCTAAGCTGCTGATATCATTGACGTTTCAGCGCAGCTTTCGCCCCTTCATTCCCCTTGTTGGCGCAATCCACCCTCGACACGCTGTCAAGAGATGAACTCTTTCATTCAGCTCCCCCGTATGGGGAGTACAGAAGCGGGCTGCGAAAATCCTTCTTTCAACAGCCTGCTAGTGTGCCATCGCCCCGGTCGGAGCTGGCTTGCGCAGATTGGTTGCCACAATGCAGACCGTCATGAATGCCGCGAGCGTCAGCGACGATTCGACGCGGTCGAGGTTCAGCCCACCCTGGATTTGAGGCTTGGTCAGGATGTCGCCCAATGTCGCCCCTAGCGGGCGCGTCAGGATAAAGGCAGCCCAGAACAAAATCGTGTGCGAGATTCTGGTGGCGAAGTAGGCCGCCACGACCACCCCGATCAGTCCGCCAAATACCAGCGCGCCGCCCTCGAAGCCGAAGCCTCTGGAATCCGCCAGGTAGTCGCCAAGCGCGGTGCCGAGCGTGTTCGAGGCCAGGATCGTCGTCCAATAAAAGATTTCCGTTTTGTAATCCGCAACCCGCGCGACGGAGAGGCTCCCGGTGGTGAGGCGCCACGCGCCCAGACACGCCAGGACCATGCCGAACAGAATCAGCGAGGTCAGCGGATAGCCCAGCCCCGCAGTGCGATCGAGGTAGTCGGAGATGGTCGTCCCTACGGTGGTCGTCGCCACGATGACGAACCAGTAGTTGAACGGGCGGTAGCGTCGCTCCGCTACTTGCAGCACGAGGGCGACGACGAAGACGGCCGCGAAAATGCCCGTGGCGGCGAGATACCCGAAGTTCATCGACATCGAGACGGCGTCTCCGCCGGTCTCGCCCAGCGTGGTCGCCGCGATCTTCGCGATCCAGAACGCCAGCGTTACTGCCGGGACCTTGTTCAATCGGACATCATCTATCACTTGTCGTATCGCTCCCGTCCTGTCGATTTTGGGGCTGCGCTCGCGCGGCACGATTACAACGTCACCAGCAGGGCCCCATACCATGAGTAGCGATCAGTCTCGTTCGCGTTCTCGATACCCGGCCCTGCCGTGGCGATCAGATGGAAGTTATCGGTGAGATCGTAGGTGAAGCCGACATCGATTTCAGCAGTAGCGAGTCCCCCGCGGGTATTGGGCGACTGGTAATAGACTTCCGCACCGATTCGAAGATGGGGCATCACTTCCCGCGTAACCGCCCATCCGAGCTGGTAGTAGTCCTGGTAGTTCCCGCCGCGGTCGATTTGATACCCGCCGCCTCCGAGTGTCGACCACGCGCCGAAATCTTTCTCCAGCCATAACGGCACAAACAGCGAAGGAAAGCTTTCGCCGACTTCGCCCGGGCCGGCCGGCAGGAAGACGCGCGGATAGAAGGCGACGTCGACGCCCATGTCACGTTGATGCAGCAAGCGATACTTCAATGCCAGCTGAACATTGCCGAGAGTCACCGCGTTTTGGCCCTGCACGGCGTTGCCGAAACCGACCGGTAAAACCACGCCCGCATCACCGAATCCGGCCGGTACGACCACGTCCACCTGGAACTCGGGCGCTATGCCATAGTTGAAGTCTATTCCCGCCAGTTGGCCAGTCCCGGAGCGCGTCGCCGTGCCGCCATCGAAGAAATAGATTTCGAAATGCCGGTAGTCGGTCGGTTCCGGATCGTCCGTTTGATAGGGCGGCCCGCTCAAGCGCCGGAACCGCCAGCGCCAGCATCGCCGCAAATGCCGCAAGAGGTATCAGCCTATGAAGCACGTATCTGTGACGCAGTCGCATGGTGGGTCTTGCGCTGCGGCATTTGACTCGATCGTCAACCCGCCGATGCCCGCGCCGCGCCCCCGACCGCCTAACCGCAATACTCTAGTGTTGTGTCCCGTTAATAAGTTTACAAAGGCGTTGAAGCTTTCCGAAGATGGAATCAGCGGTGGCGGTCCAGGCAAAGGGGCGGCGGTGGAGGTTGTGGTGAATGACGTATTGGTCGATCTTGTGGACCAATTCGCGCACGCTCCGAAACGAGCCGCGGCGGATGGCGTGCTGGGTGATGAGCCCGAACCAGCGCTCAACCTGGTTGAGCCAACTGGAGTAGGTCGGCGTGTAATGGATGACGAAACGCAGATGACGCGCGAGCCAGGCTTTGACCCGTGGATGTTTGTGGGTGGCGTAGTTGTCCGCGATCAGATGGACTTCGAGGTCGGCCGGAACGTTGCGGTCGAGGTGATTAAGGAACGAGAGAAACTCCTGATGGCGATGGCGCGGCTTGCACTGGGTGATGACCGACCCGTCGAGCACATTAAGCGCCGCGAACAGCGTGGTGGTGCCGTGCCGATAGTAGTCGTGGGTCACCCCTTCGAGATAGCCCAGACCCATCGGCAGCACCGGCTGGGTGCGTTCCAGCGCCTGAACCTGGCTCTTCTCATCTACACACAACACCAGCGCGTGGTCCGGCGGGTTGAGGTAAAGCCCCACCACGTCGCGCACTTTTTCCACGAAGAACGGGTCGGTGGAGAGCTTGAAGCTCTTGGCGCGATGGGGTTGCAGGCCAAACAGCGCGAAGTAGCGCGCCACGGTGCTCTTGGAGATTGCGGTTTCCTCGGCCACCGAGCGCACGCTCCAATGGGTGGCGTTTTTGGGCTTGCTGCGCAGAACCCGATTGATCAGTTCGGCTACCCGTTCGTCGCCGTAGCTGCGCGGGCGTCCGGGCCGCAATTCATCGTGCAGACCGGCCATCCGCTGCGCGACGAAGCGCCCGCGCCACTTGCCCACCGTCGGCAGGCTCCAGCCCAGACGCTCAGCGATCGCGGTGTTGCTCTCGCCCTGCGCTGCCCACAGCACCAGCTTGGCCCGCGCCACCAGCGCGTGCGGCAGCGCGCGCGAGGCGGCCAGCGCGGACAACTGCGCGTGCTCTTCAGCGCTCAACACCAGCTCCGTCTTGGGTCGCCCAATCGCCATCGGCATCTCTCCTTAATCGGATTTGATGCCGAATATGCAAGCAAGAATTATGCAAGTTAATTACGGGACACAACACTAG
>JBEKLA010000077.1:0-20850 GCA_050010455.1 Binataceae bacterium (SeqCode) | reverse complement strand
CGCTGATTTCCCAAGCAGGTTACACGGCTTTCGCGAGCACGTTAACAGCGTACAAACGATGACGCCATCTTTTCACCCTCATTACCGCTGGATTTTAACTGCACGAACGGGCGAGTAAAAAGCAACCGGAGCGGAGTGAACCTTTGATGACAATGGCTATAATGGCTTGGGTTTTCTAAACGGTGCAAAAACCGCTCGCAGTATTCGAATCGACCTCCGGCGCGTCAACGACGCCGCCCGAGACGGTCGCCGTCGCACCAGAGACGGCCTCGACGCTGGCGCTGGTGACCGCGCTGCTGACGATCTACACCATCTGGGGCTCGGCCTTCCTCGCGATCAGGATCGCGCTTGAGGGCTTCCCACCATTTCTGATGTCGGGATTGCGCTACCTGTTTGCCGGATGCGTGCTGTACGCTTTCATGTGGCTGCGCGGTGCCAAATCTCCGCGGCCTCATGAGTGGCTGGCGGCCACAGGAGCGGGCGTCTTCCTGATTATGATGGCAAATGGCGGCCTGGTGTTTGCCGAGCAGTGGATAAGCTCGGGCCTGGCCGCGATGGGCTTCGCCACCGCGCCGTTGTGGGCGGTGCTGTTCGCCGCTTTTTGGGAGCGCTGGCCGACGCGCGGAGAATGGATCGGCCTGGGGCTCGGATTTCTCGGCGTGGTGTTGCTGAATCTCGAAACCGATCTGTCGGCCTCGCCGATTGGCGCGGTCGTGCTGATGATTTCGGCGATGGGATGGGGGGTCGGCTCGATCGTCAGCCGGCGCGTGTCATTACCCGTCGGGCTGATGGGCAGCGCGGCGATGATGATATCCGGGGGCCTGATGCTTACGGTGTTCGGATGGGCGGTTGGCGAGCGCTTGAGCGGCGTCCCTGCGATGCGACCGATACTCGCGTTCGGGTACTTGTCGATCTTTTCTTCGCTGATCGGATTCAGCGCCTACAATTTTCTATTGCGCCATACGCGGCCCGCGGTCTTTACCAGCCACGCCTACACCAATCCGGCGATAGCGGTAGCGCTCGGAGTGATCTTCGAGCACGAGCGCCTGAATCGGCTGGAGTGCCTGGCGATCGCGATGACGATCGGCGCGCTCTTCTTCACGGTCAGGAAGCAGCAACTATCCGAATCCGCCACGGTATCAGTTGTGGATCCGATCGCGACCGAGCCGGAGCCTTAATCGAGCCGCCGAGCGCCGCGACCCGGTATGCGTCTGCTCGACCGTCTTCGCTTCTGGGTATCCTGCCGGTTTACGGCGCGCGTCCACCGCAGAACACTCGCTCGCATCGACTCCGCGCCGGTAGGACTATTCATCGCGGGAACTGAATCGACGCTTCGGTGGGCTATATGCAGGAGGTCCGCCAGGAGGAACTGAGCGGTCACTCTTGGTGTACGGCAATTCCTCAAGTAACTGTTCCTCAGTCGGAAAACTCCCAACAAACTCAAACTCGATACCTTTAGATGAAATGGCGACCCTGCCGAACCGACCCGCCATGTCAGCGAAGTCTTTGAAAGAGAGACGCCTCGTTTTTGCGATTAGGGTGACGAACATGATCAAAGCCACCGAAGGCCAAGACAGGACGGTCCTCGTCATCTCTAAGACAAGCGCCATCCAGGGGGTCAGGCCCATCCAAAACACCTACCCGGCATGCTCCGAACGACGAGTCAGAAAGTGAAAGACCACCTCTCTTATTCCCTCAGGCTTCTCGACCAGCACGCGATGATTCTTGTCGACTTCATCTTGTAGCCATCGGAGAACTCCGAGTGCGTCTCGGATGACTTCCGACTTTGAAGGCGCGTTGAGCCTCTCTTGCAGCTCTTGCAGCTCTCTATAAGCACTCTCACTAAAATCAAGTTGTAGTCGCTTCTTCTCCATATAAATACCAGCGTAATTACCAGTGCCACTGCGGGTGGGAACGCCCCGTCCACTGTGAGCACACACAGAGGCCACGCCCTTCAGAGGCGTCACGATCACACCCTTAGGGACGGGCGCGATCACCGGATACGGATTTGGGACTCGTTCCTCCAGTAATTCGTCTTTCGTCGGAAAATCATCGATACTTAGTTCCTCGACTCGATCCTGCATCTGGTCGGTTCTCATAACCGGTTACTCCCACCGAAACGTGAGTTCTGTGAATGCTGCTCATGACGACCCTCCGTGTTTTGCAGGCTGGAAACCTGTCCGTCAGCCTGCTTTGACTCCGTTCTCCTTAAACGTACCCCACGTACCCTCCACCCGCACATATTTACTGTACACTCAGATCTACCTCAGCGTCAACGTATTTATCTATGGATTGAACATCAGATCTACCTTAAGTAGCAGTGGTCTTTCCGGCTCGTCCTAAAAGAAAAACGGCACAGCCGTTCAAAACTGTGCCGCTTTCAGGTCGCGAAACCTGCCTTGCCGCTCAGGCGGCAGTCGCCAATTGCTTGCTGCTAAGTTCGAGGCCCTTCGGCCCAGCGTCAACCACGACGCGCGAGCTGTCGTGTATCTCACCGGAAATCAGCTTGCGGCCAATCGCGCTTTCCAACTCGCGCTGGATCAGCCGGCGCAGCGGACGCGCGCCGTAGACCGGGTCGTAGCCGCGCTCGGCGAAGTAGTCGCGCGCCTTCTCGGTAAGTTCGAGTTCGATCTTGCGCTCAGTGAGCCGCTCGCGCAGCTTGCGCAACTGGATGTCGACGATTTCGCGCAGTTGCTCGCGCGTCAGCGGATGGAACACCACGATCTCGTCGATCCGGTTGAGGAACTCGGGCCGGAAGCTGCGCTGCAGGATATCGAGCGCCTGCTGCTTCATCCGGTCGTAATCCTTTCCCTTGAACGACAGGATGACATCGCCCGCGATATTGGAAGTCATGATCACGACCGTGTTCTTGAAATCCACGGTGCGGCCGTGGCCGTCGGTCAGGCGGCCGTCGTCGAGCAGTTGCAGCAGGATGTTGAAGACCTCCGGATGGGCCTTCTCGATTTCATCGAATAGCACGACCGAGTAGGGCTTGCGGCGCACCGCCTCGGTCAACTGGCCGCCCTCTTCGTAGCCGACGTATCCTGGCGGCGCTCCCACCAGGCGCGACACCGTGTGCTTCTCGGTGTACTCGGACATGTCGATCCGGATCATCGCGGCTTCGTTGTCGAACAGGAACTCGGCCAGCGCGCGGGCGAGTTCGGTCTTGCCGACGCCGGTCGGTCCCAGAAAAATGAACGATCCGATCGGACGGTTGGGATCCTTGAGACCGGCACGCGCGCGCACGACCGCGTCCGCCACCGCCGAGACCGCCTCGTCCTGACCGATCACGCGTTTGTGCAGATGATCTTCGAGATGGGCGAGCTTCTGCATCTCGCCCTCCATCAGGCGCGATACCGGAATCCCGGTCCATCGCGCTACCACGGCAGCGATATCGTCCTCGTCGACCTCTTCTTTGATCAGCCGCTCACTGCCGGCAGCCTTATCAACCAGGCGAGTCTCTTCGTCTGCGAGTTGCTTTTCCAGCGCGGCGAGTTTGCCGTACTGAAGTTCGGCCAGCTTGTTCAGATCGTAATCGCGCCGCGCCTTCTCGATCGCCAGCCTGGTCTGCTCGATCTCGGCCTTGACCTTGGAGATGCCCTCCAGGCCCGCTCTTTCCTGTTCCCATCGCGCTTGCAACGCGTCGTGGCGCTCGCGAACCTCGGCCAGCTCCTTCTCGATGCGTTCCAGCCGCTCGCGCGAGGCCGGATCGGTTTCGCGCTTGAGCGCCGCGCGCTCGATTTCCAGTTGCATCATTCTGCGGTTGACCTCGTCGAGCTCAACCGGCAGCGATTCCTTTTCGGTGCGCAGCTTTGCCGCCGCTTCGTCGATCAAGTCGATCGCCTTATCGGGCAGGAAACGGTCGGAAATATAGCGCTTGGAGAGTATCGCCGCCGTGACCAGCGCGGCGTCCTTGATCCTGACGCCGTGATGGACCTCGTAGCGTTCCTTCAATCCGCGCAGGATCGAGATCGTATCTTCGACGCTCGGCTCCTCGACCAGCACCGGCTGAAAGCGGCGCTCGAGAGCGGCATCCTTTTCGATATGCTTGCGGTATTCGTCGAGCGTGGTCGCGCCAATACAGTGCAGTTCGCCCCGCGCCAGCATCGGTTTGAGCAGATTCGACGCGTCCATCGCGCCCTCGGCCGCACCGGCGCCAACCACCGTATGCAGTTCGTCGATGAAGAGAATTATCTCGCCCCCCGCCTCCTGGACTTCCTTCAGCACGGCCTTGAGGCGTTCCTCGAATTCGCCGCGAAACTTGGCGCCGGCTACCAGCGCTCCCATATCGAGCGACACCACCCGGCGCTTCTTTAGTCCTTCGGGCACGTCGCCGCGCACGATACGCTGCGCCAGTCCCTCGACGATCGCGGTCTTGCCCACACCGGGCTCGCCGATCAGCACGGGATTATTCTTGGTGCGCCGCGACAACACCTGGATCACGCGGCGAATCTCGTCGTCGCGTCCGATCACCGGGTCAAGCTTGCCGGTGGTCGCCAGTTGGGTCAGATCGCGGCCGTAGCGCTCAAGCGCCTGGTAGGTGGCCTCGGGATTGGGCGAGGTAACCCGCTGATGGCCTCGCACCTTCTGGAGCGCGTCCATCAGCTTGTCATGAGTTAGGCCTGCCTCGCGCAAAATTTTTGAAGCGGCGCCCGGCTCGTCCAAGATCGCCAGCAGAATGTGCTCGATCGAAACGTATTCGTCCTTGAGCTTGCCCGCTTCCTGCTCGGCGTGCGCCAGTACCCTGCCCAGACGCTGGGTGACATAGGCCTGTCCGGCGTCCGCGCCGCTGCCGCTCACACGCGGGATTTTGTCCAGCTCAGCCTCGAGCTTGCGGACGACCGCCGCGCGATCGACGCCCGCGAGCTTCAGAACCGAGGCGGCCAAGCCCTGCTCGTCTTCAAGCAGCGCGTTTAGCAGATGCTCGACATCGACGCCCTGGTTCTGGCGGCTGGCCGCCGCCGATTGCGCGCGGCCGAGCGCCTCCTGAGCCTTCTCGGTGAAACGATTAAGATTCATTAACCTTTATCCTATGAGTCGCTAAAAAGCGTAACCTTTTCAAGTTAACCATTATGGGAACACACGCAACTACGCTTTCGTCGCAGGCGAAGTGACGAAAAGGTCCGAATAACCGGACGATTTTGCGGAGTTTGCCTCGGGCTGGTCGAGGCGCGAGTTCAGCCGCGAGCTTCAGCGGCGCAATATTGGCGGACGGGCGGCGCGCCGGCGCTTGGAAACCTTGCGCGCTATGCCGCGGCCGGCCGCGCCGGCCCGCGAATAACGCCCCTGTCGCCAACCGCATGGCCGGCACTCGTGTTTTCGGTGACCGTTTCCGCCTCGACTCTCGATACCGTTCGCGGCGCCAGATCGAGACCAGCGCCACGCAGCAGGATGTAGCGTCGCCCTTGTCGCGCGATAACGCCCCGCTCCGTCATCTCAGTCAGCAGCTTGCTCACCATCGGCCGCGAACTGCCGATCATTTCCGCCAGCTCTTCCTGCGCCAGTTCCGGAGTGAGTAGAATTCCGCGCGCTTCGCTGACTCCAAACCGGCCTCCGAGATCGCTCAGCACCACCTCCAGACGCTCGCGCAGCGACATGCTGAGGAACATCGCGTAACGATGGGTTATCGAAGACCAGTACGAATTCACCAGTTCAAGCAAACGGATCAGCACACCTGTCTCCAGCCCTTTGAGCATCTTCAGCACGTGCTGGCGCGTGAACAGCGCCACACAACAGCTCGTCAGGGCGTGCGCCTCAAACACCTGGGAGCGCTGATTATTGCTATCGAGGAAATCGGCGTATCCAACCACGTCGCCGGGGCCCGCCAACTCGACCAGGATTCTGCTGCCCTCAGCCCTGGGACAATAAATTTTTTACCAGCCCGGAAAAAACCGCGAACACGACGTCGGCAGGCGAGCCCTGCAGGAACAAAGGCGACCCTTTGGGGTAGCGCACCAGAGTGTGCCGACCCACCAGCGCGGTTATCGCGGTTTTCGGTAGACCGCATTGCTCAAGCTGCGCCAGTAGTCTGCTCTGACCCTGCGCAAACGGTTGTGAACTCATTGCCATTCCCCCTTTTTGACCCTAAGCGCAACGACACTTTTTGTCGATGCTTCTATCCCCGCCGGCCTCGCCAGCAGTTGCTCCTGGTAGCAATGTCACGCGACCACCCCGCCCAACCGTCAGCTTTCCAGCTTTCCCGCCCTTCGCGAGACTACTTGTGCCCCCTCATTTGCTTACAAAGGAACCACACAAATAGTCAAGTGGAATCATAACTGATATTTATCCGAGCAACTTACATTATGTTTATACATGCCCTCTAAGGCATCCGAGCATGCAACGGCGATCAAAACTCACATATCCGCGGCCTCGCCCGCACCGCCATCGCTACGAAACGATGCGCGAATTTGCTACAAAGTCACTGTGCGCCAGGAGCTTTTGCAACTATCGAGCCCGACCGAGCGCCACTATCAGACACCATTCAGCGCTTCACTCGAATCCAGAGATCGATCGTGCTTTGTGTGTGTCGCCAGCAGACCGTACGAGAGTTCCGAGGTGGTCATTCGTCTCGCCGGGATCAGGAAGTCAGGAGAATTTGAAGTAAGTATAGACGGATATAGCCGTTAGCTTCCGGCTATAGTCATGTCGCTTATTTTTAGCGTGGGTGACGCGATCGACGATTTCCAGGCAAGATCGTTACCAACCATTTCGATAGAAAGGAACATTTCTTTCAGATTTCCGGCGATGGTAATTTCCTGACAGGGGTAGGTGAGCTGGCCGTTCTCGATCCAGATGCCGCTGGCGCCACGCGAATAATCTCCGGTCACGCTGTTCACGCCAAAACCGATCAGCTCGGTCACGAAAAGACCGCTCCGGACCGAAGCGATGATCTCTTCTTGCGTGTATGGGCCGGGTTCAACGTAAAGATTAGTCGGGCTAACACCTGGCGCATCACCGATCCCTCGCGAGGCGTTGCCGGTAGGTTCGAGCTTAAGCTTGCGCGCGGAATAACTGTCGAGCAGGTAGGTCGCGAGTCTCCCCTTGTCGACCACGGTCTGGCGACGCGTGGCCAGGCCCTCACCGTCGAAGGGCTTCGAGCCAAGCCCGCCGCGCATCAGCGCGTCGTCGATAATCGTGACCTGCGGCGACGCGACCTCACATCCGAGCTTGTCGAGCAAAAAGGAGGCGCCTTTGTAAAGCGCGGGACCGCTGGCCGCGCCGACCAGCGAACGCGCCAGTCCTGCCGCCATTTCGGGGTCGAAAATAACCGGCGCGCGTGTGCTTTTGATTTTCCGCGCGCCCAGCCGTCTCAGCGCGCGCATTGCCGCAGTACGGCCGATCGATTCGGCGCTTTCGAGCTTATCGTAGTGCCGCGCGACGCTGTACCAATGGTCACGCTGCATCGAACCATCAGATTGGGCCAGAGGTGCGACAAAGAGGCTATAGGCGGTGGCGCCATACTGGCCGCAGAATCCCTGACTGTTGGCGAAGACCAACTGATGGAAGCCCGAGTCGAACGCGGCTCCTTCCGAGTTTTTGATACGCGGATCGAAAGCGAGCGCGGCATTCTCCGCCTCGCGTGCGTGCGCGAGCGCGCGGTCGGCGTCGATCACGCCTGCGGCGTTATCGGCGAGGTCGAGTTCCGGCAATCGGCTCGGGTGGAGCTTCGGATCGGGCAGGCCCGACCATGGATCGGGGGCGGTGAGCCGGGCGAGCTCGACCGTCTCGACAACAAACTGCGCCAGAGAATCGCGCTCAAATTCGCCGGTCGACGCAGTCGCCGACGACTGGCCTGTGAAAACTCTAAGGCCGAGCCGCCGATCGCGCGAGCTCTTCAGCTTTTCGACGCGGCCGAGCCGCACCCCGGCTGAAAGCCCCTCAGCGTTGACGATCAGGACTTCGGCCGCGCTGGCGCCGCTTTTACGTGCATGTTCGAGCACCCATTCAGCCAATTCAAAGCCAACGGACGTCATCAATCGGAATTCTCCTCAGGCTTGCGTTCCGCCAACTGTGAGCCGGTCAATCCTGATGGTGGGCAGGCCGACTCCTACCGGCACCGATTGGCCATCCTTGCCGCAGGTGCCGATTCCGGAGTCGAGCTGCAAATCGTTACCGACCATCGAAACCTGGGTCAGAACATCAGGCCCGTTGCCGATCAGGGTCGCACCCTTGATCGGCCGCGTAACCTGGCCGTCCTCGATCAGATAGGCCTCGCTCGCGGAAAACACAAACTTGCCGCTGGTGATATCCACCTGGCCGCCGTCGAAACTAACGGCGAACAATCCCCGCTTGACGGATTTCAAAATGTCCTGCGGACTCGATTCGCCCGCCAGCATAAAGGTGTTGGTCATGCGCGGCATCGGCATATGGGCAAAGCTCTCGCGCCGCCCGTTTCCGGTCGGCGCCATTTTCATCAGCCGCGCGTTCAATCGATCCTGGAGGTAGCCACGCAGGATGCCCTTTTCGATCAGCACCGTGCGCGAGGTGGGCGTGCCCTCGTCGTCGAAGTTGAGGCTGCCGCGGCGATTCGGCATCGTGCCGTCGTCGATAACGGTGCACAGCGGGCTGGCAACGACCTCTCCGATTTTCCCGGAAAACGCCGACGTTCCCTTGCGGTTGAAGTCACCCTCGAGCCCGTGGCCGATCGCTTCGTGGAGCAGGATTCCCGGCCATCCCGGCCCCAGCACCACGACCATCTCGCCGGCCGGAGCGTCGATAGCGTCGAGATTCAAAATCGCCTGGCGCACAGCCTCGATCGTGTATTCGCGCCAGCGCTCGCCTTCGAGGAAATGGCGATACTCGACGCGGCCGCCGCCACCGTGGCTGCCGATCTGCCGATTCTTGCCGTCTTCAGCGATCACGGTCACGTTCAGCCGGCAAAGCGGCTGCACATCCGCCGCGACCCTCCCCTCGCTGTTCACGACCATCACGATTTTCTTCTCGGCCGCGAACGAGGCGAGCACGTTCCTGACTCGCGGATCGCACGCTCTTGCGACCTGATCGATCTGATTCAGCAGCTTGACCTTCTCGCTGACCGGGACCTCAAGCGGCGTGCTCTCCAGTTCGTAAAGGCTATGGCTGGTCACGGGAGGACCGACCATCACCGGGCCCGGGGCTCCGGTGCGCTGGTCCGCGATCGCGCGAGCGGCCTCCGCCGCAATACGCATGCGATCGACGGTCACCTCGTCGGAATAGGCATAGCCGGTGCGGTCCTCGGCACACACCCGAACTCCCACGCCCTGGCTCAGACTCTTGGTGGTCTTGTTCACCATCGAGTCCTCGAGGCTGAGCCCCTCGGCGCTGCGATATTCAAAGTAGAGGTCCGCGTAGTCGGCCTTGCGTTCGAGCGCTGTGCCCAGAATTTTCTCCAGGGCACTGTCGCTCATGCCGAAACGCGAAGCAAAAAACCCTGCGGGCCGAGTCAACTCATTCGCCATCCGTGTCCGTCCTTCTGTCAGCGTATATCCAGACTAACAGATGCGCGTGGCGCCCAGAAGCAAGGGTTGACGGCTTCGCCAAAGCGCTTGTCTGAATCGGAAGATTGGCGCGGACTCTCACGCAATAGGCAACCTGTTGCGGCGGTCGTGGGTTAGAAGCAGAATCCAGTCCATGGCCGGCAAAGAGTCAGCGGCGCTGCAGATTGTCGATCGACTGATGCGCGAGATGATCGAGCAGCAGGAGCACAAGGTTCTCGACCTCGGACAGCGGATTCATCCGGGGCTTACGGCGGAGGATATCCGCAATCCCCAAGATTATCCCGATCTGATCGACTGCGCCCAATGGAACTTCGAGGACGGAATCCTGGCCGGACTCAAAAGCGCTCATATCGCGATACGAGCGCGGCTGCTCGAGGACGACTAACCGGCGCGCCAGGCGCGCGCAGTCTGTGCCTACTCGGATTCTTTTTTGGCCACGGCCTTTTTGCGCGGCTTCTTGGCCTTGGCGCTCTCGGGGGTGCCCGCAAACTCTACGATCGAAACCGGCGCCGCGTCACCCCTGCGCACGCTGAACTTCACCACCCGAGTGTAACCACCGGCGCGGTCTTTGAAGCGCGGAGCGATCACGTCGAACAGCTTCTTCACCGCGTCGCGCGATTCGATCAGGCTGAACGCCATCCGCCGCGCGCTAAGGTCGCCCTGTTTGCCCAGCGTCACCATCCGGTCCGCGTAGCGACGAAGTTCCTTCGCCTTGGCGTCGGTAGTCCTGATACGCTCGTGACGAATCAGGCTCAACATCAGATTGTGCAGCAGCGCCTTGCGATGAGCTGAGCTGCGATTAAGCTTGCGGCCCTTATTGAGATGACGCATCAGTCTTGCTCCACGCGCGCCGACGCCTTACGCCGTTTCCCGCGGTTCATGTTCCACGCGCATGCGATCGAGATCGGCGCGCGCGGGCAGGTTCTCCAGCCGCATGCCGAGCGACAGACCCATGTCGGCGAGGATTTCCTTGATCTCGTTGAGCGATTTACGGCCGAAGTTCTTGATCTTGAGCATGTCCTGCTCGGTCCGCTGTACCAGTTCGCCCACGTACTTGATATCGGCGTTCTGTAGTCCGTTGAAAGCGCGCACCGAGATCGGTAGCCCCTCGACCGGACGGAACAGATTCTCGTTGAGCGGTTCGCGGCGCGGCTCAGCCATTTCGCCGACGGCCGGAAGCTCAATCTCTTCTTCGATTCCGGTGAAAATCACCATCTGGTCGCGCAGGATGCGCGCGGCATAGGTCAGAGCATCGCGCGGCGTAATCGAACCGTCGGTCCAGATCTCAAGCGCGAGACGGTCGTAATCGGTGCGCTGCCCCACGCGCGCGTTGGTCACGACGAAATTTACTTTCTTGATCGGCGAGTAGATAGCGTCGACGCGGATCGTGCCGACCGGCTCTTCCTCTTCCCCTCGTTCCGCCGGGACGTAGCCGCGTCCTTCCTTGATAACCAGCTCGATATCGAGATCGGCCCCCTTGTCGAGAGTCGCGATATGCTGGTCCGGAGTGAGGATTTCGAGACTGGGACCGGCGTTGATATCACGCGCCGTGACCACTCCCTCGCCTTTGGCCTTGAGCGTAGCGCTGATTTGATCGCCTTCGTGCAGGCGCAGGCGCACTTCCTTGAGGTTCAACACGATGTCAGTGATGTCTTCCTTGACTCCTGGCAGCGTGGAGAACTCGTGCAATACACCTTTGAGGCGGACCGCATTGATTGCGTACCCTGGCAGCGAGGAAAGCAGGATGCGGCGCAGTGCGTTGCCGATCGTGATTCCATAACCGCGCTCGAAGGGCTCAGCCAGAAAGCGCCCGTAGGTCGCGGTCATTTCCTTTTCGTCGAACTCGATGCTCTTAGGCTTGATTAGATTACGCCAGTCTCTTTGCATACCTACTCCTCGAAACGAGGAATTCCGATTACGATCACGGTCACGCTCAGGATTCCGCCCGTCCGGCTCAAACTACTTCGAGTAATGCTCGACGATCAGCTTCTCGCTGATAGGCATGGTCAGATCGGCGCGCGCGGGCAAGGCGCGCAGAAAGCCGCGGAACTGATCGCGCTCCAGCGCGATCCACGGCGGCGCGCCACGTCGCTGCGAAAGCTCGATCGCCTCGGCGATCACCTTCTTCTGCCGGCTGGGCTCGGCCACACTGATAATTTGATTCACCGATACTATGTAAGAAGGTATGTTGACGGCCTTGCCATCGATCAGAAAGTGGCCGTGACGGACCAGTTGCCGCGCCTGCGATCGCGAGTTGGCAAACCCGAGCCGGTAAATCACGTTGTCGAGCCGGCGCTCGAGCAGAACCAGCAGGTTCTCGCCGGTGATTCCAGGCATCCGCTCAGCCATCTCGAAGTAACGCGAAAACTGCGTCTCCATCAGGCGGTAGATGCGCTTGACTTTCTGCTTCTCGCGCAAGCGGATGGAGAATTCAGAGAAGCGCGCGCGTCCCTGGCCATGAGCACCGGGCGGATAGTTGCGCCGCTCGATCGCGCACTTGTCCGTGTAGCATCGCTCGCCCTTGAGGAATAGCTTGAGCCCTTCGCGCCGACAGAGCCGACATACTGAACCGAGATATCTAGCCACTTTGCCTGCCTATGCCCTCCTCAGACTCTTCGGCGCTTGGGTGGACGGCAGCCGTTATGCGGAATCGGCGTAACATCCTTGATCGAGACGACGTTCAAGCCCGCGCCTTGCAGCGCGCGCACCGCCGATTCGCGCCCGCCACCGGGCCCCTTGATGAAAACGATTACGCTGCGCATGCCCACATCGGCCGCTTTGCGCGCCGCTGCTTCAGCCGCCATCTGAGCGGCGAACGGCGTGCCCTTGCGCGAGCCTTTGAACCCAACCGATCCGGCGCTCGACCATGACACCACCAACCCTTGAGGGTCGGTGATCGTCACGATCGTATTATTGAAGGTCGCGTGCACGTGAGCGACGCCCTCCGAAACCATCCGGCGGACCCGTTTGCGCCGCGGCGCCGCAGCCGCCTTCTCCGCACCCGCTCCCGATCCACCGCCAGCAGCAGGTTTTGCGCGCGGAGTCTGCGGCTCTTTCGTCTCTTCAGCCATCGCTTGTCCTCAAATCCATTCCTAAACGCCGGAAACGCCCGTCATCGTGGTGACGATCCTGACGCGGCTCCGGCCGTCGTTTTCGTTTCTATCCCTTGGGCGGCGCCATCTTCTTGCCCGCCACAACCTTGCGCGGACCTTTTCGGGTGCGCGCGTTGGTATGCGTACGCTGACCGCGCACCGGCAATCCACGGCGATGGCGAATCCCGCGATAACATCCGAGGTCCATCAGACGCTTGATCGACTGCTGCACCTCGCGCCGCAGGTCGCCCTCGACCTTGTACTGCGCGTCGATAGCCTGACGGATGTGGACCGTATCTTCCGCAGTCAGGTCGTCGGTCTTCTTGTTGAGATCGACTTTCGCCGCGGCAAGGATATTGCGCGACGCGGAGCGGCCTATTCCGTAGATATAGGTCAGCGCGATCTCTATCCGCTTAGCCTTGGGTAGTTCGACTCCCGCTATACGTGCCATGGCGCGATCGGTCTCCTAGCCTTGACGCTGCTTGTGACGCGGGTTGGAGCACAGGATGCGCACCACCCGCTGTCGGATTACGACCTTGCAGTTCTTACAGATTTTCTTCACCGACGCTCTGACTTTCATGTTCCTGGCCTTATCCTGATGAACCCGCTCCGCCCTTAACGCTGCCGGTAGGTAATCCGGCCGCGAGTCAGGTCGTATGGAGACAGCTCAACGGTAACTTTGTCTCCGGGCAGGATCTTGATGTAATGCATCCGCATCTTGCCCGAGATGTGCGCCAGCACGCGATGGCCGTTCTCGAGTTCGACCCGGAACATCGCGTTGGGCAGCGCCTCTTGCACCGTCCCGCTGACTTCGATTGCGTCTCCCTTAGGCATCGCCGAGCTCGCTCAGAATCTCCGGTCCTTTCTCGCAAATCGCAACTGAATGCTCAAAATGAGCCGATAGCTTGCCATCGGCGGTCACCGCCGTCCAGCCGTCATCGAGGATTCGCAGTTCCGAACAGCCCTCGTTTACCATCGGCTCGATCGCCAGCACCATACCGGGCTGCAGACGCGGATTCGTCATCCCGCGCCGGAAATAATTCGGCACCTGCGGGTCTTCATGCAAACTGCGGCCGATTCCGTGGCCCGCGAATTCCTGAACCACCGAGAACCCCGCATCGCCGGCCATCTGCTCCACCGCACTCCCGATATCACTGATGCGGTTGCCGACTCGCGCTTGGTCGATCGCAGCATATAACGCGTCGCGCGTGACCCGCATCAGCCGTGCGGCCTTCTCTGAAACGTCACCGACCGCCACCGTGCGCGCCGAGTCGCCATACAGGCCCTGGTAAACAACTCCGAAATCGAGACCGACGATGTCACCCGCCTTGAGTTTGCGTCGCGACGGGATACCGTGAACCACTTCCTCGTTCACCGAAACGCAAAGACACTTGGGATAGGCGACGCCGCGCGGGCTGTAGCCTTTGAAGGCGGGCTTGGCGCCCTTCTTATATGTCAATTCTTCCGCCAATCGATCGAGTTCCTCGGTCGTAACGCCGGGACGTACCGCGGCGCAGAGCTCCTCCAGGATCTCAGCGACGATCCGATTGGCCTCACGCATGAGCGCCAATTCCTGGGGGCTCTTCAGCAAAATCATCCTTGCCCCTTTAGCCGCTCGACCACGTCGACGATTCGCTGCTGAACCTCGGCTGGGCGCCCGATGCCGTCAATCCTGGACAAGATCCCGTTCTGCTCGTAGTACGTCAGCACCGGGCCGGTCTCGGCATGGTAGACCTCGAGCCGCATCCGCACGGTATCTTCGGCGTCGTCCTCGCGCTGGTAGAGCTCGCCGTTGCAATTATTGCACAGATTATGGTTGCGCGGCGGATCAAAAATCGTATGGAACATCGCGCCGCAGTTCTTGCACGTGCGGCGGCCCGAGATGCGCTTGATAACCTCGGCGTCGGTGACGATAACGGCGAGCACCTGCCGTACCCGCTGGTCGCGTTGCTTAAGCGTTGCGTCAAGCTCCTGCGCCTGTCTGATCGTCCGTGGAAAGCCGTCCAGGATGAACCCGGGGCGCGCGTCGGGCTGCTCCAGACGCTCCTCGATAAGCTTCAGCACCAACTCGTCAGGCGCCAAGGCACCGCGATCCATGTAACGCCGGGCTTCAAGCCCGGTTGGGGTGCGATCACGCACCGCAGCCCGCAGCAGGTCGCCGCTGGCAATCTGCGGAATTCCGTATCTCTGCTCGAGCATCCTCGCCTGAGTGCCCTTTCCCGCACCCGGAGGCCCCAGCATCACCAAACGCACCGGCTACCCTCTCCTCGATTTTATTCGTCCGCGACGCATAAAGCCTTCGTAGTTTCGCGTGAGCAGATGGGTCTCTATCTGCGCCACCGTATCGAGCGCGACTCCGACCACGATCAACAGCGCCGTGCCGCCGAAATAGAACGGTACGTTGAAACGCTGGATGAGAAGCGTCGGCAGGATGCACACCGCGCTCACGTAGATCGCACCGCCCAGCGTGATACGCGACAGCACGCGATCGATGTAGTCGGCCGTATAGCGTCCCGGACGTATACCCGGAATGAAGCCGCCATACTTCTTCATGTTGTCGGCGACATCGACCGGATTGAACGTAACAGCAGTGTAAAAATAACAGAAAAAGACGATGAGAATTACGTAGACGACGTCGTAGATCACACCACCCGGCGTCAGGAAGGCCGCATAATCCTTGAGTCCGGGAACGAACGTAGCCACGGTCGCGGGAAAAACCAGAATCGAGGACGCGAAAATCGGCGGGATTACGCCTGACGTATTGATCTTAAGCGGCAGATGGGAACTCTGACCGCCGTAAACCCGTCGTCCAACCACGCGCTTGGCGTATTGCACCGGAATCCGCCGCTGCCCGGTCTCGACGTAAACGATTCCGGCGGTAACCGCGAACGCAACCACTAAAATCAGCAGGAGGACGAAGATACTCATTTCGCCCTCACGAAGGAACTGCGCCGTGACGCCCAATGCGCTCGGCAGGCGCGCCACGATTCCCGCCATTATGATGAGCGAGATACCGTTGCCGATTCCGCGCTCGGTGATTTGCTCGCCCAGCCACATGATAAACATCGTACCGGCCATCAGGGTCAGTACCGTGATGATCCGGAACTCCCACCCCGGGTTGTAAACCACGGAGCCGCCGCCCGGCGCCTGGATGCGTTCGAGCGAGATGGCGATCATCGTGCCCTGAATTAGCGAGAGCCCGACTGTGCCATAGCGAGTGTATTGCGTGATCTTGCGCCGGCCTGCTTCGCCCTCTTTGTATAGTTCATCGAGGTAAGGCCACGCTATCTTGAACAGATCCAGGATAATCGCGACGGATATATATGGCATGATACCGAGCGCGAAGACCGAGAATCGTTCAAGCGCCCCGCCCGAGAACAGATTGATCCATCCGAACAGTGTGCTGCGCGCCGCGTCAAAAAACGCGGCGAGCGCCTGGCCGTCGATACCCGGCGTGGGCACCGCAACTCCGATTCGATACACCGCCAGCATCGCGGCCGTAAACAGCAGCCGGCGGCGCAACTCGGGGATGCGCGAGGCGTTGGAAAACCCCTCAAGCATTGCTACTGGACTCTTGAATTAACTCCGCGACACCGCCAGCGGCTGAAATCTTGTCGCGCGCAGCCTTGGAAAACGCATGCGCGCGTACGGTTATCTTGTTTCCAAGCGCTCCCTCAGCCAGGATCTTGACCTTCTTGCCAGCCTTGACCAGGCCCTTTTCGGCCAGCGTCGCAGGATTAACCTCGCTCCCGTCGGCGAAGATCGCGAGCGCCGCGAGGTTGACGATCTCGATCCGGTCGCGGTCGGCCTGATTCGATTGAAGCCGGCGAAACCCGTGCTTCGGGATGCGCCGCTGCAGTGGCATCTGCCCGCCCTCGTATCCCGGGGGAGTGTTGCCGCCGCTGCGCGAGCCGCGTCCCTTGTGGCCGCGACCGGAGGTCTTGCCATGGCCTGAGCCGATCCCTCGGCCGATTCGTTTAATCCGATGGTGCGAACCGGGCGCTGGCTTTAGTGTCTTGAGGTCCATTCGGTACTCGTTACCTACCAAACATTAATTCTTTAGCTCGACCACCAGATGAGACACGCGGCGCAGCATGCCTTCGACCATCGGGGTGCGCTTCAGTTCACGTTCGCGACCGACGCGGGTGAGGCCGAGGCCCCGCAGCGTCTGCCGCACGCGGTCGGTGGTGCCGATCGGGCTGCGCGCCAGCTTTATCCGGATTGTTTCTGCCATAGCTGATGACTCTACTAATCCTAATTATCAGGCTGCGGCCGTCGGGAGCGGCTCTCGGCCGCGCAGCCGTGCGACATCGTCCGGATTCTTCAATTCCGCCAGCGCTTCGAAGGTCGCCTTCACCAGGTTGTGCGGATTGGAAGATCCCAAGCGCTTGGTCAGGACGTTGCGGATACCGGCCAATTCGACCACTGCGCGAACACCGCCGGCCGCGATGACGCCGGTACCGTCGACGGCAGGCCTCAAGATGACCTTGCCGGCGCCGAAACGTCCGACCACTTCGTGAGGAATCGTTCCCGAGCGCAGCGGCACTCGAACCAGACTCTTCTTGGCCCGCTCGACCCCCTTGCGGATTGCTTCTGGAACTTCGTTGGCCTTGCCGAGTCCGTATCCTACCAGCCCGTTCTGATCTCCCGCCACTACCAGGGCGCTGAAGCTGAAACGCCGGCCGCCCTTGACGACCTTGGCTACGCGGTTGATATGAACGACCTTTTCCTTGAGTTCGAGCCCCTGCGGATCAATACGTTCAGCCACGGTTTCCTCTCTTCGCCGTTACGACGGTCAAAACTTCAATCCCGCGGCACGCGCGGCTTCGGCCAGCGCCTTGACCCGGCCGTGATACAGAAAGCCGTTGCGGTCGAATACGACCTCTTTAATATTCAGATCGAGGCATCGCTGCGCTATTGCCTTGCCTACCACCGAGGCCGCCGCACGGCTGCGCTTGCTCTTGAGGCTATCCTTCAACTCGGGACTCATGGTCGAGGAAGCAGCCAGCGTTCGACCGCTATCGTCGGATATCACCTGCGCATAAATATGATGCAGGGATCGATAAACCGACAGGCGCGGACGCTCGTCCTGGCCGCGCACCTTTCGGCGCACCCGATGTTTGCGTGCGGCAAGCTTTTCAACTCGCTCCGATGACATTAACGCTTCAATCCTCGATCTAGGCAGCCGTCGAACCGGCAGCCGCTTTGCCCGCCTTGCGGCGAATCGTTTCGGTCATGTACTTGATGCCCTTGCCCTTGTACGGCTCGGGCGGCCTGAGTTCGCGAAGCTGGGAGGCGACGGTGCCCAACAACTGGCGATCGGCACTTTCAAGCGTTAGCAGCACCTGGCGCTCGACCTTCGCCGTCACGCCCTGAGGGAGCTGATAAATGATTGGATGCGAATAGCCCAGCGTCAGGTGGATGACGGTGCCGCGCACGTCCGCGCGATAGCCGACGCCGTTTATTTCAAGCTGCCGGACGAAGCCCTTGCCCACGCCCTCGGCCATATTGGCCGCCAGCTTGCGCATCAGACCATGCAGAGCGCGGTTCTGGCTCTGATCGTCGGGACGCTTGATTACTAACTGCGAATCTTTGATATCCGCGCTGAAACCGGGGGCGAGACTCATCTCGAGCTTGCCCTTGGGTCCCTCGATTTTCAGCATCTGCCCGGCAACACTGGCCTTGACGCCCTTTTCCAGCACCACCGGTAATTTTCCTATGCGCGACATGACAGCCGTCCTTTACCAGACCTGGAACAGAACCTCACCGCCCACGTTGTTTTTCCGAGCCTGGCGGTCAGTCATCATACCTTGCGGCGTAGAGATAACGCTGATCCCCATCCCGCCGCGGATCTTGGGTAAGTCGGCGGCCCCGGCATAGCGCCTCATCCCGGGCCGGCTGACTCGCCTAAGTCCCTCGATAACCGGCTGACGCTCCCGCGAATAACGAAGCCGAATCAGGAGCCGCCTCTTGTAGCCCTCGCCCGTCACTTCCGCGCCGTCGAGGAAGCCCTCGCTTATCAGCACCTGGCAAACCGCGTGGCGCAGCCGCGAATAAGGGATATCGACCTGGTCATGACGAGCATGCAGGGCATTACGAATTCTGGTCAGCGTATCGGCGATCGGGTCAGTCTGCATCCTATGGCTCCGTTTACCAGCTCGCCTTGATCACGCCCGGCAGCGCGCCTTTCAACGCCAGATTGCGCAGGCAGATACGGCACAACTTGAAGCGGCGGAAAAAGCCGCGCGAGCGGCCGCAGATCGGGCAGCGATTGTGTTGGCGCACCTTGAACTTCGGGGTGCGCGTCGCCTTTATCATCAGGCTGGTCTTGGCCATCCCGCTCCTTCCTCAATTGGCCGCGGCGATTGCCGCGTCCCGTTCGCCACCCGCGCCTCTAAACGGCATCCCCAGCTCGCGCAGCAGCATGTAGCCTTCGGAATCGCTGGGGGCCGTGGTGGTTATCGAAATCGTCATTCCTTTGACCTTTTCGACCTTGTCCAGGTTGAGCTCGGCAAAAATCGTATGCTCGCGCAGCCCTAGCGAATAGTTGCCGCGACCGTCGAAAGCCTTGTCGCTCACGCCACGAAAGTCACGCACGCGGGGCAGCGCGACGTTGACCAGGCGATCGAAAAACTCATACATGCGCTCACGGCGCAGCGTCACCATCACGCCGATCGGCATCCCCTGGCGCAGCTTGAAGTTCGATATCGCTTTGCGCGCCCGCGTGATCACGGGCTTCTGCCCAGCGATCTGAGCCACCTCTTCGACCGCTGCGTCGAGAATCTTGACGTTCTCCCGGGCCTCCTGGAGCGCCATATTGATCACGATCTTGTTCAGGCGCGGCACCCGGAATCGATTATCGATCTTAAGCTCCCGCATCAACACCGGCACGATTTCCTGCTCGTAGCGGATGCGCAGGCGTGCGGGAACCTTGACCTCAGGCTCGGCCGGCTCAGGCGCCGCAGGAGCGGCAGCGGCCTCAGCCGCGCCCTTCTTCTTGCCCTTTGCCGCCCGCGCTGCCTTCTCGGGATTCTCGGCCTTGGCGGCTTTATCGGGTTTTTCGCTCTTCTCGGCCATCACTCATTACCCAACGGTTCATTGCATCGCCGACAGATCCGCGACTTCGTGCCGTCGGCACCAACCTTGTGTCCGACGCGGACCGGAGCGTTGCAGCGCTCACAGAAAAACATCACGTTGGAGACCTGTATCGGCGCTTCCTTCTCGATAATTCCGCCCGGGCTCGCGGCGCCGCGCGGCTTGGAGTGGCGCTTGACCAGATTGAGGCGCTCGACCACCAGCCGGCCGGCCTCCGGTATCACCCTCATCACCTTGCCGGTCTTGCCGCGATCGCGCCCGGCGATCACCATCACCAGATCGTTCTTCTTCAGCTTGGACCTGCGCGCGACCATCACAGCACCTCGGGCGCGAGCGAAATGATTTTCAAGAACCGCTTAGCCCTCAGCTCGCGCGCCACCGGCCCGAAGATTCGCGTACCGATCGGCTCGTGCTGATTATCGACCAGCACCGCCGAGTTGTTATCGAAGCGGATATAACTGCCGTCGGGACGGGAGATTTCCTTGCTGGTGCGCACGATCACGGCCTTGGCGACTTCGCCCTTTTTTACTTTGGCGTTGGGGATCGCCTCCTTGACCGACACCACGATCACGTCTCCGACGGTCGCGTACTTGCGCTTGGAGCCCCCGAGCACCTTGACGCACATCACCTTGCGGGCGCCCGAGTTATCGGCGACGTCGAGTACGGTTTGAGTCTGAATCATGGACGCTTCATCCCCTGCCTCAGCCGGCCGCTTTCGCCAGCACCCGGCTGACCCGCCAGCGTTTATCCTTGGATAGCGGGCGCGACTCGATAATCAGCACCCGATCGCCTTCGCGGCATTGGCCCTGCTCATCGTGCGCCTTGAATCGCACGCGCTGGCGCAGCCGTTTGTTGTAGAGCGGATGCTGAACCAGACGATTCACCTGCACGACCACGGTCTTCGCCATCTTGGCCGAGACCACCACTCCCTCACGCTGCTTAATTCGCTGGCGCATCGCTCACCTTGGCGCCGGCCTGGCCGGCGGAACCACTCTTTTGCTGCAACAGGGTCAGTATCTGCGCCAGTTGCTTGCGCGCGAGCCGGTAATTGGTCGGATTGCTGATCTGGTTGGTGCGCAGCTTGATACGCAACCGGAACAACTCCTCGCGAGTCTCGCGCTCCTTGATGCGGAGGTCGCCCGCGCTCATCTGCCTGAGTTCGTCAAGCTCCAAGGGCCCCTCCTTCG
>JBEKLA010000076.1:0-15761 GCA_050010455.1 Binataceae bacterium (SeqCode) | reverse complement strand
AACTCGCTGGCGTAGTGCAGGTCCATCCGCACCGGCTGCAATCCCAGATCGAGGCCGGGCCGCTTGGCGATGACGTCGAAGGAGAAGCCTTCGTCGGGCTGAATTCGCAAAGTCAACACGTCGGGCGGCAGCTTCGCCTCCTGATTGAATAGAATCTGCGGAACGCTCTTGAACTGCACGAAGATCGCGCTGGTCCGCTGCGGCATCCGCTTGCCCGTGCGCAGATAGAATGGCACTCCCGACCATCGCCAGTTATCGATGAAGACCTTCAGCGCGACGAACGTCTCGGTCCTGGAATAGGGCGCGACGCCTTCTTCTTCCAGGTAGCCGCAGGCGTCCTCGTCGCCGATACGCCCGGCCGTATATCGCGCACGCACGACGTTTTTACGCACCTGCTCGGCCGTGAGCGGCCTCAGCGCTCTCCACACGTTGATTTTTGCGTCGCGCACCGCCTCGGCTTCGAGCGAGATCGGCGGCTCCATCGCGATCAGCGCCAGCAGTTGCATCAGATGGTTCTGGACCATGTCGCGCAGGGCCCCGGCGTTGTCATAGTACGCCGCGCGAGTACCGACTCCTTCGGCCTCGGCGACCACGATCTGCACATGATCGACGCGGCTGCTGTTCCATATCTGCTCGAAGATGGTGTTGGCGAACCGCAGCACCATCAGGTTCTGCACCGTCTCCTTGCCCAGATAATGATCGATGCGGAAAATCTGCGACTCGTCGAAGTGCTCGCGCAGCGCGCGATCGATCGCGAGGGCGCTCTCGAGGTTATGGCCGATCGGTTTTTCCACCACCACGCGCGTGAATTCCGCCGCCGCCGGAGGCGAGATCAATCCGGCGCGATCGAAGTTCTTCACGGACTCGATAATGGTCTCGGGCGGGATGGCGAGATAAAAGATGCGATTTGCCGGCCGCTCCTGCGCGCTCTCGATCTCGGTCAGCCGCGCGCGCAGATTGGAGAATCCCTCGGCGCGGTCCATGCCCGAAATATAATCGAGCCGCGACGCGAACCGCTCCCAGCACGGTTCGCTTAGGCCAAAGCGCGAAAACCGTTCGATAGCCTCGCGTGCGGTTTGGCGGAACTGCTCGATCGATAGCTGGCGGCGCGCAAAACCCAGGACGTTATAGCGCTCGGGCAGCATCCGCGCTCCGCACTGGTCGAGATCGTATAGCGCGGGCAGCAACTTGCGCCGCGCGAGATCGCCCGAAGCGCCCAGAATCACAATAGTGCAGGGAACGGCGGGCTGTACCTTGGATACGATCAGAGGCTCGCTCATAATTCACCTTCGCACGATGACGATCAGCTTAGCGCGCGCCTATCGAAAGCGCATTTCAATAGTTCCGGCCGCTCTTCGGATGCTGATCGAGGTCTTGTTGCCAGGTTTACAGGTTCGAGTCGCTTGACGACCGCCCAAATGCTAAAAAGGTGGGATACCCGAGCCGGCAAGTGAGGCGGGAAAATAAGTAGGCTTTAGATTGGCCGCGAAAACCCCAGATAGGAATCTTAGCTTCGCCGAACGGCTCGTAACCCCCGGCGACCCGCTCGACTGGATCCTGCCGGCATTTTGGGCCGGCTGTATCTTCATGCTTTCGACCTCATTCTTTTCGGCAACCGATACCTCCAGGATAATCGTTCCGATCCTGCACTGGCTGCTGCCGAGGGCTTCGCACCGAACGATCATGACGCTGCACGCCTTCATCAGGAAGGCGGCCCATTTCAGCGAGTACGCGGTGCTGTTTGTGCTGCTGGTTCGCGGACCGATGAGGGGGCGCCCGGTGTTAGCGCTGGTCCTTTGCGGGCTCTACGCGTTTACGGATGAGGGCCATCAGATATTCGTGCCGTCGCGGACCGCCTCGTTGCACGACGTGGCCCTGGATTTCAGCGGTGCGCTGTTTGCCAGCCTGGTTATGGCGGCAGTGTCCGCGGTATCTGCGCCCGCTAAGGACTGACCCCTTCGAGCGACGCGGATATCCGATCGACCCGCCCGAAAAACGCTCGCAAATTCTCGAATTCAACCGGTATCTTTAGTTCTCCGACGAACGCGAGATACCAGAGCTGGCCGTACAGCGCGAAATCGGCCAGGCCGATTCTGCCCAGCAGAAACGGCTTGTCCGTCAGCGCCTCGTCGAGCGGCGCGAGCACCGTCCGCACGCGCTCCATGTTGTCGTCCCGCTCCCGCACCATGCGATCGCAAAATCCCGCGCCGAATTTGCGTTCGCGGATAAAGCGGAAGAACGCGAGCCTTTCGGCGCCGCGATGGCTGAAATATTCGAGCAGATCCGGCATCGCCGCTCGAAACAGCGCGTCTTCGACCTGGTTGTCGAAGTAATCCGCGAGCGCGCGATGTACGCCGGCGAGGCCGGGAGGAAAAATCGTCGGCTCGGGATGGCTCTTCTCCAATCGTTCCGCGATTCGATCGGAGTTGATTGTCACGTCGCCGTCGGCGAGCAATACCGGAACTGTGAGCTGATCCGACACCTCCAGCAGTTCGCGGCGATCGAGGTAATCGACCTCGACCGTTTCGAAATCAACTCCCTTGTACTCCAGAATCTTGCGGACCTTGGCGCAGAACGGGCTGTGAAAAAATTGGTAGAGTTTGGGCTTCATCGCGGCGCCGCTCATCCGAGCATCTGCCTCATCGTGGTGGCATTCATGATGCCAAAGTTGCGATAGCAATTGTTGAATATCACATGCGCGCGCTTCACGCCGCGAAGCCGCTTTATCCGGCCGGCCCAATCGGCCAGCTCCCGTTCAGCATAGAGGTACTGATAGCGTTCGGCCACACTGATTCCCTTCTTGAACCAGTTCTCGCGATTCCTGCCGTGGAAGCGGATATAAGCTTCCGGGCCGGTGGCTTCCAGGAACGACGGCGCCAGTGACGGGAGTTCCGGCGTATCGACGCTCACGTAACACAACTCGTGATTGCGGATAAATTTCATCGTGTCCTCGCGCCGCGCGCCCGCGACCACCCAGCTCGGATGGCGGAACTCGATCGCGATCGACGATTTCGGCAGCAGCTTCCTGAGGCCGGCGATATACTTGAAATTCGCCTCGCCGCAAGTGAAGTAGGGCGGAAACTGGAATACCACCATCCCGAGCTTGCCCGCCGCTCGAAGCGGTTCGAGCGAGCTGCCGAACATCTGGAACGCCAGCTCGCGCACCGCCGGCGACGGCCGTTTAATCCGCGGCGCGGTCTTCTCCTCGGCGGTCAGCAAATTCTTGATCGGCGCCGGCAGACGCGCGGTTTCGGCCGCATGATGGGTCAGCATCGCGAACGCTTTGACGTTGAAGATGAAATCGGGCGGCGTCCGCTCGGCCCATAACTGAGCGGTTCGCTCAGCGACGATCGTGTAGTAGCTCGCGTCGACCTCGACGGTCTTGAAATGCTCGGCGTAAAACCTAAGCCGCTGCTCGGCGGTCTTGAGCGACGGCGGATAGAACAGATCCGACTTGACCAGGCTCGGATCGGTCCACGACGCCACCCCCACCAGATACTCGGTCCCACCCGCCATGCCGCGAGCCTAGCACACGCGCAGGCGGCCCGAGCCTCAGCTGAGGCGGCGCAGGATGTCGTCGAGATCGATTTCGGCCAATGAATTGCGGACCAGATCCGCCTTGACGAGGTCGGAGGGCAGGGCGCTGTGCGCAATTGCGAGCACCTTCATGCCAGCGCGGCGCCCGGCCTCGATACCGGCGGCGGTATCTTCGATCACCAGGCACTCGTCGCGCTTGAGCGGCGGATTCAGGCGTTCGGCGATACGATTGTGCGCGGCCAGAAACGAGTCCGGGGCCGGTTTCCCGTTCGCGACGTCTTCCGCCGCGACGACATCGACGAACAGCTTGCGTAACCCCGCCCGCCCGAGAATCAGTTCGGCCTCGTCGCGCAGCGTTCCCGTCGCGACCGCGATCGGAACGCGCGCCGCGCATCGGCGCACGAATTCCGCCGCGCCCGGATAGAGCAGATCGCGATTCGCGATCATCTCTTGATAGAGCGTGGCCTTGCGCGCGGCGAGGCGCGCGACCGTGGCCTCGTCCGCGGGACGCCCGTGCTCTCTCATCACCACCGCGAAGCAATCGTGATCGGTGTACCCGATCAGGTGCTCGAAATACTCCTCGCGCGAGAGCGCGATACCTTCGGCGGCGAGCAGTTCCGCGAAGGCGGCAAAGTGCAACGGTTCGCTGTCGGCCAGCGTCCCGTCGAGATCGAAGATAATTGCGCGAATCATGTCGGCGGATTGAAGCGGGCGCCCCAGACGTGGACTCGCTCGGGCTCGATCTTCACCAGCGGATTGCTCTCGGGATTGAGTGCCATCGCGCGGTACTGGGGATATTTGTCGCGCAGATTTCTCAGCGCCAGCATGTATTCCTCCGGATCCTCGACCACGCGGGCGCGGCCATTTATGAGCACATAGGCTAGCGACGCCCAGTCTTCCTCGTAGCGATCGATTATCAGGGCGACGCGCGGGTTGGCGGCGATATTGCGCATCCGCTTGAGTTTGATTCCGGTTTGGCGCTTGGGCTTTTCGTCGATCGCGAAGTAGAAGTTTGCGCCGTCGAACCAGAAGCACAGCGGGATAGCGTGCGGCTCGCCGTCTACCGTCGCGGTGGCCAGATGGCCGACCCTGGCTACGGAGACAAATTCCCGCACGCGTGGGTCGTCGAGACTAATTGTCGCGGGTTGCTCCATCGGATTTTTCCAATCGTGCCAGCGCCTGATTCGCGGCGCGGCTCAACGAGGGGTCTCCATGATCATCAACGGCGCGGCGCAACGCCTCGAACACGCGCTCCGAACGATGGTTGAGGCGGCCCAGCGCGCTTGCTGCCGCTCGCCGTACTCCTTCGTGTCTATCTTCCTCCAGGCATCGCAGCAAGATATCCGCGGATTGCTCGCTGCCATCAGCCAGATGAGCCAGCAGCGACATCGCCGCCATCCGGACGTGATCGGCGCCCGTGGCGCTGACTCGCCTCGCCAGCGCGCGAACGTCCTCGTCGGCGAATTTCAGATCGCGCAAACAATACAACGCCATCTTGCATCCGTTGGCATTCTTGCCGGCCGCCAAGGCCAGTAGCTCGCGCCGCACCTCGCGCGGATATTCGTTCCCGAGGCGTACCACCAGCTCGGAGGCGGCCCATCGGACGTCGCCGTCGGCGTTGCACAGAGCCTCGATCAACGCCGGCAGAACTTTCAACTCGAGCGCGCCCCGCATCAGCCCCAGCGTATAGATGGCGGCCCATCGAAGCCGCGGCTCTCCCGACTCAACCGCGCGCCGCAACGACGCCGCGACCTGCGGCGCCTTCGCCGCGATACCGGCAAGCGCGCTGGCGGCCGAGCGCTGGACGGTCTTGTCGGCGCTTCCCAGGCATCCAATCAATGCCTCGATAACCCCAGGTCCGAACTCCGCTTGAGGCTCACGGATCAGGCGCAGAATGGCGCGCAGACGCACGTGTTGTTCGGAAGCGCCCAGTTCGCGGGCGATAACCTCGCTTGTATAGTCCTCGGTCACGACGCCTTCATTATCAGCCGGCTCAGATTGGTCAAATCGCCCATACCCAAAATATAATTTGCGCCATCAGCGTATGTCTTTGCCACCGCGGCCGAAACGCTTATCAGATCAAGGCGCTTGCCGCTTAGCTCGCGCTCGAACTCGGCCAATCCGCCCGAATTTGCGATCAAGTCGCCCGTGATCATTACCCGCTCGATCGTGCCGGCATCGTTCAGGGCGAGACGGGCTTCGGCAAAGCCGAGTTGGATACGCTCGCGGCCGACCATCGTCAGCGACGGATCGTGCCTTCGAGACGTCAACCATCCCGCCGCGGCCAACTCGGCGCCGCAACCCTTCGCTTGCGCTCGTTCTGCGGCCGTGAATTCGCGCCGTCCAAGTCGGCCGAACATCGCTTCGTAACCGCTTTCAACCGCCGCGGCAACTTCTTGCGACGACACGTCGCGCCCCAGTTCACGCGTTATGGTTGTTGTGGCCTCGGCGCTATACATCGGACAGGTCAAAGAGCCCTCGGGGTCAAGCAATTCCAGATCATCGACCAACGCCTCAAGCCCACGATCGATAGCGATACCGGCCTCGAACAGCAAAGCCCCCGATGAATTGGTCTCCAGTGAGCAGACCGCGATCTCGCGACGCGCAACGGTTACGGCGTCGCGTCCGGGATAAAAGCTGTCCACCCCCAGGTTGCGAAGGCCGGTCAGGACACCCCGCACGCATCGATTTATCACCTGTTCAGGCTTCAGGGCAGGGGCCTCTTGAGGCGGGAGCAAATCGCGCGACGGCAGGATCAGCGCACAGCCGAGCCATCCTTGGCCAGCTCCAGCGATCCGGCCTCCGGTCAGTCGGCGGTAAACGTCGACTCCGCGATTAGTCTCCGGACCGCCGTATAGGTGATAGCGTCCAAGCGAGACCGCTCGTCCCGCCAGACCATAGGTCATCAGCACCGGGTCATGACGGCCCGCTCCGACGGCTTCCAAGAAAAAGGATTGCAGCGCGAGCAGTTCCCAGGAAGAAATCTCCTGGACGTTGATCGCGTCGAGGGCGCTCACCCCTCGATGGTAGCTCCCAGCGTTTTAAGGACTCAAGGCGACTAAGACTTCAACACCCTGTGACGGCTTCGCCCTTATCGCAACCGCCCGCCCCTAACAAGGGCCATCTAAGCCCCTGCCGAAATCGGCTGAGATGGGAGCTGCGGACCGCATGATTCCACAGTCCAGCCCGCGGTAACTGTTTAGAGGGATGTGCTAACGTTGTTGACTAGCTGGCTGACATCGGTGCCTAACGCCGCGTAAGCAACTATTGCAGCGATAGCAACCGCCGTCACAATCAGCACGTATTCAGTCGTGCTCTGACCTTGTCGCTCGCGGATACACAGGCATAATCTCAAGAAGCTGCTCATCGCGCCCCCGGCACGTCAGATACAGCATTTCTCAAGCCGGAAATCGGTGCATTGCAGGGTAGTCTTAAGCTAGCAGAATCGATCCCAAATAGCTGTTAACTGATACAGCCCATGTTGTCGTTGCATTTTCGAGTCGATCTCGGCGTTGCGAGGCCGCAACCCGGTATCTCGAAGCGGCGCCGCAGTGTCCCCCCTTCCGTTCTATACGCGACGGAAAATGCGAGACTGCCGACGCCGTACGAATGGCGTCGGCAGCATGAGCTGCCATTATTCTGGAAGCCCCTCCTGCGATTAATCCGCCTTAGCGCAAAAGAAAACCAAGCGCTTCGACGCTATCTATGCAGCGGCCCTCAGCCTATGCAGTTCTCAAAGCGAAGTCGTGACGTTGGAAACCATGGTACTGACCTGAGTGCCCAGCGCCGTATAGGCGACTATCGCTACGACCGCAACTGCCGCCATTATCAGCGCGTATTCCGTCATGCTTTGCCCCTTCTGCTCGCGGAGATGCGTGTACATGCTAAAAATTGTGCTCATTTGTGTGCCCCTGTCCCCTAGGCTGAGCATTTCTCGTGCCTACGCCCGCGTCCTTGTCGGATGATCTCAATTTGGCGGAATGTTTCAAATCGCTACAAAGTGTTCCATCACGCGGTAGTGTCATTGTGTTTTCAAATCAGCCAAAGGGCTGCAGAAACGCTAGCCTGGTCGCGTCGAAGAGCTGACCGAGAAGTCGGGGCTAACGTTCTTCGCCGAAAAGGAAGAGCGAGACAGCTAATGCGGCAAAGGTCGCGTTGGGAAGCCATGCCGCAACCCAGGCGGGAATCAGACCCGAGCGCCCGAAGGACGCGGTGAAGCCCAGCGCCAGCCAATATCCGAAGCCCAAGCCGATACCAGCGCCAAAGTTGCGGCTCATGCTCACTTTTCTCGGGATCGGATCCAGGCTCAGCGAGACCGCCATAACAACCATGATCAGGCATGCCATCGGCGTCGCGTACTTCAGGTCGCGATCAACGACGTAACCGCCGGGGTCCAGCCCTTTGCGTCGCAAGCTATGGATATAGCGGTTCAACTCCGAGAGGTTGAACTCCTCGGGGTTCAGGCGAAGCTGGCTGAAATCGCTAGGTTTGGCGTCGAGGCGGAGATCGTGGTCTGCCGCCACGCTGACACTGCCGTTCTGCCCGATACGCAACACTCGCGGGTGGCTCAGCCGCCACTCTTTACCGTCCCAAGTGGCGCTTTCCGCCGTATGGATGTCGCGCAGCGCACGGTCGGGGCTAAGATGAAAAACCGTTACGCCAACCAGCTCGGGCTGGCGCGGATCGTATCGGTCGACCGACAGGAAACCGTCGCGAACGCGAATCCAGATTCCACCGGCGGCGAAAAACCCCATCGGATTGCGCTTCTTTAGTTCCACCGAATAAATGTGAGTAGCCTCGCGAGTCGCCAAAGGGACGACGGTTTCGGTCCACACAAAATCGAACACCGATAACAGCGCTGCTATCACAACGATCGGCGCCGCCAACTCAAGCCGGCTGATGCCCAGTCCCTGCAGTGCCAGTATCTCGCCAGTGCGATTGAGCAAGGCCAGGCCCAGAAGCGCTCCTGCCAGGCAAGCGATCGGCATCAGTTGCGAGATTATGAGAGGCAGCTTGAGCAGGAAGTATTCGATCCCGAGCCCGTTGAACCCCCCGTAACGCATCAGGTCGTCGAAGCGATCGAAGATATCGACCAGCAGGTAGATTCCGGTGAACGCCGCTAAAGAGAATGTGAACGGGCTGAGAAACTGAACTGTAAGAAACCGGTCGACGGTGGGTGATAGCCGAGGCCGCGTCTTCATGCCGCAACCCTCCGCCGCTCGAATCGCTCGACCAGGTCCCACAGCAGATCCCCGGGGCCGCGTCCCTGATCGCCGCGATCGGTCGCCGCGCGATATAGCAGCCACGTTCCGAGAATCGCGAACACGAAATCGGGAAAGCTCATCGCGATAAATGGGTTCACCTTGCCCGACTCGGCGAAGCTTTGCCCCGCACGCAGCAAGGTGTAATACGCGAAGAACAGGGCGAGGCTCACGCCAAAGCGCTCCGACTGCCCGCCCCGCGCCGGCTTGAGCCCGAGCGCCACTCCCATCATCGCGAACAGTAACGTCGCGAACGGAACCGCATATCGGCGCGCCATCTCCGTCTCGGCCACGAAGTTGCGCGAACCGCTGCGGCGGCCTTGGTCAATTACCCGGTTGAGCTCCGCTCCTTCCATTTCCAGGGGGTCGTGCTGAATCGCTCCCAATTCTTCGCCCGGGTCGACAGTGAGATCGTAAACCGCGAATTGACTGACGTGGGTCGTATCTTTCTCCTCGTCGACCCCGAAGTTGGTTCCGTCCAGCAACCGCAACGTGATCGCCTGGCGATGTTCGTCGGGAATAATCATGCCGCTTTGAGCGATAATCGTCGACTGCTGGTGCGGGTCGCGATTGTCCGAAATCATCACCCCCTGCAGCTTGGAATCCGCGGGGTCAATCCGGTCGACGTATACCACCAGTCCGGAAAAGTTCCGGTTAAAGCTCTTCTCTTTCAGTCCCGCCATCGGCCGAGTCCGCGTGAGCTGGTACAACCTCTCGCGCAAATTCGAGTTCGCCCACGGACGCACCTTGAATGCCAACCAGCCCGATAGCCCGCAAGCAATGATCGCCACGCCCAGCACCGGCATCGCCATGCGATGCAGCCCGATGCCGCAGGCTCTGGCGGCCGTGAGCTCCTGGTCGCTCGACATCCGGCCGAAACCGAGCAACACGCCGAGCAGCACCGCCATCGGGAAGCTCAGTTCGAGAAATGCGGGCATGATGTAGCCGATCAGCGTGAGGACCTCTCCCAGCCCGACGCCGTGATTGACCACCAGTTCAATCAACTTGAGCAATCGCGCAACCACCAGCGCGAAGGTCAGGATTCCCAGGCCCATCGCGAACGGCCCCAGGACTTCACGCACGATGTAGCGGTCGAGAATCTTGATCTTGAACACTTTCCTAATCCGTGGCGCGCTTGCGGCGCGGAACTTAACAGTTTAAGCCTCGCTGATGATGCATGTAAATCTGCGATCGTCCGATTCGAAGTCCGAGCGCGGTTCGCAACGATGAAAGAGCGACGCCATCCCGATACGAGCCCATCCCGGCGACGACCGCATCGCGATACGATTTCCCATGGCCGCGAACCGCGGGAAGTGATCTTCGGAGTCGAGCCGATCCGGGAATTGCTTGCGGCCGAGCCCGGCGCTATCCAATCGCTATTCGTGAGCCAGCAATCCGAGCGGCGATTCGCCGCCGAGATTGCGCGCGCGCGGCAGGCCGGAGCGACCGTATCGATCGCCGACGACGGCGCGCTTGCGCGGATGGCGGGTTCGCAGGCGCGCCATCAGGGGGTCGTCGCGCTGGTGCGCGAATATCGTTACGCGGATGTCGAGGACGTGATCGCACAGGCTCCCGACCCGCTTCTGGTTGTTGATGGCGTTACCGATCCGAGAAATCTGGGAGCGATTTTACGCTCCGCGGAATGTGCCGGGGCGTCGGCGGTCGTCCTGGGACGCGACCGCACGGTCGGCGTTACGCCTGCCGCGATCAAGACCTCCGCCGGCGCATGGGCGCACCTGCGGATCGCGCGATGCGGCAACGTCGCGAGCACTCTGGAGACGATCAAGGAGCATGGCTACTGGGTCGTGGCGCTCGACCCTGCGGGCGACGTCTCGCTTTACGATCTCGACGTCGGCCGGCGCCTGGCGCTGGTGGTTGGAGCCGAGGACACCGGCGTTCGCCAACTGGTCAAGAAAAAGGCCGACTTTCTGGTCCGAATCCCGATGATGGGCAAGGTGAACTCGCTCAACGTCTCGGTCGCGACTGCGGTCGCGCTGTTCGAGATCGTCCGCCGCCGCGGCCTTTGAGGATTTGACTTAGGCGGTGTTTCTAACCGCCGATTCCATCTGCCGCCCCAGATCTCAACCTTCAAGCCAGCGACCCGCTCGAACTCTCCTCGGTTGCGCGTTACCAGGGTTGCTCCTTCGTGGACGGCGGTCAATCCGCGGCGCAGAGAGAGCTGTCGAAATTCCGCGCGCTTGGGATCGGGGGGCGATGCCGGGTAGACTCGGCCCAACCCGTCCGGCCTTGGCACTGGCGCACTGAGCGGGCTTGGAATTGGAAAAGGCTGGAACGAGGCGACAAATTCGGTTGCTTTCGCTATTGACACCCCGACAGATGCCGAATAAATCTTGGGTTTTGGGCCTTTGCCGATGTAGCTCAAAGGTAGAGCAACTGACTTGTAATCAGTAGGTTGCCAGTTCGATTCTGGCCATCGGCTTGGTGCGTGCGCGTTGGTGGCGGCGCCTTTTTTTAGGGGAGAGGTTCCCGAGTGGCCAAAGGGAGCAGACTGTAAATCTGCCGGCTTATGCCTACGGAGGTTCGAATCCTCCCCTCTCCACCAGCTGTCTACGAACGGAGGAGCGCGGGAGTAGCTCAGTTGGTAGAGCGCGAGCCTTCCAAGCTCGGGGTCGCGGGTTCGAATCCCGTCTCCCGCTCCAGGACCCGCCCATAGGCGGCCGGTAGTAGATCGCAACGGTTTGGTACAGAGAGGATTTGGTTTACGGAACTTTGAAATAGCATTGCCCATGTAGCTCAGTCGGTAGAGCACTTCCTTGGTAAGGAAGAGGTCATGGGTTCGATTCCCGTCATGGGCTTTGAAATGTTGGCAAGCAAGTCCAGTTTTGAGGGTTGCCGGACGAAATGAGAGACCTAATTAGTTTGGCGTGCGACAGTTGCAAACGTCGCAACTACACCACCACGAAGAACAAGAAGCGGCAGCCCGATAAATTCGGCATCAAGAAGTTCTGTCCCCATTGCCGCGCCCATACGCTCCATCGCGAGGGCAAGGTCTGATAACGAGAGCCGGGTTCCATCGATCGCCGGCGCGGTTGAGGCCGCCGCAATCGGATGGAGCGCGGGACAGTGGCCGACGGACATGAGGCGTGCGAGCTTAACTCAGAGCGGAGCTTTTAAAAGGCAGGTCAGAGCCGGGTCAGTAGCTCTAATTGGCTAGAGCATCGGACTCCAAATCCGAGGGTTGCAGGTTCGAATCCTGCCTGGCCCGCCAAATTTCGGGACCTAAAGCCGCTATAGCATTGACGACGGAAAATGGATAAGCTGAAAAGTTACGTTGAGCAAGCTACCAGTTTCGTGAAAGAATCCTGGATCGAGCTCTCAAAGGTCCACTTCCCCTCGCCCAAGGAAACCATGCAGGCAACCGCCGTGGTGCTGGCGCTGACGTTTCTGATGGCGTTGTGGTTGGGATTGATAGATTTGGCGGCGACTCGAGTGGTGCGTCAGTTCTTGAGCTGAGAGCTGGGGCCCGCGCGTCTACTCTACATTGATGGACGCCGAGCCCTTATATGGTCTGCCGCGGGTATAGAAAGATTGATTTCGAAAAGTGACGAAAGTGCCGAGCATCGGGATGGTGAAGTCGCGATGACCGAGCCAGCAAGAGCGACGGCCAAGAAATGGTATGTCGTGCATACCTACTCGGGCTACGAGCAGAAGGCCAAGGCCGCGCTCGAAGAACGGGTGCGCTCGCTCAAGATGGAGCACAAGATCGGCGAGGTGCTGGTCCCGGTCGAGCGGGTGGTCGAACTTGGCAAAGGCGGCCAGCGCAAGACGTCGACGCGCAAGTTTTTCCCCGGCTATATTTTCGTCAACATGGAGCTCGACGACGAGACTTGGCACGTAATCAAAAATACGCCCAAGGTTACCGGCTTCGTCGGCCACGCCACGATGCCTCCCGAGGTGTCCGAGAGCGAGGTCCGCGGGATTGCGCAGCAGATGCAGGAGGGCGCACTCAAGCCCAAGCCCAAGGTGCTGTTCGAAGTCGGCGAGGCGGTCAAGGTCGTCGACGGTCCGTTTCAGGACTTCAACGGTACGGTCGAGGAAGTCCGTCCCGAGAAGGGCAAGGTCAGGGTGCTGATTTCGATCTTCGGCCGGGCCACTCCGGTTGAACTGGATTTCGTGCAGGTCGAGAAATCGTGATTGATTCATCCGCGCGGCGAATCGCGTCGATTCGCGGGCGGATACCGAGTAAGCAAGCGCGGGGTTTTGATCGGTGGCAAAGAAGGTAGTCGGACAGGTTAAGTTGCAGATTCCAGCGGGCGCCGCCAATCCGTCGCCCCCGGTCGGGCCGGCGCTGGGTCAGCGCGGCGTGAATATCATGGAGTTCTGCAAGGCGTTCAACGCCCAGACCCAGAATATGCAAGGGCTGGTGATCCCGGTCGTCGTGACTGTCTATGCCGACCGCTCATTCACATTTATCACCAAGAGTCCGCCGGCTTCGGTGCTGCTGCTGAAGGCTGCGGGACAGGGCAAGGGGTCCGCGACTCCCAACAAGAACAAGGTCGGCAAGGTGACGGCGGCCCAGGTCGAGGAAATCGCCAAGATGAAGCTCAAGGACCTGACCGCCGGAGACCTGGCCGCGGCGATCCGGACGGTTGCGGGAACCGCGCGCTCGATGGGTATCGAGATCGCTGGCTGAAAAGGAAGCGTCGCATGGCAGGCAAGAAGTATCGCGAAGCCGCGAGCAAGATCGATCGCAACAAGAAATATACACTGGCCGAGGCGATCAATCTGGTGGTCGAAAGCAAAGTCGCCAAGTTCGACGAGACCGTCGAGCTCGCGGTCAGGCTCAACGTCGATCCGCGCCAGGCCGACCAGAACGTCCGCGGCACCGTGGTGTTGCCGCACGGTACCGGCCGCTCGGTGCGCGTGCTGGTGCTGGCCAAGGGCGAGAAAGAGCGCGAAGCGAAAGAGGCGGGAGCCGATTTCGTTGGCGGCGAAGAGCTGATCAAGAAGATCCAGGAAGAAAACTGGCTCGAATTCGAGCGCGTTATCGCCACGCCCGACATCATGGGCTTGGTCGGCCGGATCGGTAAGATTCTCGGACCGCGCGGCCTGATGCCTAATCCCAAGGTCGGAACCGTGACCTTCGACGTCGCCAAAGCGGTGAGCGAGGTCAAGGCCGGCAAGGTCGATTATCGGGTCGACAAGGCGGGAGTGGTTCACGCGCCGCTGGGCAAGGTGAGCTTCGGACCGCAAAAGCTGGTCGAGAACACGAGCGCGGTGCTGGCGGCGATCGTTCGCTCCAAGCCCGCGAGCGCCAAGGGCAATTACATCCAGAGCGTCGCGATCTCCTCCACGATGGGTCCGGGCGTCAAGATCGATACCGGCGAGGCCCGTACGCTGGCGGCCTGATTTATAGGAATCGCGCGAGAGAAAAATGAACAAGCAAGAAAAAAGCTCTGAGGTCGAAGATCTCTCCCGGAAGTTCGGGCGCGCCGCGATGGCTCTGGTGTCGGAGTACAAGGGCATGACCGCGGCTCAGGCAACTGAACTGCGCAAGCGTCTGCGCGCCGTGCGCGGCGAGTTGCGCGTGGCCAAGAACACGCTGGTGCGCCGTGCGATCAAGGGTACGCCGTTCGAGGCCCTGGACGATAAGCTGGGCGGCCCGGTGGGCGTGATCCTGAGTTTCGAGGATCCGGTCGCCGTCGCCAAGACCCTCACTTCGTACAAAGAGGCGGGCGACAAGCTGAAGCTTCGGGCGGGAGTGCTGGCCGGGCGTCCGATCTCGGCCGCCGACGTCCAGGCGTTGGCGACGCTGCCGCCCAAGGAAGTCTTGATGAGCCAGTTGCTGGGATTGTTGCAGGCCCCCGGCAGCCAGTTGGTCCGCCTGCTCAACGAGCCCGGTTCGGCGCTGGCGCGCGTAATCGACGCGATCGGCAAAAAGAATGGAGAGCGCGGCAATCCCGCGTAAGTGAACGCGGGAGACGAGGCCGGCGCGCGGCGGTGGTCGCCTGCGGATTTGGTCTCGTCGCTGCAAATGTGATTCCGGCGGCGTCCAGCGTCGTCTAGCGATTGGATGGAGCGACAAAGAGAGGATTTGAAATGGCAGAAGCACAGCTCAGCCGCGATCAGGTGAAGGATTATCTCAAGAACCTCACGCTGCTCGAAGCGGCGACTCTGGTGAAAGAACTCGAAACGGAACTCGGCGTATCGGCGGCGGCGCCGGTAGCGATGGCGGCTCCCGCGGCGGGCGCCGCGGCTGCGGCTCCGGCGGTGGAGCAGGACGAGTTCACCGTGATGCTGACCGGTTCCGGCGATAAGAAGATCCAGGTGATCAAAGTGGTGCGCGAGCTCACCGGGCTGGGGCTCAAGGAAGCCAAGGACCTGGTCGACGGAGCGCCCAAACCTGTCAAAGAGGGCGTCAACAAGGCCGAGGCCGAAGAGATCAAGAAGAAGATCGTCGAGGCCGGCGGTACGGCTGAGTTGAAATAGGAGTAGTCGGCCACGGCCGGTTCACAAGAGCTTTCTAAGCAGGCGCGTGGGGTGAGCGCGGCGTTCACCTCGCGTGACTTATTTTTGCGTTGGTCGTTAGCGCGGCCTAATCAGCGACGCGCGCGTTCGTTCGCGCGGGTCGAGACTCAGCTTGCGGCGGCGGAGATGGCGTCCGTCGTACGCCCGGCCGAGTGAGGTAGAGATGGCTCAGCAGTCGCAGGTTACCAATAACCTTCGCCTTCGCCGTTCTTTCGGCAAAATCAAAAAGATCATCGATATCCCCAACCTGATCGAGATCCAGAAACGCTCGTACGACGAGTTCCTGCAACTCTCGGCCGCATCCGACCAGCGTACCGACATCGGGCTGCAGGGCGTTTTCAAGTCGGTGTTTCCGATCAAGGATTTCAACGAGACCGCGTCGCTCGAGTTCGTCAGCTACGAGCTCGGCATGCCCAAGTACGACGTCGACGAATGCCATCAGCGCGGCATGACCTTCGCCGCGCCGATCAAGGT
>JBEKLA010000075.1:0-15962 GCA_050010455.1 Binataceae bacterium (SeqCode) | reverse complement strand
GGTCTTGATCGCATGGTGCCTGGCGGCGCGGATGGCTGACGCCGCTCCGCCCTGGCTGTCGATCGCCATGTTCGCGATACCTCTTTGCGCCGCAATCGGTTCGACCCTGTTCGCCTCATCCGCGAACGACCAATTGGAGCGGACGGCGGGAATAATCCTGGCGGTGTGGTTTCTGAGCGCGCTTGCGCTTTCGTTTGGAGGGCCCCGGTTTGTGATGCTGCTGGTTCCAAGCTTCGCGATCGCGGCGGGCGTGTTTGCCGGACGGATACAGAGTTGGCTCGCGAAACTCGCAAGCGGATTCGTACCGGCGGCAACCGGATTCGTTGGTGTCATGCTGTCAATCGCGATGGCCGCGCTCTTCATTCCGGCGATCGCCGTCGGCTATCGGGCCGCGCGTGACTACGAGCCCGCGATGAACTCCGCATGGTGGGATGCGCTATCCAGAATCAAGGCTGAGTCACCGCCTGACGTGATCGTGTACACGCCGTGGGATTATGGATATTGGACGAAGTTCGTGGCTGAGCGGCGGGTAAGCGCCGACGGGGGGTCGCTGCTCACGCATATCCCGTTTTGGTTTTCACAGGCGCTGCTCGCACCGAGCGAGAAGGAAACCATCGGTTTGCTGCGGATGTTGAGTTGTGGGTCGGATGCAACACAGCTGCCCGAAGCGGACCATGGCGCCTATCAAAAACTCCTGAAGTACGGTGTCGAGGATGTCGCGGCAAGAGACGCTATCTTGCACTTGGCGTCGCTCGACCGCGTCGCGGCGGCAGCTTATCTTTCGCAATTGGGCTTGCATCAGCAAGGCGCCGACGATGTACTAATATCCACTCATTGCGCGCCGCCGCCCGCATACCTGATTCTGTCGAGTACGATGCCGCGATCGAGATTGTTATACTCGGAACCTTCCTATTTTCAGAATGCGCACTCCAGCGGAAGAGGGACAATTGACTATTTGATGGACCGATGGCGGTTGTGTGTCCAACGCAGTCCATCCGAACTGCTGTGCCCACTCGGTGTGCCGATCAACGAGAAGGAAACTGTAGAGCTGTTCACGTTCAATACTGCCGTTCCGCAGCAAAGTCGAATCCGCATACAAGTGAAGAAGGCCGGAGAATCCGCGGCTCAAGAGCAAGAGCGCACGCCAGCCATGATCTGGGTGATCGACGCAGGCGGAATTCGACGCCTGGACTTTCCATCCGCTGATGAGCCCGGCGTCGGAATCATTGTTGACGTAACGAAACGTCTGGTTCTTGTGGGGCCGCAGTATCTGATCCGCTCAACCTTCACCGACCTTATGTTTCTGGATGGACGCTACGGCAAAGCTTTCGACAAGATGGATGAGCGCTCGGGGTCTCACGGAGAGCGCGTGACTACCTGGAGAATCAATTGGGGGCAAAACTAGAGCGCGCCCGAGCCGGGTGTCGAGTGTTTGACCCCGTTCGCTAACGCGTCGCTGAAGATTACGTTGCGGCTCGGTCGATGGTGTCTGCGCGGAGAAATCCGCACCAATCCTCTGCCAGAACGTCGACGGCGTTTGGAATAGCCGCGCGACGCATGCCTCGCGAGGCCTTTAGCCACTCCTGTGGCGAGCGAAGCATCGGAGCGATCGTGCGCGAAAGAACATCCGTATCCCAGCCGTCCTCGGTCGCCCATAAACATCCGGTCGTCGCGGCAAAAGCCTGAGCATTAGGCAGTTGGTGATTTCGCGCCGCCGAGCGCGATGGAACCAGCAGCACAGGAATTCCCGCGGCCGCCAGTTCACTCAACGTTGCGGCTCCCGCGCACGCGATTGCAAAGTCGGCCCATCGGTAGGCGGACGAGATATCCTCGATATAAGAGGTCGTCCGAGCGGATACGCCCGCGCGCTGGTAGCGCTCGCTCACCAAGTTGGCGTCTTCGCGTCCGGTCTGATGATAGGCTTCGATTCCGATACCGTCGCGCTGCAGAGCGGATAGCAATTCCGACGCGTGAGTGTTTAGAAACGAAGAGCCGAGCGAACCGCCGGTCACAAGCACGTGCACACGGCGTGGGTCCGGAGGTGATCTGCGCTGTTCGCCGGCCAACGCGGCGACGTCCGGACGGACCGGGCTCCCGATGAGCATGCATCGTCCAGCGGGAAAATCCGCTTGCGCGTCATGATGCGCGAGGTAGACGCGATCCACCAGCCGGCCGAGAATCCTATTGGCAAGCCCCGCCGACCAGTTCAATTCGAAAATAGCGGTGCGCAGGCCCAAGCTCCACGCCGCCGTCACCAGCGCTACCGACGCATAACCGCCGAAGCCAAACACGACCTCCGCGCCACACGCTCTCAGCATCGAACGCGCGCGAACGCATGAGCGGACCAATTCAAACAGGGCGAGCGGTTTGCGTCGCCACGGCACTCCCACCAGCGGCGATGATTGCAGTCTCTGTAGCTGGAAGCCTCGGTCCGTTAACAATCGTTGCTCGAGGTTTTCTTCGGGCGCGAAAAAAATCACTTCGACAGTTCCGTTCATTCTCGAGCAGGCTTCCGCTACAGCCCAGGCAGGATAGACGTGTCCTGCGGTGCCGCCGGCGGCAATAGCAATCCGACGTCGCGCGGTTTGAATTGGTAAGGGGCTATGCACTGCTCGCTGACCAAAATCGCATGGAGTCGAATTCCAAGTACCTGGCACCTCGCTTCTCGCCCGACAAACCGCCGACTCCCGTAGCAGATGTTTGCTGGCAGCGTACACCACAACTACGCGCGGCGTCATCAAATTGCTTCAAGCATTCCGGTTTGCCTCGCACTGTGCGCTCGCACCTCCCGGAGGCCCGGAGCGAACCTGCTCAAAAGCTTGCATTTGCGACCTGATTTGTTGTTGAAAGACTTGCTCGATACTCAAATGGAGTTAAGGCCAGTCAACCTCCGCTGCCATCCGTCGGCGCGCCCCGAGACGGTGCGCGCCATCGAGGCGCTCGTTCGGCGCACGCCAAGCGCCGAACTTCGGATCTCCTTCCGCCTCGATGGAGATATTCCCCGGATTTGGGTTCCGTCGATGGCCGTGCCGCGCTTCACCACGGAACTCTGGCGTCACACCTGCTTCGAAGCCTTTATCGCGGTTGATGGGCAGGCGGCGTATCACGAGTTCAACTTCGCGCCGTCGGGGGAATGGGCAGTATACAGGCTGCGCGGCTATCGCGACGGCGTTTCCGTCGCGGACGAAACGATGCGCCCGGCGATCGCCGTGCGCTCCACCGATGATCGGTTAGAACTCGACGCTCTTGTCCGTCTCGATCGCCTGTCTTCCGTGCACGGTCGTGCGGCGCTGCGTATCGGGCTATCGGCGGTAATCGAAGCGAGCGACGGGTTCTCGTACTGGGCGCTTCGCCATCCGGCGGACCGGCCGGATTTCCATGACGCCGGCGGATTCGCACTGCTCGTTGAGCCTCCCGGCTCCGAGGGATAGGTCTCCGCAGTGAGGTTAGGCGCGGAAGCGCGTGCTAGAATCAAACCCGATGAAGCGCGCGCAACCACGAGGTCTCAGCCGGTATCGCGTGGAGCGGCTTCTATCGAAATGCAATCGTGACCGTTGCGCCGCGAGCCGAATCGACGTTCTCTCGCGCTGCTTCCTCGGGCGTCTCTACAAGGCGAATCCGCTGATCGGGTCGGCCGACACGGCCGAGGTTTTCACGGCTTCTCTCGACGGGCTTGACTGTGTCACGTATATCGAAATCGTGTTGGCGCTCGCGCGTGCTTCCAGCGTCGATGAGTTCGTCGCGGCCCTACGAAAGATTCGGTATGAGGGAGGCCTAATCGAGTGGCGCCGGCGAAATCATTACATGACGTCGTGGATTCGCAACAACGTGCGCGAAGGGATAATCAGGCCGGTTCCGATGCGGGATTTGCCGGTAGTCAGCAGGGAACGCGTCCTGAATGTCTTACCCGGGCTCGCCCCGCGGCGGACTCGCGTGCGATGCGTGCCGAAGACAGCGGCGTCGCGGCTCGAATCGCGCTGGCAAACCGGAGATCTGATTTTTTTCGCGTCCACACGCAAGAATCTCGACGTGTTCCATTGTGGGATTATCGTGCGGGATGGCAAAAGAATTCTGATGCGACACGCGTCGCGGAGCCAGGGCGCTGTCGTTGAACAGGAGTTGAGTTCGTTCCTCAAGGCGAATCGGATGGCTGGAGTGATCGTGGCGCGTACGCAGAGCGTGACGCGGCGCGGCGCGGCGCGGCCGGTATCAAGATGCCGCGTTTATCGATGAAGCGAATCTCCTTCTCGCAGAAGAGAAATGACGCCAAGCGGCGGAGCGGAACGTGACCATCGCCTATCCGGAAGACCACTCGTCCGCGAGTATTCAGCGACTGATCGACTCTGCCGATTCCGGCGTCCTCTTTATCGGCGATCCGCGCGTGAGTATCGATCCCGGACCGCGCATGTTGGATCGGATGGCGCAGGCAATCCGCGACAGCGGCGCCGGTTGGGTTTATGCCGACGCGGCCGGTCATCCGCGGATTGACTATCAACCCGGGAGCATCCGCGACGGTTTCGATTTCGGTCCGTTGGTCGCTGTGTCGGTTGATGCCGCGCGCCAGTCGGGAATCGACAGTGGCTGGAAATACGGAGCGCTGTACGATCTGCGGTTAAGGATTGCGGAGAAATACGCCATCGTGCGCATTCCTGAGCCCTTGTACCGAGCGTCCCTGGTTGATGCGCGGCCGGCGGATCAAAAGCAATTCGACTACGTAGATCCGGGCAATCGCGATTACCAAATCGAAATGGAACGCATCGCGACGGCGCATCTCAAACGGATCGGAGCGTGGTTGCGTCCGCACTTCGAGAAGGTTCCATCCGCGGCGGAAACGTTTCCGGTAAAGGCCAGCGTCGTGATCCCGGTGCGTAACCGCGAGCGGACGATTCGCGACGCGGTACAAAGCGCGCTCGCCCAACGTGCCGATTTCGCATTCAACGTGGTTGTCGTCGATAATCATTCGACCGATCGGACGACAGAAATCCTGCGCGCCATCGGCGATTCGCGTCTCAAACATATCGTTCCCTCGCGCAAGGATCTCGGAATTGGCGGATGCTGGAACGAGGCGATTTACTCCGCTGATTGCGGACAATACGCGGTGCAACTCGATTCCGATGATCTATATATAGATGATCGCGTGCTGCAGAGGATTATCGCGGAACTCGAAGCCGGGCCTTATGCGATGGTCATCGGGTCGTACACGATGGTCGATTTTTCGTTGAAAGAGATCCCGCCTGGTTTGATCGACCATCGCGAGTGGAGCCGCGAAAACGGAAGGAACAACGCGCTGCGCATCAACGGCCTCGGTGCGCCGCGCGCGTTCAATACGCCGGTTCTGCGCCGTATCGGATTTCCGAATGTCAGTTATGGAGAGGATTACGCCGTCGCGCTGCGCGTCAGCCGCGATTATGAAATCGGCCGGATCTACGACTCCGTTTATCTTTGCCGCCGTTGGGAGGGCAATAGCGACAGCGCGCTGCCGCTTGAAGTCGCGAATCGGTACGACTTCTACAAGGACTGGCTGCGGACGATCGAGATTCAGGCTCGACAGCGGAGATGATCCACGAAATCGAAGAACTGTTCGAGCGGCAAGTGCGGGTGTGGCCGCAACTGGCCAGGGGCATCGAAGGCCTCGCGCGCGCGAAGACGATACCGGTGCAGGTCGATTGGTTCGACGTCTTCGTCCGTCACATTCCCCATCGCGTGGGCAGCACGACAGCGCCGATCGATCGCGAGTCAATCGCAAAACGGCCCTGCTTTTTATGCGCGGAGAATTTGCCTGCGGAGGAAGAAGGTTTGCGGTTCGATGACGAGTTCACGATTTACTGCAATCCGTTTCCGATCGTCGATCGTCATCTCACGATTGCTCACAGAGAGCACGGCGCGCAGCGTATCGCAAATCGTTTCGGAGCGATGCTCGATCTTGCCGCGGCGCTGCGCGGATATTTCGTCGTCTACAATGGTCCGGAATGCGGCGCGTCGGCGCCGGACCATATGCACTTTCAGGCCGGATCGCGGGCGTTGTTTCCAATCGAGAAGGACACCGCCGAGCTGGCTCGTGTTAGCGTGCCGAATTACGGCAGAAACGTGTTCGTGTTTCGGGGACGGGAGCGATTCGCTTTGATCGATCGGATGGAGCGCGCGATCGCGATACTCGCGGACGTCACCGGCAAAGCGGCGGAGCCGCTGATCAATATCGCGGCGTTTCACGAACGAGGCGAGTGGATTGCGTATCTATTTCCGCGCGGAAAACATCGTCCGTCCGTATTTCACACGGGTGAGCTGACGGTGAGTCCGGCGGCGATCGATTTGTGCGGAATATTCGTGGTGCCGCTGGCGCGCGATTTCGAAAAAATCACCGGGGATGCTATCGCCGCGATTTTTCGCGAGGTCACGCTGCCTGACGATCAGTTTCGGGAAGCCGCCGCGAGGCTGGAGGCGGAACGGTGAACGTCGCGGTCGGACTGATTGAAGGACGCGCCGCGGTTGAAGTCGAACTGGCGGGAACGTTTCGCGACGCCGCGGGCAAACCGTTTCCTTCCGGGCGCCACGGATTTACTTCCGCAGTTACGCTCACTCCGTCGGACGCGGCGTCGTGCGCGTTTGCGCTCGAAGTCACGATCGGAATCGGCTTCCATTGGGAGCGCCAGGAACGCCAGGTATTCCGCGGAGCGCTTCGCGTCGTGAAGCGGGCGGCGGGGCTGACGGTAATCAACGATATCGCGCTCGAAGATTACGTCACGAGCGTGATTTCATCGGAGATGAGCGCGTCGTGTCCGCTCGAATCGCTCAAGGCGCACGCGGTGATTTCGCGGAGCTGGCTCAGATTTCCGAACGAGAATCCCGCGCGCTCCGGAAAGGCGCGCGATCATAGCCGCGATGCGCACGAAATCCTTCGCTGGTACGGCCGCGAAGCGCATCCGGATTTCGACGTGTGCGGCGACGATCACTGCCAGCGGTATCAAGGGATCACGAAAGCGTTTACTCCGTCGGCGGCCGAAGCGGTTCGCGCGACCGCCGGCGAATTCCTCCGTTACGCCGGCGCGATCTGCGACGCGCGATTTTCGAAATCATGCGGCGGGATAACCGAGCGCTATGCGACCGCCTGGGAAGACGAGGATATTCCCTATCTTGAATCTATCCGCGACGGCGCGGAGGATGCGCGCTCTTGCAATCCTGAGACGTGGATACGTTCGAGTCCGCCGGCTTACTGCAATACTCACGACGCGGATCTGCTTGCGCGCGTTCTGCCGGGGTTCGATCAGGAAACGCGCGATTTCTATCGATGGAGGATCGAGTACACGCCTGAAGAACTGGCCGATCTGATCAAATCGAGGGTGGGCGCGGATCTTGGGCCGATTCGCGATCTGCAGGCGCTCGCGCGCGGACCCTCAGGGCGGATATATCGGCTGAAGGTTACGGGGGAACGCGACTACATTATTATCGGCAAGGAACTGGAGATTCGCCGCGCCCTGTCGCGGACCCATCTTTACAGCTCCGCATTCGTCGTCGACAGGGAGCCCGGCCGATTAGTCTTGAGCGGAGCCGGATGGGGGCATGGGGTCGGCCTATGCCAGATCGGCGCGGCGGTGATGGCGGATCAGGGCAAGAGTTACACCGAGATCTTGCGGCACTACTATCGCGGAACCAGTGTCGGCACGTGATCGCGGCATCTTCTGCGCGATCCGGGTTTCAGCCGAGATCGAGCTCGACGCTATCGACGCTGGCGCCCTCGGGAGCGAAACGCGTCGCGATTCGGTATCCGCCGGCCTGGATCGTGAGCAGGTAGACTCCCGGTCTTCGCATTGACACGCTGACTTCTTCGAGCGGCTGGCCTTTGAGTTTTGCCAACGCTCCGTTGAGTTCAACGACTGACGCCGCGATCGCTTTGCCGCGGGGAGTCTTTTGGAACAGCGCGGAGAGCGACAATTCGGCGGCGGGTCCGTACACCTGGCGTGCGCGCCCGGTGGTGAGCAGCAGATCGACGATCGCGTCGAGGCGGGTGGTGAGTTCGGGCGGCACTTCGGTCGAGTCAACCGCGTCCTTGAGCGCGATGAAAGCGTCGCGATCGGGGGAATAGGCCGCCGCGGATATGAAATCGCGGATTTGCGCGGAAAGCAGATCGCGTTGAAGATCGTCGAGCTTCAACGCTCCGTCAGCGTCGTCAGCGTGACTATGCGCGTGCATGATCGTCACTCTCCCCGTATGTGTGGCTGCCGTTTCCGACGCTCGAATGATTGCCGTGGCCGTTTAACAGGGCGGCCAGCTCGTGTTCGAAGCCACCGGTCTCGATCGCGCAATGCATCCCGCACTCTTTCGGCGCGCCGGTCTCCCACCACCATCGTCCCGAACGAGGATCGTCGCCGGGCGCGACCGCGCGCGTGCACGGTGCGCATCCGATCGATTTGTAACCCTGGTCGTAGAGCGCGTGATAGGGAACGTCGTTGGCGCGCAGGTAGTCCCAGACCTCGGCTTCGGTCCAATCGGCCAGCGGCGCGAGTTTGACGATTCCGCCGTGGTCGTGATCGATCTCGACTTTGCGGATATTGGAACGCGTCGCCCATTGATCGCGGCGCAGTCCCGTCACCCAGGCGCTGTAACTCAGCAGGGCGCGCCGCAACGGCAGCACCTTGCGCACCTGGCAGCAGAGCAGGCGCAGATTGACGTCGCGGAAGAAGAGATCTTTGCCGTGCCTGGCCACCATCGCACCGACCGTGGCGGGGTCGGGGCGGAACACCTCGATCTCGATTCCGTAGCGCGCGCGAATCCGCTCGATCAGATCGTGGGTTTCAGGCGGAGTGCGGCCGGTATCGATAGTGAACACGCGCACTGCCGGATCAATTCGCCAGGCCATATCGATCAGGGCGCTGCTTTCCGCCTGCAGGCTCGAACAGATTGCCATCGAGGGGCCGAATCGCTCGATCGCCCATCCCAGCACTTCCTGTGGTTCCTTGTCGTCGAGCTCTACCGCGGCTTCGCCGGCTTCGAGTTCGTCCATGAGAAAGGTTTCGACCGATTTGGCTTGAAGCTCCACGCTGACTCCTCTCAAGTGGTTGCTGATGCGGGTATCGCTTGATCGCGGCCTTCGGCGAGCGACACCAAATCGCCGTCGGGCATCCTGACGCAGAAGCGAGCGAACGATTCGCCGGGAAGGCGTTTGTCGAGATAGGCGGCGAAAAGCCGCGCGACGTAATCTTCAACCTGGTTCGACAGCACGCGGCGCAAAATTGGCTTGCCGATCGCGGCGTCGCGCCCGAGTCCGCCGCGCAGGATAATGTCGAAGGCCTCGAGCGGCTCTCCGGCTGGTCCACGCGCGGTGGTTCCCTGCAATCCGATATCGCCGGTCCAGTGCTGGCCGCACGCGTGCGGGCATCCGTCGAGATTGAGCTTGAGGTTCGCAACCTGGTTGCCGAAATCGCCCACCAGCCGAGAGATGATGTCGGCGAGCTTCGGCTTGGTAGGCACCACGGCGTAGTTGCAGTGTGGGTCGCCGATACATCCGATCGACGACGCGTAAAGACCGTTTGCGTTGAGCGGAAATCCGATCGCGCCGACGCGATCCGTAATCTCGCTCAGCCTCTCTTCTGGAATTCCGGTCAGAATGAAGTTCTGGCGGCGGGTGAGGCGGATATCGCCGCCGATTTCCTCGGCGATCGCCGCGAGTTCCCGCATCTGGCGCCCCGTCATCACGCCGAGGCGCGCGGGAAACCCGGCGTAGAAGAGTCCCGAACCCTTCTGTTCGTGGACGCCCATGTGATCGCCTTCGCGGTCGGGCAATGGAAGCTCGGCCAGATTTTCCATCGCGTAGCCCAGGCGTTGCTCGACCAGCTCGCGGAATCCGGCCGGACCGTAGTCGTCGATCATGAACTTGAGCCGTGCCTTGACCCGCGAAACCCGGTACTCGGTGGTCAGGCGCCAGACGTCGATAATCGCGCGCATCGTGTCGATCGCGCGCTCGCGCGGGACGAAGACGCCGAGATGGCGCGACAGGCGTGGCGTCGAGGACTGGCCGCCGCCGACCCGGACCGCGAAACCCTCGCGGCCCTCTTTGACCGTGCCAACCATCGCGATGCAATTAATCTCGGGCGCATTGCACTGCGCCGGGCAGGTCGCGATCGTGATCTTGTGCTTGCGCGGAAGGTCGGAGTACTCGTGATTGCCGTAGAAGAAGGCCGCGGTTTCTGAAATCAGGCTGGTTGCGTCGAACAACTCGTCGCGGTCGATGCCTGCGACCGGGCATCCGGTGATATTGCGCACCACGTCGCCACATCCGCCCATCGTGGTGAGCCCCGACGCCTTGAGCCGATCGAAAATCTCGGGGAAGCGCGCCAGCGTGATGTAATGAAGCTGGACGTTCTGCCGAGTCGTGAGCTCGCCCTGGTCGCGTCCGTAGCGCTCGGCGATCTCGCCGATGGTGCGCAGCCCTTGGGCGCTCAAAATCCCGCTGGGGATTTTGACCCTCATCATGAAGGTGCCGATCTTGGGCTTATCGTGGTAGAGGCCGAACCACTGGAGCCGGACGATGTCCTCTTCGGGCAGTTTTTCGTACGATGTGGTGGCGAGCCGGTCCCATTGGTTGGCGAGTTCGGTGGGGAAAAGCTCACGCTTGAGGCGCTCGACCGAATTGCGTTTCAGGACGGTTTCCCAGCTGGGTGCTTCTCGCTTCGGCATGGCCACGGTTGTCCGTTTGATAGAAGATTATATAGATGACAAAATAAGTCAATGATAAAGATGCTCGGTTTTGTCATTTTTTGACCTGAAAGGTGTCAAACGAGGCCGTCTGCCCTGAGCTGCGGCTTCCGATCCTCAGAAAATAAGTTGAAGGAGCTGCCACGCTTTTGGTAGGTGCTCTTTGGGGTTGGCAAGAATGCGTCCAAAGCTGAGCTGTTCCGTGGCTTTTGGACCGAATAGCGCTTATTATCCAAGTCCGATCCCAAGGCAGAACTAAGAGAGAAATTTTCGCCTCAGCGCGAAAAGGGAGGACCGCATGGCCTATCGGGTTGTGAGCTTCGACGGCGGCGGTGTGCGCGGAGTGTACAGCGCCGTATTACTGCAACGGCTCAGCGAGCAGGTGCCAGCGATACCCAGCGGAGCCGATCTGCTGGCTGGAACCTCCACCGGGGGAATAATCGCGCTGGGACTGGCGTCGGGGATGGCGCCGAGCGATCTGGTCGCGCTCTATCGAGACAACGCAGCGAAGATTTTCGACGAATCCTGGCTGTGGGAAGTGGCCGATCTGCACGGCTTGGCGGGCCCCGATTACAGCAATAAGAACCTGATCGATATACTGAAAGGTCCTGATTCCCAGCTTCCAGCTCGACAACCAAGCCCAAGATCCCGGAAAACGGAAGTGGAAGCCTAAATTCTTTCATAATTACCAGGGACCCGACTCGGACGGCGAGGAACTCGTGGTCGATGTGGCGTTGCGGACGAGCGCGGCGCCGATCTACTTTCCGAGCTATCAGATTTATATAGACGGCGGCGTGGTCGCGAACGATCCCGGCATGGCCGCTCTGGCGCAGGTGCTCGATCACGATACTGGCAACCAGAAACTCGAGGACATCCGGCTGTTCTCTATCGGGACCGGCACCAATCCGACCTATATCGCGGGGCACGACCTGAATTGGGGTCTGGCGCAATGGGCGAGGCCGCTGGTGAATCTCATGATCGATGGAGTGATGGGCGTCGCCGAGTACCAATGCAATCGCCTGCTGGGCGCGAACTATTTCCGGCTCGAGCCGCTTCTGCCCAAGCCGATCGCGATGGACGACGCGAAGGCGGTCGACGAGCTAATCAGCTATGCGAAGCAGGTTGACCTGACCAAGGCTGTAGATTGGCTGAGAGCTAACTACTAGAAAGCCGCATCCGTCAGCCAGGCGGGTGCGATCACCGTATCGCGACCGTCCTGATCGGGCGCGGGTTCGCCGCCGTTGACGATCGAGCCGTCGGGGCGGAACCACTTCAGGCGATCGTGGAGGCGCGCGACATCGCCGACAATCAGCAGCGCGGGCGATTCGATCGTATGCTTGGCCAGAATGTCAGGCATCGTCGCGAGCGTCGCGCTTAGCACGCGCTGAGCGCGAGTCGTGCCTCGCGAGACTATCGCGGTGGGCGTTGCGTCTGACAATCCGTGGCGGCGAAGCTCGCGGCAAATCGTCGCGACGCGATCGAGCGCCATGTAGAAAACCACGGTCTGTCGCGGATTCGCCAGGCGATTCCAGTCGAACTCTTGTTCGGCGACGCCGTGAGCGCTAACCAACACGCACGAGTGGGCCAAATCGCGATGGGTCAGCGGGATTCCCGCGTAGGCGCCGCATCCTGCCGCCGCGGTGATACCGGGAACGACCTGATACGGGATGCCGGCGTCGGCGAGCGCTTCAAGCTCCTCGCCGCCACGGCCGAAGATAAGCGGATCGCCGCCCTTGAGGCGCAGCACGCGCTTTCCTTCGCGCGCAAGACGGACCATCGTTTGGTTGATGCGACCTTGCGACCAGGTCCGTTCGCCGCATCGCTTGCCGACGTCGATTCGAGTCGCGTCGCGGCGCACCAGCGCGATAATTTCCGGCGACACCAGGCGATCGTGCATGACGACATCACACTGCTGCATCAGCCTGAGCGCGCGAATCGTAAGCAGCTCGGGATCGCCGGGACCAGCGCCTACGATATAGACTTCACCGGTGAGCGGCGCCGAATCCGCGAATGAGCCATCGAGCATCAGTTCCATCAGGCGATCGGCTTCGTCGCGGCGGCCCGCAAACAAGCGCTCGGCGATCGGCCCTTCGCTGACGGCTTCCCACAGGCGGCGGCGCTCAACAGGGTTCGTCATTCGCCGATGGACTTCGGCGCGCCAGTCGCCCATGAAGCTCGCCAGGTCTCCCATCGAAGCCGGGATGGCCGCCTCGAGGCGCGCCTTGATATTCCGCGCGAGGACCGGGGCGGCACCGCCAGTGCCGATCGCTATCACTATCGGGGAACGATCGACGATCGCCGGCATGATGAAGCTGCACAGGGCAGGGGCGTCGACGACGTTAACCAGGATGCCGAGCCGCTTCGCGGAGCGGGCAACTAAGCGGTTCAGCTCAGGATCGTCGGTGGCGGCGATAACAATGCGATGGCCGGCGACCATCGCAGGTTCGAAACGCGCGGCCCGATAGGAAATCGCGCCGGCTTCGGCTAGCTTCGCGAATCCGGGCTCGCTCTCGGGCGCGACCACATCGACCTTGGCGCCGGCCTTTAGGAGCTGACGGGTCTTGCGCAGCGCGACGACCCCGCCGCCCACTATCAGGACGGATGAATCGCGCAGATCGAGAAAAATAGGAAACCAGCCCATAAGCGTGTCGCTTAGGTTCGTGTGGGCGCTCTTTGGTCGCTGTCTGGCGCCCTTGAACAGCTTCGTTCTTTGCTAAACGACCAGTTTCACGGCGACGCCCAGCAATACGAATGCGATCATGCGCCGCAGCGTCATCTCAGATACCAGCCCCGTAAGCTTCGTGCCGACGTAGATCCCCGGCAGCGTTCCGAGCAGCAGTTGCCCGAGCAACGGGAAATCGACTTTGGCGACGAACATATGCCCCAAGCCTGTGACCAGCGCCAGAACCACGCCATGGGCAAGATCGGTTCCGACCAAGTGGCGCGGGTTCACCCACGGGAACAGTATCAGCAAGACGGTGACGCCGATCGCTCCGGCGCCGACCGAAGAAAGGCTGACCAAAACACCTATTAGAATACCGGCGCCGATGGGCAGGAAATCCCGAAGCGGGCCTTCAACCGGAACTTCGTCTCGCGTGATCATGGAGCGGATATGCTCGCGGAACAGAATCGCGACCGCACTGGAAGCGAGCGCCAAGCTCAGGCCGATATTCGTCAGCGAATTGATATTGCGCGCGTCGGCCCGAACAAGCCATAACCCGACTAGCGTTACAACCGCCGCAGGCAGGCTGCCCGCCAGCATCCGTCCGGCCAATGACCATCGCACCTGACCCTGACGAACATAAAGCCAAAGCGCCCCTGCCCTGGTGACGGCCGTATAAAACAGGTCCGTTCCGACCGCGATCGCAGCCGGAATGTGGAAACCCAGAATCAACGTTGGCGCCATTACCGAGCCGCCGCCCACTCCGGTCATCGCGACCAGAACCGCCACCCCGAAACCTAGTAAAATAAAACTAAAATGCATGGTTATCGTGGGTTATCGAAATTAGATGATAAATTTGGTGACCTTTCTCACTTATGGCCGCCAGTTTAGACTCGAAGCGGTTGCGGGTCAAGAAGTTCTCGGCGACTTCTTGGAGGGCTAGGGCGCTGGCCACGGATTCTAACGGCATCCGGTCCAGTACAAGCGATACTGCAGCCGCAGTCAGTGCCATATTCCTCCGCAAACGGATCAAGCCACTCTCATAGCAAACGAAAGCGAATATAAGATAACTCTTGTGCACAAATCGAACAAGCCATCGCGCCGCAGTCGGGTCGCTCGGTATCTGACAAATGCGTTAATTATGTGCTTAATAACCTCGATGTCTGCGGCCCTTTAGTTCCAGCGCCGGCCTATGCTTAGGTAGGGGTAAGTCGTGGTCGGCGTTTGGCCGCGCGCATCGTTGATCTTCGAAGGAGAAGTCTATGTCAGAGCTAGAGAAGAGTGCCGCGGTTGGCGAGTTGGCAACGTCGCATCCGTCGGCGATGAAGATCTTCGAGCGTCACGGTATTGATTTTTGCTGCGGAGGCACGAAATCGCTCAGTGAAGCCTGCGCCGAGCGCGGTCTCGACGCTCAGGCGATCATAGATGAGATCCGCAAGCAGCAAGCCTCGGCTCAAGCGTCGACGGAGCGATGGGACCAGAAGCCGGTTCCCGAGCTGATCGATCACATTCTCAGCGTCTATCATGTGGGGCTCAAGGAAGACCTTCCCAGGCTCGAAGCGATGGCGCGCAAGGTGCTCGAGGTGCATGGGCCGAAGGATCCCAAGATGTTTTCCGACCTGCTCGCGACGGTTCTCGCGCTCAAGGCCGATCTCGATCAGCATCTGATGAAAGAAGAAAGGATCCTCTTCCCGATGATCCTGTCGGGAGCGGGAGCGATGGCGGCGCCGCCGATCGGGGTCATGCGTAGCGAGCACGATACGGCGGGCGCGATGCTGCGGCGCATCCGCGAGTTGACGCACGATTTCGTCGTGCCGGCGGAGGCATGCGCGACCTGGCGCGGGCTGTGGCAGGGGCTTGAGCAACTGGAACAGTCGCTCCACGAGCACATCCATTTGGAGAACAACATCCTGTTCCCGCGCGTCCTCGGCGAGTAATAGTCGGCTTCTGGTCGGCGTATTGCGCCAAGCCACCAGCGTGACCCATCTGGTGACGTGGATGCAGTTGCCGCCGCTGTCGGCGCTGAAGGCGCGACAACCGCTAACTCAGGGGAGCGCATTGCATCGGATCATGACAGGTAACACCCCACGCGCTATCGTTGGGCATGGCTAGTTCGTCTGCTCTAGACTTCATAACGGTCAAGGGCTTCAAGAGCATCGCGTCCTTGGAGAAGGTCGGTTTGCGGCCGATCAATGTTCTGATCGGCGCCAACGGTTCGGGAAAGTCGAACTTCATCGAGGTTTTCTCCTTTCTGCATGCTGTTAGAGAGGGAAGACTGCAGGACTACGTTCGTAAGGCCGGCGGCGCCGAGCAGCTGTTGCACTTTGGCTCGAAGGTTACCGAAAAGATAACGATTCGCATCTCCTTCCAACAGGAAGTGAATCAGTACGATTTGTCGCTCAAGCCTACAGAGGATGACAGCCTCTACGCGTCGAGTGAGTGGGTTTATTTCTGGGACAAGAGCCGAGGGTTTTCGTCCCCTATAGGTCAGGACCTGTTGCCCCGTGAAAGCGGTCGAGAAGCAGGCATAAGCAGCCCCAACGTGACAAGGATCTCTGGTTGGGTTCGCCTAAGACTTGGTAGCTGGCGGGTGTATCACATGCACGACACC
>JBEKLA010000074.1:0-16071 GCA_050010455.1 Binataceae bacterium (SeqCode) | reverse complement strand
ACCCGAGATGACAAAGCGTTCGATATTCGTGAAAATACCTACCGCATCGACGCTGATGTCGTCGCCGGCTTCGAGTACCGGTATTACATGGCTGCGGGCGGCTATCTGGAGGGAACCTCTTTTCTCACCGATTCGGGCAAGAGAATCGTCAACTAGGCCCGAGCAGAATTATGCAAACGGCATAGCCAAGAACAAAGCGCCCGGTCGCCGCTTCAAAGGATGCGTGCGCATCCTCAAACACCTGCGCGACGCGATGAGTGCAGATGGGATCGCGGCGGTTTGGATCGTAATCACTTCAGGTTGCTTCCTCCCGAGAACGCAGTCCTGCAGGGACAAACCCTGTGCCTTGGGCGACGGAGAACAGAAACCAGTGGAATCCCAATGACTCTCGCTAAAAGGAACCTAATATGGATGCGACATTCAGCTGCGACTTTTCCGGCCCCAAATCAAGGCTTCCGCATTTTTGGGAACACACGGTCGGCAGCGATCACGCGCCGATGGCGCTGAGGGCAGACTGGCAGGCGCAACTGCGGCGTTGTCATGATGAGTTGGGCTTCCGACATGTGCGCTTTCATGGTCTTTTGTCGGACGATGTGGGCACCCTGATTTCCCACCGCGCAAGCCTCCTCTACTCGTTCTTCAACACCGATCAGATTTTCGACTTTTTGCTTTCCACCGGCATGAGGCCATTTGTTGAGTTGAGCTTCATGCCCAGCGCACTCGCTTCAGCCGACAGGACCGTCTTTCACTATCACGGCAACGTGACACCGCCGAGAGACTATCAGCAATGGGCGACGTTGATCCGAAAACTGGTCGCGCATTGGGTCGAGCGCTACGGTTTGAGCGAAGTCAGGGAGTGGTTCTTTGAAGTTTGGAACGAACCAAACTTGGAAGCCTTCTGGACCGGCAAGCAGAGCGACTATTTCACTCTCTATCGCCATACTGCGGAAGCGATCAAGGCAATTGACGCAGAGATTAAAGTGGGCGGACCGGCAACCGCGGCGAACGCCTGGATCAGAGACTTCGTTGCGTTCTGCGACAAGAATAAAATCCCCGCCGACTTCATCAGCACCCACCACTATCCGACCGATGCATTTGGCAAGGAGGACGACGATACGGAGACGCAGTTGTCCAAAAGCCCGCGCAGCGTGTTGCGCGAACAGGCACGCGAAGTGCGACGTCAGGCAGGCAGCAAGCCTGTGTATTACACTGAGTGGAATACGTCCTCGAATCCTCGGGATCCACTGCACGATGAACCCTATGCCGCCGCCTTTGTAATAAAGACCATCATGGAAGCCAATGGGCTCGTACAAGGTTACAGCTTCTGGACTTTCTCCGACCTTTTTGAAGAAACCTATTTTCCCTCCGTGCCGTTTCACGGCGGTGTTGGCTTGCTCAACATCCACGGAATCGCCAAGCCCGCTTATCGCGCTTATGAACTGCTGCACCATGTCGGTACAGAATTACTGCAAATGGAGGGCTCGCACGCAACGATCGATGCTTGGATCATTTTTAACGGTCATGCGGCGACCATTCTGCTCACGAATTATGCTCTGCCACTCCATCCGATCGCCGTCCACTCGGTGCGAATAATCTTGAAGAATTCAGGCGCCTCCGCCGAGGCGACGATCCAGCGGATCGATCAGGATCACGCTAACGCCAAGCGTAGATGGCAGGATATGGGAAAGCCGGAGCATTTGAATGCTGCCGCGTTGGCGGAACTGCATGTCGCATCGCGCTTGAAGGACGAAACGCAAGCTTGCCGGTATCAAGGCGGCGCGCTTGAGCTCGACATCACGATGCCACCTCTTGGGGTCGCTGCCGTTACTTTGCAATTTGCGGCGTGATCTTGTTTGATCCGCACGTGCTATCGGATGAGGAGCTGCTGGATCGACTTCAGCACGCAGCCTTCGGCTATTTTCTGCAGGAAATCAACCCTGCCAATGGATTGGTGGCAGATACGACACGCAAAGGCTCGCCCGCCAGCATCGCTGTGGTGGGCTTCGCGCTGTCCTCCTATCCTGTGGCGGTGGAGCGCGGTTGGATAACGCGCAAGGACGCAGCGGCACGGACGCTCATTACGCTGCGCTTTTTTTGGACCAGCTCGCAGAGCGAGGAAGCGGATGCGACCGGCTACAAGGGCTTTTACTATCACTTCCTTGATTTGCAAAGTGGTAAACGCGTCTGGCAAACAGAGCTCTCGATGATCGATACGGCCTTATTGTGCGCTGGAATACTGACCGCAAGCGCCTATTTTACCGGGAGCACCCAGAGCGAAACGGAAATTCGCGAACTCGCCGGTAAGCTATACCGCCGCATTGATTGGCAGTGGGCTCAAAACGGTAAATCTACTGTCTCGCATGGATGGAAGCCGGAATGCGGCTTCCTGCACTACGGTTGGGAGGGCTATAACGAGGCGGCCATTCTCTATGTTTTGGGCTTGGCATCACCAACGCATCCTCTGCCGGACGAAAGCTGCTACACGGCATGGACGGCGACCTATCAATGGGAGAATATTTACGGCTACGATCTTCTATATGCGGGACCCCTCTTCATTCATCAATTCTCCCACGCCTGGATCGATTTTCGAGGCATACAAGATGGGTTCATGCGTGAAAAGGGAAGCGACTATTTCGAGAACAGCCGGCGTGCGACCTACGTTCAGCGCGAATACGCACTGCGTAATCCGTACGAATTTGAAGGTTACGGAGAAAATTGTTGGGGCTTATCCGCAGGCGAGGGTCCCAGCCCACAAAAGCGTAGATTGGATGGCGTAGAGCGCCGCTTTTTCGGCTATGCCGCTCGCGGCGTGCCGTATGGGCCGGACGATGGAACAGTCGCGCCACCGGCGGTGCTCGCGTCGCTGCCGTTTGCACCCGAGATCGCCTTGGCCGCGGTGGTCCACTGTTGTGAGCGATATCCCGAGATCGCAAGCGGCTGGAGGCTACCGAGTGGTTTCAATCCGACCTTGGCTGGCAGCGGTCCTTGGATCTCCGAGGGTTATTTCGGGCTCGACCAGGGCATAATCGTGCTAATGATCGAAAATTATCGCTCGCAACTGGTCTGGAAGCTGATGCGACGGTGCCCCTATATCAGGATAGGGTTGGACCGCGCTGGGTTCAGAGGCGGTTGGTTGTAATGGCTTATCTTTGATTCGGGTGGAGGTCCGATGCAGCAACAATCGTTACCGCAAGTGTCGCCGGATGACCGGGACAATCGCACATTCTTGGAGAATGTTCGCCCCTCCTCCTGGCGAAATCCACAGCCTGTGGACAATTACAGTCTGGCGATCGTCGGCGGCGGCCCGGCTGGGCTGCTTACAGCTTATCTGGCGGCCACGCTGGGCGCGAAAGTTGCGCTCATCGAACGCAATCTTTTGGGGGGCCACTGCTATAATATTGGCTGCGGGCCTTCCAAAGCGATTATCCGCACGTCAAGGTTGTACGCGGAGATGCGCGCTGCCGAAAACTTTGGCGCGCAAGTACCCAGTGGCATTAATATTGATTTTCAGGCCGCGATGGAACGCATGCGACGCGTGCGGGCGCGCATCAGTCGACGCCGCTGTTCAGCGCCGCGACTCAATTCGATGGGCGTCGACGTGTATTTTGGTGAGGCGCGCTTTGCCGGACCGAGGACGGTCGTGGTGGACGGAAGGACGTTATGCTTCAAGAAAGCGCTGATCGCGACTGGCGCGCGGCCAAGGGCCCCCTCGATTCCCGGGCTTGCCGACGCCGGGTTTTTGACCTACGAAAATGTTTTTAATTTGACCGAGTGTCCGCGGCGCTTGTTGGTCATCGGCGGCGGTCCGCTGGGATGCGAATTGGCGCAAGCCTTTTGTCGGCTGGGATCCCAAGTCACTATCGCGCAAAACGAACCAATGTTCCTGGGCAAAGAAGAACGCGACGCCGCGCAAATTCTTTCCGACGCTCTTGCGCGGGATGGTATCGAGATATATCTCAACACCCAGGTCATCAACGTACGCGTAGAAGGAAAACAAAAGTTCGTTGATCTCGTCAGTGACGATAAAAAACGCACCGTCGCCGTCGATGAAATCCTTGTTGGCATTGGCAGTGTTCCCAATGTTGAAGGCATGAATCTCCAGGCTGCCGGCGTGAAGTATGACAGCGAAGCAGGAATATCTGTCAACGATTTCTTACAGACTACGAACCCACGAATCTATGCCGCGGGCGACGTGTGCTCAGAGCATAAATTCCCGCACATCGAGGCTGCTGCCGCGCGCATCGTGGTTCGAAACGCATTATTTTGTGGGCGTAAAAGACTGAGCACATTGGCAATTCCCTGGTGCACCTACACCGATCCGGAAATTGCACATGTCGGACTGTATGTCAGAGAGGCGCGGGCGAAGGGCATACCAGTGAAAACGTTTACGGTGCTTATGCATGACGTGGACCGTGCGATTAGCGATGGGGAAGAAGAGGGCTTTGTTAAGATCCACGTGAAAGAAGGCACTGATAAGATTCTGGGCGCGACGGTGGTCGCCAGCCACGCCGGTGAGATGATCAACGAGATCTCACTTGCGATGGGCTCAGCAATAGGCCTGCGCGCTCTGGCCCGTGTCAATCAGCCCTATCCAACGCAGTCAAATGCGATCAAAATGGCGGCAGATGCTTATAACGGCACGCGCCTGACGCCCGCTCTCAAATGGCTGTTCAAGCAGTGGCTGGCGTGGTGAAGGCTGACTTCACCTGTTCGGCCGCAGTTGTGATTTTCAACCAGCGCCATCTGCGCTGCGTGCTGTCCTCGTATGTCGATTATTACCATCGAACGCGCACGCATCTTTCGCTCGACAAGGACTGCCCCGACTCGCGCCCGATCATGCCACGCAGGATCGGGAAGGTCATCGCCATCCCGCAGGTTGGCGGGCTGCATCATCGCTACCAACGCCTCGCGGCCTGAAGTCGCTTGACTCCTGCGTTCCTCTCACGCCGGCTGCGGCGCGGTCGCTAATTCTCGTCGTACAGCTGGAAACAGCAAGACGGCGGGCGCCCAGCTAAAGACACCACCCGCGCTCCGATCGCCGTTCCGCCTAAGTCTCGGGCGAGGCGGGCGGTGGGGTCTCTCCGCTTGCGCTGAGCGCCTAGTGGCCGAGGAACCGCCCGAGAGCCGCCGCGGCTGCGCCGTACGCGCCCGACGGGCGGTCCGTCGCGAGACACCCGCTTTTTATATCCCACGTGAGGTCCGTTCGCCCGCGACGCGGCGCGCTTGGCCGCCACGGGGAGCGTTTTAGGCTGCGCCTGCTCATAATTCCGAGCGCCGGGGGAAACAGCTTGAAAAGATTTGTTCCAGGCAAACCGAAGCTGTAGCCCATCAGCCCGATCAAGGCCCGGTCACGAACGCCGCCACGCGATTGCTGACGGACGCTGACCCTGCGCCTGCCGATCATCCGAGAACGATACGTACTCGGTGGGTCGCGCCGTCGTTAACCAGAGGGATAAGGGGTCGGGCGTTCGATAGAGTCTCGCCGTCGAGCTCGAGGCAGGTGATTCCACGACTGACTCCGCGTGGGTTCTCGACCGCGATCTCATAGCGCGCGGAATGGTATAGGAAGACGACTTCGAAGCGCGGCCAAGCCTTCGGCACGCACGGATCGATGACCAGCGTCGCCCCCCGCAAACGAAATCCGAGTATCCACTCGAGGCCCGCCCGGTACATCCATCCAGCCGAGCCGGTGTACCAGGTCCATCCCCCACGTCCGACGTGCGGAGGCACGGCGTAAACGTCGGCACAGGCGACGTATGGTTCCACCCTGTAGCGATGCATGCCGGCGCGTGTGCTGGCGTGGTTTATGGGATTCAGCATCGAGAATAGCTCGCCGGCTTTGTCTCCCTCGCCCTGCATGGCGAAGGCAATCACCGACCAGATTGCGGCGTGAGTGTACTGGCCGCCGTTTTCGCGAATTCCAGGCGGGTATCCTTTAATGTAACCAGGGTCGAGTGGCGCCTGATCGAACGGTGGGGTGAAGAGTAGTACCAGTTTTTCATTCCGGCGCACGAGGTATTTGTCTACCGACGCCATCGCGGTCGCGGCGCGAGCCGGATCGGCGGCCCCTGAAATCACCGCCCACGATTGCGCGATCGAATCGATTCGACATTCGCTGCTCGAAGCCGAGCCGAGCGGTGAATCGTCGTCGAAATAGCCCCGCCGGTACCAGTCGCCATCCCAGCCGTCTCGCTCAATGGATTGCTTGAGGGCGGCCGCGTGCTGCCTCCAGTTCTCGGCGCGCGCCTCCTCGCCGCGATTATCCGCCAGGTGAGCGAAGTCTGAAAGCGTGGAGTAAAGGAACCAACCAAGCCAGATGCTCTCGCCCTTACCCTTCTCGCCGACCCGGTTCATGCCGTCGTTCCAGTCGCCCGTGCCCATTAGGGGCAGGCCGTGGTTACCTACCGCGAGACTCACGTCGAGAGCCCGCGCGCAGTGCTCGAAAAGACTGATCTGTTCCCCGGAGACCATCGGTTGAAAGTACGATTCGTGTTGGTGGGCACGGAGGATTGGTCCTTCTAAGAAGGGAACAGTCTCGTCCAACACCGCGAGGTCGCCTGTGACCTCGACATAATGGGCTGCCGCATAGGGCAACCATATCCGGTCGTCGGAGATCCGCGTGCGGACCCCTTTGCCTGACGTTGAAAGCCACCAATGTTGAACGTCGCCCTCGGCAAACTGCCGCGCGGCGGCGCGCAACAAATGCTCGCGCGTGACTTCAGGCTTCGATGCGGTGAGCGCCATCACGTCTTGCAGTTGGTCGCGAAAGCCGTACGCGCCGCTGGCCTGGTAGAACGCCGATCGCGCCCACACGCGGCACGCGAGAGTCTGATAGAGCAGCCAGCGGTTCATCAGAATGTCCATCGCTCGGTCGGGCGTCTTTACTTGAATCGTGCCGAGGATGTCGTCCCATTGCCGGGTGATTGCGTGGAAGACCGAATCCAGGTCTGTGGTTCGGTAGCGCGTGATTAAAGCCAGCGCCTCCGCCTTCGTCGCCGTCTCGCCGAGAAAGAAGACGATCTCGGCCGCACCGTTCGGCGCGAGCTGAAGCTGAGTTTGCAGGGCGCCGCAGGGATCGAGACCGGCGCCGACCCGATTGGAGAGCGGCGTTGCGCCGGCGAGCGCGGCCGGAGAATCGAGAGTGCCGTTGCGGCCGACGAACTCCGCGCGGTCACCGGTCCATGCGATTTGTTTTCCGGCGAGGTCGGCGAAGGCGACGCGACCGCCGAAATCGCTGCTCCAGGGATTCCGCGCGAGCATCGCTCCGGTTGCCGAATCGATTTCCGTGACGACGAACGGCGCGGAAGTGACGCGTGAAGCGCCAAGCACCCACTCCACGTAAGCGGTAACCGAAAGATGCCGCGATCGCGCCGAGAGATTCCGAATCTTCAACCGGGAAATCTTGACCGGATCCTCGAGGGAGACGTATTGCAGAAGCTCGAGCGCGATTCCATGCGAAGTGTGCTCGAAGCGGCTGTAGCCCTGGCCATGCCGGACGATGTACGGCCAAGTTTCCTCGCGAATCGGCAGAGCGGTAGGATTCCACAGCGCACCAGTCTCTTCGTCACGAACATAGATCACTTCACCGGGAGTGTCGGAGACCGGATCGTTCGACCAGGGCGTGACCTGATTCTCGCGGCTGTTGATTGACCACGTATAGCCCGCGCCTAGGGCCGACACTTGGAAGCCAAACGAGGGATTAGCGATCACGTTCACCCACGGCGCCGGTGTCCATTGGCCCTCGGTAAGGATCGTCACATATTCCCGCCCGTCGGCGGCGAAACCGCCGAGACCATTGAAAAATTCGAGACTCGCTTGTGGCGCCGTAGCCTTCGGCGGCTGGTTCGCCGGCGCCGACTCGCGTTTCGGCGGCGGTGCGGTGGCGGGTTGGGATTCCTCCAAGCGATCGACCTGCTCGGTTAGGCTTCCGAGGCGGCTGATGAGCACCGCCCGGGCGGTGCTCAGGAGCAGGCTTCGCACCTCGACCGAGATCAGATCGGAGCGCAACACAAACACTGCTCCGCGCGCCGCTTCTCCGTCGGCCTGGGGTCGCGATTGGTTCGCGCGGACCAGCGCTTCCAATGAGGCCTGCAGATCCTGATCGTAGGACGGAGGCCTTTCGTTCAGAATCACGAGATCGACGTCGAGTTGCTTCATCCGCCAGTATTCGTGGGCGCGAACCAATTGGCGAACGATCTCTCGATCCTCTATTTCATCGATCTGGACCAACACGATCGGCAGGTCCCCGGAGATTCCGTGGGCCCATAGCGTCGACGGTCCGCGCTCGCTCCGCTTGAGCACCTCGGACGAAGGCCGCATCGTCGGATTGGCGTAGATAACGTGATTGGCGATGCGCTGGAAGAGATGCGCCTCGTCGGCACCGACGCCGAGATGGTGTAGCTGCACCTGAGCTTGCGTCCAAGCCAGAGTGACCGCGCGCTCGAAAGCCGTGATGTCGTGGTGCTTGTCCGCCAGGTCAAGCGCTTCGACTCGGGAGGGTGCAATCAGGGTCCAGAATGCGACGCGCGCCCGGCCGCCCGGCGGAATTCTTAAACGGCGGCGAAGGCTGAGGATCGGATCGAGCACGGTGCCGACCGTGTTGGAAAGCGGCTGGCCGTCGATCACGGACATCGGCGTGCGTATCCCTCGCGCACGCCCAAGGAACGCTCCCCGGTCAGTCTCGAATTGCAAGTCGCCCACGCTCTCGCCTTCTACCACCGCAAGGTGGACCGCCCAGACCGGCGCCTCGCCGGAAGCCCGCGGCCTCCGCGTCGCCATCACCGCGCCCACGTCGGCAACGAATTCTGTCTGCACGAACAGCTTGGAGAAGGCTGGATGCGCTGCGTCTTCCCCCGGGGACGCCAAGACGATCTCAGCGTAGGAAGTCACCTCGATCTCCCGATAGTGGTTTCCTAGGTTTGAGATCGATACGCGGCGGACCTCGGCGTCGTCCTCCGGCGAGACCGCGATCTCGAGGGTTGTGGTGATTGTCCCATCGCGTCGCGTGATTTCGGCTCGATCCTCGGAAAATACCACTCCGTAACTGTCCGGCTCGACGCCGGTCGGTTGATATCCCGCCGACCATACTTCGCCGGTACCCACATCGCGCAGAAAAACGTACATGCCCCAGGCATCGCAGGTAACGTCCTCTCGCCAACGCGTGACCGCGAGGTCCCGCCAACGGCTGTAACCGGAACCCGCCGCGGCGATCATCACCGCGTACCTGCCGTTTGAGAGCAGGTGCGTCCGCGGAATCGCGTCGTGCGGGGAGCTAAACCGCCGCAGCATCGGCGCAACGATCTCGCGGATGTTGGCCGCGGCTTTCACCTCCTCGGCGCGGGGGCGCGCGACCAAAACGTCGCGTGGAGTTCGTTCTTGGAGCAACAGTTCCGTCGCCTGAATGATTGGCTCGGCGTGAAAGCGGGCGCGCATCGCCCCGTCCCGGAGAGCGTTGTCGATCGCGACCAGAGTCATCCCCTGGTGATGCGCCATATAGGCTCGAACGATCGCTACTTTCTCACCCTCGGGGAGGCGCGTCGGCGTGTAGTCGAGAGCTTCGTAGCAGCCATAACGGCCAAGGCCACCGGCAGTGGTAAGGCGTGCGAAGTTTTGCGCCGCGGCTTCCGCGTCGACCATCGCGGCCAGGCCCGTCGCGTAGGGGGCAACCACGACGTTCTCGGTGAGCCCGCGCTTGAGCCCCAGTCCAGGGACGCCAAAATTTGAGTACTGATAGGTGAGCTCCAGATCTCGCGTGTTGTAAGCGGATTCCGAAACTCCCCACGGCACGCCCAGCTCGGCGCCATACTTAATCTGCCGGCGGACGACTAGGCGATTCGTCTGCGCGAGCATGCTCCCCTCCGGTGCGCGCATCACCAGCGACGGCATCAGGTACTCGAACATCGAACCTGACCATGAGATCAGCGCGGAACCACGATCTACCGGCGTCAGGTCGCGCCCGAGCCGGAACCAATGCCGCGCCGGCACGTCTCCTTTGGCGATCGCGACGAAGCTCGCCAGGCGTGCCTCGGAGGCGAGCAAGTCATAACAGTTGGGATCGAGGCTGCCTTCCGCGACTCGGTACCCAATCGCGAGGAGTTGCCGCGCTGGGTCGAAAAGGAAGCCGAACTCCATCGCCGCGAACATTTTGCCCGCTATTGCCTCCAGCGCCGCGAGACGGCGCTCGAGCGCGCGTGCGGCGCTCGCGGAATGCTCGAAGGCGTCAATCAGGGCATCGGCTTGCCCGAGCGAGATCGATACTCCAGTAGCCTGTGGGTCAAGTTGCGACCGGTAGCGCGTCAGCTCTCCGATCGCCCTTTCGCACAGATCCGGCAGATCGGCGATGGTCGGGACAGCTTCGAACAGATAGCGGAGCGCCTTCTCCAGAGAAGTGTTTCCGTTTACCGCTTTCTCCTCGGAAATGAGCGCGAAGTCGCCCGCGAGCTTCGCCCATGGCATGAACCGTTCGACGTCGCGCTGATGACTCAGGAGCGACGCCTGCACCGCCTCCACCCAGTTCAACACCTGGGCGCTGGCGTCGTCGCCCCGTTCTTCGTGCAGCGTCCGCGCGATGTCGCCGGCCGTGAGGGAGTCAAGCGCGAGCGCCGCGAGCTGCCCGGCAACGTTTGCCGGAGTCGTGGGAGCGTTGCTCAGCGAAACGGCGAGAGCGTCGAGCGCGTCATCGAGATTCTTTATAGTTACCGTTTGAGTCCGCCGATCGTCAGCGAGCACGCGCATGTGCTCGCGCGTGATTTCCAACGCGTCATCGATCCCCGCGCGCCATCGCAGCCCCGCCACTGGACCGCCGATCATCTCCCGCATGGCGTTGCCAATAGCGATCAGATGTCCCGCTAGATTTCCACTATCGACGGACGAGACATATTTCGGATCTAGCGGACGAAGGTTCTGCGTGTCGTACCAGTTGTAGAAGTGGCCGCGGAAGCGCTCGAGTCCGTTCATCGTGGTGAGAGTCGCGTCCAATCGCTCTGCGGTTTCGAGCGTACCCAGCCAGCCAAAATCGTGCGCGGCGACGACGGATAGAAGGTACAATCCGAGGTTGGTGGGCGATGTCCGATGGGCCAGCACGGGTTTCGGTGCTTCCTGGAAGTTGTCAGGCGCAAGCATGTGATCCTCCGCGGTGACGAAGGTCTCGAAGAACCTCCAGGTGCGCCGGGCGATGAGCCTAAGTGCGTGCGCGTCCGTCTCGGAGGGCGGATTGAGGCCCGCCATAGGCGGCGGAAGACTCGCCCATAGCGCGGCCGCCGGCGATAGCATCCATAGGATCACGAATGGGGCCGCGATCAGCCATGAACCACGCCCGAAGCAGGCGACGATGACGGCGGCCACAACCGCGAGAGCGACGCCGCCAGCCATCCAACGATACGATCGGAGCAGATCGAGCCGGGTGCCGAATTTCGCCTGAGCGGCGGTGAGCCATTCGAGCAGCCTCCGACGGCTCACGAAGAGCCGGAAGAGCGTTCGCGCAATGGCGTCGATCATCAACCACGCCTGATGGGCGAGGAGCGTGACCAGAAACGCGATCTGTAGCAGAGCGGCAATGAGATCCGCGCCCACAGCGCGCAAATGGCTCCGCTTCGAGATCCCGAGCCGTCGCGGCACGATCCCCGCGAGCAGCGGCAGGAGAGCAGGTACCGCGATCGTGGCGAGTACGAAGACGCTCCAGATCTTGGCGGACGTCGCGGGGAGCGCCCATCCTGCCAGCAATGCGAGGAAGGCGGCTGGCGCCGACAGCGTGCGGCGCAGGTTGTCGATCATTTTCCAGCGGCCGATCAACGGAATCGCCGTTCTGCGCGAGTCGCCTTTCGAGTCGCGTCCCCGGCCGAGGATCCAGGGAAGCAATTGCCAATCGCCCCGCGCCCAGCGATGCTGCCGCGCCGCGGCGACGTCATAGCGTGAGGGAAACTCCTCGACGACCTCGATGTCGGAGACCAATCCGGCCCGAGCGAAGATTCCTTCCAGAAGGTCGTGACTTAGAAGCGTGCTGTCGGGAACCCGCCCTTCGAGAGCGGCTTCGAAGATGTCCACGTCGTAGATTCCTTTTCCGCTATAGGAACCTTCGCCGAAGAGGTCCTGGTAAACGTCGGAGACGGCAGCCGCATATGGGTCGATGCCGCTGGCGCTCGAGAAGACACGCTGGAAAAGCGATCCGTCGCGACCGGTCGGCAACGACGGCGAGACCCGCGGCTGAAGCACAGCGTAGCCCTCGGTCACGCGGCAGGATTGCGGGTCGAGCGTCGGATGGTTGAGCGGATGCGCCATCTTACCGACCAGTCGCTTCGTGGCTTCCCGTGGTAGTTGCGTATCCTCGTCGAGAGTGATCACGTAGCGGACGCCGTGAGGCACGGCCGGTAGGCGGGAACCGATTGGCAGGAAAGTTGTGTCAGTCGCTCCGCGAAGCCATCGATTCAGCTCGTGTAGCTTCCCGCGCTTGCGTTCCCACCCGATCCACTTGCCCTCTCTCTCATTCCAAATCCGCCGCCGATGGAGCAGGAGGAATCGATCTCCGTCCGGCGCCGGGCCGTACATGCGGTTCAGCCGCTCGATTCCCGCGACGGCTGCGCCGAGCAGCTTGTCGTCATCCGGGGCATTCTCGGAGGCGCAGTCAGTCCAGTCCGAGAGGAGAGCGAAACGAAGATCGCCATCCGGAGTCGCGAGATGATGAACCTCAAGGCGCTCGATCTGCTCCGCGAGTTCCGTTGTCGTCGTCAAAAGGGTAGGCACGACGATCATCGTGCGAAGGCTCGACGGCACTCCATCCCGAAGCTCTAGACCGGGCAGGACCTTCGGGCCCAAGCAATTCATGACGCCGCGGTTTACCAGGGCCACGCTCGCATCCAAGGCCGGAACCAAGGCCAAGAATGCGAGTCCGACTAGCGTCCATCCGCCGATGCCGGACTTTGCCTCGGCGAGCAACGCTAGCGCGGAAATCAGCGTGACGACGATCGCGATGGCTCCGAGATAGCCTAGAGTTCCCGTGGCGGCGTTGGCGCGAGCTAACCATTGTCTCATCGGAACCCGAAATCCGATTTCCGTCTCGAGGGCCCGACGCCCCTTCGAGATGAGGTAATAGCCGGGCTCCCGCTCGCGCCGTGTGGTTGCGTCGTCGCCGCTCGGTGGCTCGGCCGCCGCGTGCTTGGCGGCCGCAATCGCGGATCGCGCGATATCGAGTTCCGTATGCTCGGACCCTCGCGCGAGTTCTTCGATCGCGTGCCGGTAGCGATCTCGAGTCGGGAAGTCCATTTCGGCAAAGTTGCTGTCGGCGCGGAGCGCCGCATCAACGAGACTGACGCTCTCGAAGAGTTCCGTCCAATCCACCGCGGACATCAAGCGCATGCTCGTGATCGCATTACGCACCGTCACGTTCATCGCGCCCTGTCTCTGATGTTCCTGGCGGACGATCTCATCGGCAGTCGTTCCCTGCGCTGCAAGACGTTGGTCCAGCCAACGGAGCGCCGGCGTCACGGCGGGATCCTGATCGCGCAAACGCTGAACCAACTGAACCGCAAAAGCGGTCGGCAAGGGTCTTTGGTCGAGGCCGCGCAGGGCGGTCTCCGCTGTATCCACCTTGCGACCGCCGATTCCCAATAGCCGGTCGGCCAAAGCGTCGGCCTCCTGGCGCGCGGCGCGACGATTGACGATGCGCTCGGCCGAGCGCCGCAAATTCTCGACCAGCACGATTCGAAGCGTAATCGCAACCGCCCAGAGTTCGCCGATCGTCAGAGGCTGCACGCGCTGATAGGCCTGTATGAACCGACACAACATCTGCGGGTCGAAGCGGCTGTCGGTGTGCGCAACGAAGGCCCAGGCAATTCCGAACACGCGGGGATAGCCTTCGAGTGGTCCTTCCGCAAGCTTGGGCAGCTGGCGGTAGAAGCCATGCGGAAGATCGTCCCGGATCTCTCGAATCTGTTCCTCTACGACATGAAAGTTATCGACCAGCCATTCCGCCGCGGGTTCGATCGCGCGTTCCTCACGGATCGCTGCCGCGATCGCACGATACGCTTCGAGCAGCACTCGGCCATTGTCGTGCAGCCGTTTCGGCAGCCGTCGATTAGTGACCGGCCTGGTCGTGACACGCTGAGCAACCGCAAGGCTCTCCGCATGTTGCTCGAGACGCTCGATGCTGAACAATTCCGCGCGAATCGGCTCCTCAGCGTCGCGGGCCAGGGCGGTCGGCGGACGCTTAAGCGCACGCAGGATAAAATTCTTCACAACTGCCTTTGAGCTCGGCGGACCCGCCGTGATCTAGCCGGAGAAGTGTTCGTCAAGCTTTTCAGTGGTACTGGGTGGCCTTACCCCTGTGGGTATCCCATTCGTAAGTTAGTGCATGCCGACGTTTCGGTTCATTTTTGACTGTCGCTCGGTTCTGGGTTCCTATTACCCCAGAGCACCGCCCGATCCAGCCACTCAAGATTGGGGGAGTCATCGCCATTCCTCAAGTTGGCGGCCCGCACCATCGCTACCAGCGCCTCGCCGCCTGACTCGTCTCAGCGACGCTCACTATTGGTCACGCCGCGGTCCTATTCGGCTGCGCCTCTAGCTCCCCCATTGAAAAACTAGCTTATGGAGCGGGTGGGGACCATCTGCCGCTTCACATCGCCGCCCTCTCGGTTCACCCCGGCATTCCGGGCGATCGGACTTCCCGTGGCGGCGTCGATTTCAGTGCCGATGGGATTTTGAGCAGGGACAAGAATTTTTTGCAGCCAACCGGTTTCGCCCGAGTCGGTCATCGACAGCTTTGTGTCAGGCGGCGCCATTTCGGCTCAGTGGGTGGCGCAGTGGCCGGTAATCCGAGTAATGTGAATGCGGTAGAAGACCGGCACCAGCGGGCGCTGCGTGCCATGGTAGATCGTTTTGTCGTAAGCGGGTTCCCACCACATGGCGTACATTTGCAGCAGATTGTAGGCCAATGCGCGCGAGTCTTGCCACTCGGGCGTATCGGGCAGCTCCTCGTAACGACCGAAGACGACGACACTCAGCCAGTTCAGCGGGCTCACCACCTCGTCCGCTTCGACGCAGACCAACGGGTTGGCGCGCATCCACTTGATCTTTTGCCCAACCGTGGAAAAGCTGTAAAGGCAGTTATTGTGGTAGGCGAAATAGATTGGCACAACGTAAGGCTGGGCCCCTTGGGCGCACGCTAATCTACCGAGACGCGTACGCGCCAGTAGGTCCAGACTCGCCTGCCTAGTCAGCTCCTGGATCAACCTGGGATTTCCTTTTGAACTTTCGATTCAGTCTCGACGTATACACCAAAGCAGGATGATCTCGTAGCTCATCCATCATGTGCGAGCTGGCGTAAATCCGACCAGGCACTCGCATCGCGCCGTGCTTCGGGATTTCCCAGAGAAAATCGCTGAGCTTGATCAGCTCCATCGTATTCGACGCCGCAACCGAAGGGTTTGAAGTCGCGCCAGCAGCGGGATCATTTCAACAGGGCACGAGCACGACTTCGTGCGGAAACAGGAAGGTGTTGGCCCCGTCGTCGAATCGCACGAGCAACATTCGCCGACCGAGATTCTCGATCTCCTGAACAATTTCCGGACGTTCCTGAAACCTTACTCTTCCTTCGTGATCGCGTACCGGTCTCAGCAGTTTGCACCGTCGCGCTGTTTCGCCTGTTGTTTGAGCGTCCATCATTAGTCCCATTTTAAACTAAGACGCAGTCAGCCAAAAGGGGTGCTTAATGAACGGTACGGATGTGTTGCAACTTTGGTGGGGGTGGGCTCGTAATCTGAGAAGACCGTGAAGAACGCAACCCGACCGGCAGTCTCAAGTGGCGGCAGACGGCGCCAGAGCTGATTCTGTGCGCCGTGCGCTGGTATCTTCGCTACTCGCTCTCGCTTCGCGACGTCGAAGAGTTGTTCGCCGAGCGCGGTCTGGAAGCGGATCACACGACCATCTGGCGTTGGGTGCAACGTTACGGTCCTGAACCGGAACAGCGGCTGCGCCGTCATCTCAAACCGACCAACAAATCCTGGCGAGTCGATGAGACGTACATTCGAGTGCAAGGCCGTTGGTGTTACCTTTACCGGGCCATCGATTCCACCGGTG
>JBEKLA010000073.1:0-16132 GCA_050010455.1 Binataceae bacterium (SeqCode) | reverse complement strand
CAGACCCATCTCTATGACGAAAACGGCAAGCCGCTGGGGCAGCGAACTCTGCGCTATCCGGTCGCTTTCCAGTACGTATCGTCGGGATTCTCGCGCGCTCGCTACCATCCGATTCTGCATTATTATCGGCAGCACGCGGGCGTAGATTTGGTTGCACGATACGGCACGCCGGTCAAAGCGGTCGCCGACGGCAAGGTCGAATTCGCCAACTGGGGTGGGGAACTCGGCCGATGTATCAGGCTTGAGCACGACCACGGCCTGGTTAGCATTTACGGCCATCTATCGGGAATCAGCCGCGCCGTGACTGAAGGCGCTTACGTTCGCGTTGGCCAGGTGATCGGATTTGTGGGAACCAGCGGCCTGTCGACCGGGCCTCATCTGCATTTTGGCCTGATGAAGGACGGCATCTATGTGAATCCGCTCACCGCACGGATCGATTCCGTCGGCGGTGAGATCGCGCCGCGGATGCAAAGGGTCTTCGCCGGCTTTAGGGACGAGTATCAAGCGATTTTGACCCAGCTCAGCCAAACCGGCCTGATGGTGATGGCGAAAGCCGGATTGCAGCGCGCGGCTGCTTCATACGCCGCGTTCGACAGCGCATCCGATGACGACGCGATCGGCGGCTCCGCAGCTCAGCTTTGCGCGGATGACTTCTCCACCCTGAGTCCCCCGATCGACGCGACGCCGGCGGCTCAGCCTGACGGACTGAATGCGCTCGGACCAAGTTTGACCGGCGCTCTCTAGTTTCGTTTCGAGCCAGGGTCGGCGCCAAAGTCCGCTTTCCAATTTAAGGCTTCTCGACAACGGCCTCCGTCCCAGGGGCGTCAGCGAGTTCCGATGAGCGATACAGAATTCTTCAGCCTGCCGCGGCCGCGCGCGATGGCCCATCGCGGCGACAGCGGCGCCTATCCCGAAAACACGATGGCGGCGTTCAAGGCCGCACACGATCTCGGCGCGCGCTACTTCGAGCTCGACGTCCATATGACGCGCGACGGCCGCGTGGTCGTGGTCCATGATCCCGACCTCGCGCGCACCGCTGGACGCAACGCGCTGATCCGCGAGCTCAGCTACGCCGAACTCGCCGCGGCCGACGCCGGCTACGGATTCGCCGCGCCCGGCGGCGGCTATCCGTTTCGCGGCAAGGGGCTGAAGGTTCCGACACTCGCAGAGGTGCTGTCGGCCTTCCCTGACGTGCGCGTCGTGGTCGAAATCAAGCAGACGACGCCGAGCCTGGTCACTGCGACGCTCGAAGTGATCGAGCGGGCCGGGATGCGCCGCCGCGTGCTGGTCGCCTCAGAGCATCAGGCTCCGCTCGACGAATTGCGCGCCCTGGCTCCCGATATTCCGACGAACTTTTCATCGGGCGAGGTCGCCAATTTCTTTCAGGCGTTGACCGCGCAGATGAAGAGTTACGTGCCGCCCGCCGCCGCGCTGCAGATTCCGATCGAGTACGAGAATTTCCGGCTGGTGACGCCCGAGAGCGTCGCCGCGGCCCATCGCGTTGGCGTCGAGATGCACGTGTGGACGGTCAACGACGAAGCCGAGATGCGCGGGCTGCTCGCGCTCGGCGTCGACGGGATTATCACCGACTTCCCCGACCGCCTGCTGAAGCTGCTCTAGCGCGCAATCTGGCCGTCTACCTGTTTTTGCTCCCGGTCGGATTGACTCTGGAGTAAGCCATTCCATTTTCTCTCAAGGCGCTTTTGTAATGGCGTTCTCACGAACGACCCAAAGTTGAGTGTCGTCCCCAACCCTCCCGCGAGGCCGGAGAAGACGATTGCTCCCCATACGCTGGCGAGGATTCCACCAACACCCGCAGCCCCACCCCAAAGTAGAGACTGGCCAAGAAAGTTCGCGCCCTTAATTACGAGAGCATAACGACGACGTCTCTGTTCGACGACAACTTCCGCAATCAGCTTCGCCGCTTCTGCTTGGCGCTCTTTTTCGCTCATGGGAAGGTCACCGTTCTCTCGTAAGAATTCCCTAATCTTGGTCCAGTTCACCACCTCTAATTCTGAAATGTTTTTCGGCCTCAGTTCTTCCACTGGGGCTTCAAACACGTCGTTGCGAACTGAGCCTGGAAGCGATTCATGCAGTATATCGACCGCGACCGAGGACGAGCACTGTGAACGGGGAGTCGTCAGTCCGGCGTTAGCCCCGACGCACCAGGCAGCAACGGCGTTGAAACAGGCGTCTATGATATCACGGACCTCGGGCGGTACGTTCCTGCCGGCCGCCTCCTGTTCATCCAGAAATGTGTAAATAGCCGTGCGGTTGTTGGGGTCAGGAAGCTGAGTGCACTTGCACAAGAGGTCAGCAATCGTGGGATCATAACGGCTCGCGGCGGCATGCGCGTGCTCAATCGCCGCTCGTAACCTATTTTCCCTGCGTTGCTCCCCGCGTGCCTTTGGCGCCTCTCCCACCGCGGCACTTAACTCGCGCAATAGCTCCAACCGATTACCGACACCGACATGATCAGCAAGAGCAGCCGGGGCTTTTTTGGTTCTGATTGCCTCTACAAGAGGTTTCCTCTTTTCCGGAGTATCAAATCCCGGCCATGCCTCAAGCATGCTATAGGCTGGGTCTTGGAACGCAGCTAAAGCGGCCTCCAAGATTGAGCTGCGATCAAAGAGACGAACCCGAATGAACCCTTTGGTCAAAAGCCATTTGAACGCTGCGCCATTCCCCTCTTTTTCTGCTGCATAATTCAGGAGGGCCGTAGAGTCCCAACCAAAAGTTTGAGGAAACACGGGGGTCAGGCCGCGTAAGAGAGCCATCGCTAGCTCCGCACGGCCTAGACATATACTTTCATGCGCCTTCTCAGCTTCCTCCTGGGTTTGCCTTTTGTACCCACCCGTCCGGGCGGTATCAAGAACGTCGAAATAAATAAAGTTCTCGTTCTCCACATTCCCATTCTATCGAAGAAATCCTCGAGTGACCAAACCGGCTCAATCTAATAGACCGGCTCTTCGCTTGCGCTCAACTGGTCGGCGATTGCGGCTGTGCGCCCGTTTCCCAATCCTCCGATTTCCTTTTCAGCTTGTCGCGACATCTGTTAGGATTCGGCCGTCTTTAAGCGGACAAAGGAAATCCGAGCCATCATGAAACTCGATACTCAAATTTGGGTGCAGGGCCTGCAAGCGGTGCCTCAGACCGCAAAGAAGGCCGAAGAGCTGGGCTTCGACGCTATCTGGACGGCAGAGGCGGGCAACGACGGATTGCTGCCGATCGCGTTAGTGGCCGAACATACCAAGAAAATGAAGATGGGCACCGCGGTGGCGATCGCCTTTCCGCGAAGCCCGATGACCATGGCCTACACCGCGTGGGACTTGGCCGGGTTCTCGCAAGGCCGCTTCATCCTCGGACTCGGCACCCAGGTCAAGGGCCATATCGAGCGGCGCTTCGCCACGCGATGGGACGCGCCGGTGCCGCGGCTGCGCGAGTATATTGAATCGCTGCGCGCGATCTTCAAATGCTGGGCGGAAGGCGGAAAGAAGCTCTCTTATCAGGGCAAGTTCTACAACTTCTCGCTGATGACTCCGTTCTTCACGCCGCCGCGCCACGAGTTTTCCAACATCCCGATCTACATAGCTGGGCTTAACAAGCATATCCTGCGGCTGGCGGGCGAGCTGTGCGAGGGCCTGCACGCCCATCCGTTCCACTCTCAAAAGTTCCTGCGCGAGTTCGTGATCCCCAACGTCGAGACCGGGCTCACCAAGGCGGGACGAAATCGCAAGGACTTCACGATCGCGACCACCGGCTTCGTGATCGTCGGGCAAAACGACCAAGAGATCGAAGCCGCCAGAGCCGGCGTACGCCAGCAGATCGCGTTCTACGCCTCGACCCGCACCTATTCGGGGGTGCTTGAAGCTCACGGATGGGGCGATGTATCGGCGCGGCTCAGCGAGAAGGCGGCCAAGGCCGATTGGCCGGGGATGGCCAAGGAAATCACCGACGAGATGCTCGATGTCTACGCGGTAACCGGTAATTTCGATAATATCGGAGACCGGGTCAAGGAGCGCTACGAAGGCCTGCTGGATCGCATCGGATTCTACATCCCATATCACGCGAATATCAGCGACGATCAGTGGCGCAAGTGGAACAAACAGTTTAACGGCTAGCCGCTAAGTCTCGCGGCGTTGGAGGGGAGTGACGATGGCTAAACCCAAGATTCGAAACCTGGCGGTTGCTGCCGCGATCATTGGAATCATGTTGCTCGGTGCATGGCCGGGCCGTGCGGCCGACGAGAGCGCGGCCGGTTCCGTCAAGAACTTCACGATGGTGTCGGTGTTGATCGACGATACTAAATTCTGGCTGCCGAGCATGATCGCGGTCGAGCAAGGCGATCACGTTAAGCTCACGCTCAAGAACATGGTCCCGGGCGCGGGCAATCAGCACGGCTTTGCGCTTCCGGGCTACGGCATCAAGGAGATCGTGACCGCCGGTACACCCAAGACGGTCGAATTCGTCGCCGAGAAGCCGGGAATCTTTAACTACTTCTGCCAGTTGCATCCCGGTCATATCGGCGGCCAGTTGATCGTAATCCACAAGATGCCGAAGACCGTTTCGACCGCCAAGTAGCGCGAAGCGTATTCCGTTAGCTGATGGGTGGCGCGCCCGCGCCATCCGCCACATCGGGAGGAGAACCATGAATCTCGCCGAGAAATGGGGTATCAAGCCGGTTTCGAACTGGGGCCGATGGGGCAAAGACGATCAACTCGGCACCACCAACTTCATCACCGCTGATGTAGTTGCCAGGGCGGCGCGCGAAGTGAAGAAGGGCAAAATCTTCACTTGCGCGGTTCCGCTCGACGCAACCGGCCCGATCTTCCCGACCCGGACGCCCGGCGTCCGCATGATGACCCTGCTCAACGCCTACGCGCGCGACATCGGGTTTCCCAGCGACTGTATCGCCAACGATGATTCGGTCTTCATGCCGCTCCAGGTGTCGACGCAGTGGGACAGCCTCGCGCACGTCGGTTACGACAACTGCTTTTACAACGGCGTCGAGACCAAGTACGTCACCGCGCATGCGGGAGCGGCCAAGAACTCGATCGCGATGATGGCGGAGACGCTGACTACGCGCGGCGTGCTGCTCGACATGGTGCGCTACAAGAACGCCGAGGCCAGGGGCTACGTCGATCCCGGCTACGCGATCACGCCTGCCGATCTCGACGGATGCGCCAAGGCGCAGAACGTCGCGATCGAGAGCGGCGACGCGCTGCTGGTGCGCACCGGATGGGTGCCGCATTGGTATAACCATCCGAATGAGCGCGCGGCGTATTGGAGCGCGTGCCCGGGGATGGGCCTGAAAACGCTGGAGTGGATTTACGAGAAGCAGATCTCGTGTATCGCGGTCGATAACATAACTGTCGAGGTGCAGCCGTCAGAAATCAAGGACGACCAGCTTCCGTTCCATCAGATCGCGATTCGCGATATCGGGCTCGTGCTCGGCGAGATCTTTCACTTCGAGGCGCTGGCCGAGGATTGCAAGAAAGACGGGCGCTACACCTGCTTCTTCGTCGCGCCGCCGCTGCGCTTTACCGGCGCGGTCGGCAGCCCGCTGAATCCGCTGGCGATCAAGTAGCCGAGAGCGCAGCCGCGCTAGCGCGGGCCGGTGCGCTGCTGGCGCTCGCGCATCACTTCCGCCGGCGTCACGATCAGGCGCGGCTCTTGGCGCTGATGCTCTTCCTGCGCCGCGAGGATGGCTCCTAAGTTGGCGCGCACGAATTCCTGGAAAAACGCGACGCGCTTCAAATCGGCGCCGTCGCGAAGACGCGCGGCTGCCGCCGCCGCCCATCCCGCCGCCGCGCGGCGGCCCGCTTGGGCGAGATAGTAGGCCGTATCTTCGAGCCGGCGGCGCGCCGCGAAGGCGCCGTCACCCGACAGCAGATCGGTAATCGCGCGCTCGACGATCGTATTGATGCGATCCTCTTGCTGAAAACGATTCAGCACGAGCGAGCTATTCCGGATCTCGTTGACTTCGTCGATGAAGGGCCTGGTCTTGTCGGCCGGAATCTTCCATCCCGCGATCTCGGGTTCCTTGAGCAACTCGGGTGATGGCTCGGTGGCGATTTCAGCCGCAAACGCCTCGTAGATCGGATGCGAGAAATCGGCGGCCGGTGGCGTCGCGATAATTTCCGCTCGCAGCGCGAGGAAGTTTCCGACCTGAACGCGGCGGCTCTCGGGCGTGCGGCGATAGGCTTCGCACAGAATGAAATCGGCCAATCGCCAATCGGCCGCGACCAGCGCGGTCTGCGCGCGCCGTTCGATTTCCTTGCGCTCTTCACGCAACTGACGGCTCGACACGTTTGCAATCGTTGCGCCGGCCAGTCCCTCGTTCTCGGAGGTCAGCCCCCACAATCGTGACGACCCGACGCCTGGCCGCGCCTTTACGATCCAAACGATCCGCGCACCTTCGGTGTCGATCGGCGACATCAGCGCGCTCATGTTGTTGTCCGCGGGAGTGAGCGGCTTGGGTTCGTCCGACGGCGTTACCGCGGAAGGCTCGATCCCGCGCTGGCGCAACCTGAACAGCGCGCGGCGAATCTCGCGACGTACTTCGCCGCTCGACGCCGCTTCCATCTCGGCCAGCAGATTCGCTGCGTCAGCGGACGGAATCAATCCGAGCGCGTGCGCGATCGCGGCCTCGCTCGTATCCGAACGGGCGCGCAATTCGCGAATCGCCGCGAGCGCCTGCTCCGGCGCAGATTCCGCGTCGAGACCCAATTTGCGGAGTGCCTCGCCGAGCGTTTCGGTTGCCTGATGTTTACTCATGCGTTCTGGTTTATAACCCCCCGGGCACAATCGGATCACACTATCTGAATCCGCCGCCGGTTTCATCAATGCCATTGACCGCGAAAGCGGTGAATGCCGCCGTCAGCGAGCCGGACCGAACGGCTAAAGTTGATCAGCGAGCCGGTTCTTGTATCAGATCCAGCAATGACAGCGTGATGCTCAGCGTCAGGCCCCAGATGGTTTGCTCGCCGTACAGAATCGCGGGAAAAGTCCCGCCACTCTGCCATCGATACTTGCCGCGAAACCGCTCGTCGCCGAGCGCGGCCATCGGGACGCTGAAAATCTGCGCCACTTCGCGGGGATTGGGCCGAAGCCTGGCCGGATCGGGTATCACGCCAACGAACGGCGCGACCGCGTAGCCGCTCGCCACCGAGTTGAACGTACTCATGCTCCCCAGGACTTCGACGGTTTCCGGGTTAAGCCCGATTTCCTCGTACGCCTCGCGCAGCGCGGTCGCCAGCAGATCGGCGTCGGCCTCGTCCACCCCGCCGCCGGGAAACGCGACCTGGCCCTGATGGCTCGGCAGCCAATCGGTGCGGAGCGTGTAAAGCACGTGCAGCTGCTCCTCGTGTTCGAACAGCGGCACCAATACCGCCGCGCTTTTCCGCTTGGCCGGATTCGCCGGCCGCGCATGCGATCGCACCGGCGCCAGCCGATCGCGCAGGCGCGCCAGATGTCGCTGCGTATCCATCACCTTATTGATAGTCGAACGGGGCGGAGAAGCCAAAGTCGCTCGGATGCTCACGTCGATCTACTATGCTAGCCTGCGTTCGACCGTAATGCGAAGGCGCTTTTGGCGTTACATGGAAATTCTTCAATCCGGCGTGCCGATATCGTAGCGATGCGTTACCTAATCGGCCGATATCATGAGATTACGCTCAAAGGGCGCAATCGATGGCGCTTCGTCGACCAGCTAAAGCGCAACCTGCGCGCAACGTTCGCCGACTATCGGCTCGGGACGATGCGCGGCGAGGGGCCGCGCCTGATCGTCGCGTTGCCCGACGAGCTTGATGATCGAACCGCGATCGAACGCGCGTCGCTGCTCTTCGGCGTGCAGACTTTTTCGGTCAGCCGTGCCGTAGATCGCGACCTCGATCAGATCAAGCGCGGTGTGCTGGAAACGATGCGCGGGCGGACCGCGCGAAGTTTCCGTATACTGACCCGGCGCGCCGACAAGAATTTCGCGCTCAAGTCGCCGGAGATCGATCGCGAGGTCGGGGCGGCGGTGAAGGAGGCCACCGGGATTCCGGTCGATCTCGAAAACCCGGAGCTTACGATCAGGATCGAGATTCTGCCCACCGCGGCATTCTATTCGGTCGGCAGATATTCGGGGCCGGGCGGGTTGCCGGTGGGAATCAGCGGGCGCGGGATGGCGTTGATCTCGGGTGGAATCGACTCGCCGGTGGCCGCCTATCGCATGATGCGCCGCGGGCTGCGCCTGGACTTCGTCCACTTCCACAGCTTCCCGCTGCTGTCCGCCGCCAGCCGCGACAAGGCGCGCGAACTGGTCGCGCATCTGACGCGCTACCAGGCGCACTCGACGCTCATCCTGGTGCCGTTCGCCGAGCTGCAGCGCCAGATAGTCGCGCTGGTGCCGAGGCCGCTGCGCGTGGTGCTCTATCGCCGCTTCATGATACGAATCGCGAATGCGCTGGCGGCCGATCTCGAGGCCAGCGTGCTCGTGACCGGAGAAAGCCTGGGGCAGGTGGCTTCGCAGACGCTCGAGAACATGAACGTGATAACGGAAGCCGCAACTATACCGATATTCAGGCCGCTGGTCGGGATGGACAAGAACGAGATCGTCGATCAGGCGCGCAAGCTCGGTACGTTCGAAACCTCGATCATTCCCGACCAGGATTGTTGCACGCTGTTCGTCCCGCCCCATCCGGAGACGCACGCGCGGCGCGAGCAGGTCGAGCAAGCGGAGTCGGTGCTCGACGTGAACGCGATGGTGGCCGACGCGATCGCCAGGAGCGAGCGCGTACGGCTGAGCTTTCCGCCGCGAGGTTCGGATATCGCCGAACTCAAGCAGGAGCCGCGCACGGCTGGATAACAGTGGAGGAGGCCTGGCAGATTACTATGGCTAACGCAAAGAACCAGGCCACGCGCGCTGCTGTCATCGGCGCCGCAATCGTTGCGCTTCTAGTCTGCGGATGTGCCAGAAACCCGAAGGATGACGCTCAGGCCTATCTGAACAGCTTGAAGATGTTCAATTATCCGGCCTGCTACCAGATGCTGTCGCATCAGGACCAGGTCGATCGCACGCTCGAGCAATTCCTGGCGGAAATCCCGCTCGCCCCCGACGTCAGCCGCGACTGGTTCCGCGCGATCGAACAGAAGATGGACTACGCGCCGGGCGAGGCGGCTGTGCAAGGTGACCAGGCGATCGTGCCGATCAAGGTGACGATGCCTGACCTGGCACTATGGGAGCGCACGCTCGACGCCGAGCAGAATGCGCAGGAGCCGGTCGAGAAGCGCGCGCAGGATTCGTTGCAGCAGAATCACTATCCCACGCTGTCGTATGACGACGTCCTGGTGATGGTCAAGGAGAACGGCGAATGGAAAGTGCGCGCCGGCTTCCCGGCCAGGGAAGCTGTCGCCAAGCTTCACAAGCAGGCGGTGGAGCTCTACCACAAGGGCGACTATGACCGGGCGCTATCTGCTTACGACGAGTTGCTCGCCGAGCTGTCCAAGACGCCGGCCACCGGTAATCGAGGGCTCGCGTTCCGCTACGAGCGCGAACGCCGGATGATCGAGACGGCCAAGGCGCAGCTTGCCGAAGCCCAGGCCTACGCCGCGAAGCTGCTGCTCACCAACGTCGATTTGAAGATGACCTACTCGCAGGTGCCGGGAATTTTTGGCCAGATTACCAACGGTGGCGACCGGCCCGTCGACGAAGTGCGCCTGACCGTGACTTACTATTTAGGCAAAGGGGCGCGGCGCAAAGTTCTCTTCAGCGAGGAGCATACGCCGATCGATACGCCGATCGAGTTCAGCAACTTCAGTCATGATGTGATACCGCTGGCGCCGAATCAGACGCGCGATTTCGGCTTCAAAGTGGCCGCGCCGCCGGAAGTCCAACGTACCGCCAATGTGAATCTGGCGGTGACTATGCTTGTCTTCAGTCAACTCGGCGTGCCGGCTGCGGTTTCATCGCCCGCGACGGCTCCGGCGACTGCCGCGCCCGCGGCGCCGCCGCCACCATCGATGCCGAAAGGCTGAGCGCGAATCGCAAATCGGGCCCGCCCGAACGATCCGATGAAGCTAACGATCGCGATTCCGACCCATAACCGCGCACGCCAACTCGCTCAGACGCTGGCCAGCGTTCAGCAATTGCGACTGGAGAGCCGAATCGACGCCGACTGCCTCGTGATCGATAACGCCTCCAGCGACGACACCGCAGCGGTGGTCGAATCATGCGCCGGCGCGGCGCCGATTAAGATCCGGCGGATATTCGAATCGCGGCTCGGTTCAAGCTTCGCGCGCAATCGGGCGATCGACGAAGCTCGTGGCGATTTGCTTTTCTTTATCGACGACGATGTTACCGTCGAGCCCGACTGGGCGAGCGAATTGATGGCTGAAATCGAGCGCCGTAACCTCGACGCGGCATGCGGTCTCGTGCTGGCACGATGGCCCGAGGCGCCGCCGGATTGGCTCGGCCCGCTGCTTTATGTGAAGCTCGCCGTACACGATCCCGCGTTGGCGGAGCGCGCCAACGGCGGCGCCGATTGCATCCACAACTATTTCAGCGCGAACGTCGGTTTTCGCCGCGAGACCTTCGAGCGCTTCGGCCGCTTTCGCGAAGACCTCGGCGTAAGCGGCAGCAATCCGATCTCGGGAGAGGATACCGAGCTGTTCGCGAGGATTATCGAGCGCGGCGGCAGGATGGGTTTCGCACCGCGCGCCGTGGTCCATCATTGGATAGGCCGCGAACGCCTGACGCGCCCTTACTTCAGGCGCAAGAGCTTCGCCTTCGGAGTGGGCACCGCGTTCAAGGGCGGGCGCAGCCACAACCGAGTCGACAAGCTGTTGCGCAACGCGCTCAGGATGGCGGTGGCCGCGGCGCGCGGCGACTCATCCGGCGCTTTCTATCATCAGCTGGAATGCGTAAACTTCTGCGGCTATTGGCGCGGGCGGCTGATGCGGCGCGGGATTGCCCAAGCCCATGGCCCGCGCTAGCTTTCTATCAAATGGTAGCGAACGGGTGTTGGCCGCACCCGGAACTGACGAAACCGGCAAGTGCCTGTCGTGGCTGCGGCCAAATCGGTGAAAATTGAATTTTCCTCGGCACGCGATCGTCATGCCAAGGTATAGAAGGCCAAGGAACGGGCCTTCTGCTATGATAAACTCTCTTCAGGTTTTTGACTTTCCAGGAGGCTCGCATGTTTAAGAAAACCGTCGCCCTTGTAGGCGGCGCGTTGGTGGTTGCGCTGATGGCGGTGCTGATCGCTCGCGTGAACGTGGCGGCATTCCCGCTCTGGGGTTCGGGCGAGGGAGAATCGGGTAAGCCTCAGGCAGCTCAGCCCGACAAAGGGACTCAGCTCAGTCAAGCGGAGCCTGCGGCGCCCGCGCCGGCTGGTCAGCCCGAGCCCAACGGTCATAGCGTTGCGATTGCGTCCTTCGCGCCGCTGGTCAAGCACGTGATGCCCACGGTCGTTAACGTGAGCGTGGTGCAAAAGGTGAAAGGGTACGGTTACGAAGGGTCCGAAGAAGGGCCGGAAGCAGGGCCGGAGCAAGGGCCTAGTCCGGGTCCGGAAGGGCCTGGACCCGGCGGCGGCGACCCATTCGAGCAATTCCGCCGCTTCTTCGGTGAGATACCCCGCGAGTTCAAGCAACACGGCCTGGGTTCGGGAGTGATCGTTTCACCCGACGGCTACATCCTGACCAATAACCACGTGGTCGGTAACGCGGATGAGATCAAAGTCACCCTGATGGACAAACGCGAGTACACCGCCAAGGTGGTTGGCAAGGATGCCAAGACCGACGTCGCGTTGATCAAGATCAACACTACGGAGAAGCTGCCGGCGGCTACGCTCGGCGATTCGAGCCAGACTCAAGTGGGCGATTGGGTCGTCGCGATTGGCAATCCGTTCGGTTTCTCGCTGACGGTGACTGCCGGAATCGTAAGCGCGAAGGGGCGGGCGCTGGGCGGCAACTATGACGACTTTATCCAGACCGACGCCTCGATCAATCCGGGCAACTCGGGAGGTCCGTTGTTTGATGCTCAGGGCAACGTGGTTGGAATCAACACCGCGATCTACAGCCGCACCGGCACCAGCGCCGGTATCGGGTTTGCGATTCCGATCGATTTGGCCAAGAGCGTGATGGAGCAGCTCAAGAACAAAGGCCATGTGGTTCGCGGATGGTTGGGGGTCGAGATTCAGGAAATCACTCCGGAGCTCGCCCAATCCTTCGGGCTTGCGCAAGTGCAAGGTGCGTTGGTGGCCAATGTTGAGAGCGGTTCGCCGGCGGGCAAGGCCGGAATCGAGCGCGGTGATGTGATCGTGAAGTTCAATGGCCAAGTGGTGGCCGATCAGCACGCGCTGCCCGAGATGGTGGCGATTACCGGAATCGGCAAGACCGTGCCCGTCGAACTCATCCGCGACGGCAAACAAAAGACTCTGGAGGTCACCGTCGGTGAGCTGAAGGAATCGGTAGTGGCAAGCGCCCACGGCGAGCAGCCGGGCGCCGACTGGGGAATCCAGGTGGGCGAGATCACTCCCGAGCTGGCTCATCAGTTCAACCTTCAGACCGACAAGGGCGTGGTGATCAAGGGCGTTCGGCCCGATACGCCGGCGGCCGACGCAGGCCTGGAGCCCGGCGACGTCTTGCTCCAACTCAACCGCGAGAAAATCTCGTCGATCGATGATTTTCTGCAGAAGGCCAAGCAGGCCAAGAAAGAGAATAAGCCCGCGTTGCTGCTGGTTCAGCGCGGCAACGTCTCGATGTTCACGGTAGTGAAGCCTCCGGCTTAAACACCCGAACGAGACCAATAGCAAGAACGGAGGGCCGCCTTCGCCGAGGGCGGCTCTCCTCGTTTCCAGAGGCAATGTCCTTTCGCTCCGTGACGGCCGATGTTAGGCCATTAGCAGGATGAGCAGCGCGCGCACATGCGAGGTCCTGATCGTCGGCACCGGGCCGGCCGGGCTGGCTACCGCGCTCAACCTGATGCGCCTGCGTCCCGATTTGGCGGGCAAAGTTGTGGCGCTGGAAAAGGCGCGCCATCCGCGATTCAAGGTCTGCGCAGGCGGCCTGATTCCGAAGACCGTTCGCGCGATCGCGGAACTCGGGCTCGAACTCGAAGTCCCCGCCGTCGAAGTCCGTGCCGGACGGGCGCGCACCGTGGCCGGCGATATCGAGTATCCAGCCGGCGAGGTGTTGTGCACGGTCGTTAGGCGCGATCGCTTTGACGCGCGATTGGCACGCGCGGCGCGTGAGGCAGGACTTGAAATAATTGAAGAGTGCCGTGCGCTTGAAATCGAATCCTCATCGGATAGCGTTCGCGTCCGCTCCGAGCGCGGATGGTTCGAAGCCCCGGTGGTGGTGGGCGCCGACGGTTCGGGCAGCCGCGTGCGCGCCGCGATCTTCGGCACCGACAAGGATTCGATCGGCCGCGGCGTCATGGTCGACGTTGCGGTCGAACCAGGCTCGGCCGAAGAATTTGTCAATCAGCTCTATCGCTTCGATTTTCGATGCGTCACGGAAGGGGTCAAAGGCTATGCGTGGTCGTTCCCGTGTCTGATCGATGACCGGCCGCATCTGAATGTCGGAATTTACGATCAGTGCCCGCGTGAAGCCGTGCGGCCCGGCGAGGCCAAGGCCGATCTGCTCGATGCGCTGCGCGCGGCCTTCCCCGAGCTGCCGCTCGACAGCGTCGGCCGGAGGCCCGGGACCTTCAAGGCCTTCCCGATTCGCGGGTACGCGCCGAATGCGCGCTTCGCTGCCGGACGGGTCGCACTGGTTGGCGACGCCGCCGGAGTCGATCCACTGATGGGCGAGGGGATCTCGCAAGGGTTTGAGCAAGGCAAGCTCGCCGCCCAGGCTATCGTGCGGATGCTCGACGGCGATCGCGACGCGCTTGCGGCCTACGAGCGCGAGCTTCATCACGGGCTGATTGGCCGCAAGCTTTCGAAGCTCAGTTTCGCCGCGCGCCGCTTTTACGGTCCCCGCTATCGGCTATACTTCCGCCTGGCTTGCCTTAGCCGGCGCGCGCAGCAGATCGGAATCGATTGGTACAACGGCGCTCGCGATCTCGACGAGATGCCCGTGCGTACGCTTATCGCGAAGTGGGCGGGCGCGATTCTACTCGGTATCCCGATCCGATAAAATCAGCGCGCGGTATCGGAAGGCGGCGGAGGAGCGGAGGTGGCTAAGGCAAAACGGCGGCGCCGTCGCGGCGCCAAACGAAGCCGCACGCGGCGATTGTTGTTGATAGCCGTGATCGGGCTGGTGGTCGCCGGCTTCCTGACGCGGCGGATGCTGGTGCCGCGCGCGCTGTATCTGCTCACCCATCGGCCAGCGCCCCGTACCTCGCTGGATAACGGTCCCAATCGAGCGGCCGCGCCGCAGCCGCGAGCGTCGAATACGGCAGATGAGGATCTGAGCGATTCCGATCGCCGGTATCTGAGCGATCTCGTCAGTCACAAGCTCAAATGATGCTAAGGATTTGATTGCGCGGCCGGATTCCGTAAGTTAGCAAGAGATCCCCATGGAGTGCCGCGACGAACTTGGTTTCAGAGTCGAGCTTCAGCAGCGCCCGGCTCGGGTTGTGTCGCTGGTTCCGAGTCTCACCGAAACACTGTTCGCCCTGGGCCTCAGTGACGAGGTGGTTGGCGTCACCAAATTTTGTATCGAGCCGCAGGAAGCCGTCGCGTCGCGAGTAAAGGTCGGCGGCACCAAGAATCCGCAACTCGCCACGATTGTCGAGCTCGCGCCCGACCTGGTGGTCGCGAACGCCGAAGAGAACCGCCGCGAAGATATCGAGTTTCTGCGCGAGCATGGAGTACCGGTATACGTCACCTATCCGCGCACTGTGCCCGCCGCGGTCGAGTCGATAATCGGCCTGGGTCGCGTGCTCGGGCGTGACGCTGAGGCGGGAGCGCTTGCGCGCGAAATCGTACGCGTGGTCAGCGGAATCGAAACCGGGCTGGGAGCCTGGACCAAGCTCAGACTTCGGGTCTTTTGCCCGATTTGGAAGAACCCCTGGATGACGTTCAACGCCGATACCTATCCTCACGACGTCTTGCGGATGCTTGGCTTCAACAACGTTTTCGCCTCTGCCGGCGCACGATATCCGCGCACCACGCTCGAACAGGTGCTCGAGCGCCGGCCCGATCTCGTGCTGCTTCCCGACGAACCCTATGCGTTCGACAGCTCCGACGTCGAGGAGCTGAAAACCCATCTCCCACCGGCGCTGGGCCGCCGAGTCGCGCTAATCAGCGGACGCGACCTGCACTGGTACGGCGTTCATATGGTGACGGGTCTGGCGACGCTCGCCGCGCGATTGGCGAAAATCCGCGCCGCGGTGATGTAAAAAAAAACGAGCCCCGCAGCGGATGCCGCAGGGCTCGAAACGGACATCTTCAGACAGGTTCCTGAATCAGCGCGTGCCGACGCCCTTCAGCTTGGCCTTCTGCGGGCTGTTGCGCGCGGTGTCGAATACGCGAAGCATCCCGCTGGCGCTTCCCGTGCTCCGCGGCTGGAAGGCCACCATAAACTGGCACGACTGGCCGGGCTTCAGAACCGAGGGACAATTCTCGCTCAGGACAGTGAAGTTGGAACTGATGCTCCAGCCGGAGATTGTAACCGTGCCGTCTCCGTCGAACAGCGTGATCGTCTGCGGAGATGACGTCTGACCCACCGCTACACTTCCGAAGTGAACTGGCGACGGGGTTAGCACTAGCTTCCCACTCGGAGTTGCGGTCGCCGTCGGCGTCGGCGTCGGCGTGGGTGTCGCCCCCTGCGACGCGGTCGAAGTTGGGGTTACCGTCGGAGTACCAGCGGCAGTACTTGTCGCGGTGGCACTTGGAGTCGTGACCGGAGTCTTCGTCGGCGTTGCGGTCTTGGTCGGCTTCGGAGTTGTTGTCGCCGTCGGTGTCGGGGTCTTTGTTGGTGTCGGGGTCTTTGCCGGCTTCGGAGTCTTGGTCGGCGTCGGGGTCTTCGTCGGCACCGGAGTTGACACCGGAGTCCCCGTCGGAGTCGCGGTAGGCGTAGGTACTGGGCCACTGGCGCTATACTCGAACGCGCCGATGTCGCAATACGACGGTTGCGCGGGCCGGCCAAAAAGGCGCTCGTCCGTCAACGGGCAGGCGCCAGCCGGGACCACGCCTATCGC
>JBEKLA010000072.1:0-16425 GCA_050010455.1 Binataceae bacterium (SeqCode) | reverse complement strand
GCCGCCGCGCTCAAGCTATTGGCCGACGAAAAGTTACGCCGCGAATGCGGAGAAAGGACGCGCGCCGCCTTCGACCGTTTTGGCGGCGCCGTCGAGCGCTGCTTGATGCGGCTGCGGCCGCTGATTAGTCTCTGATGGAAATGAGGTTCGATCCAACGCGCTTTTTGAATCGTCCCCGGATCGAACGGTGCTGGCAAAAAAACCTCACCTGGTATCAATGGCCGCTGTGGATGATGCTGGTGCCGCCGTCGCTGTTGTACTCGGCAGCGATGACGGGCCGCTCCGCGATTCGCCGGATTCCCGGAGTCAGGCGCCGGGGGCCCGGCAATCTCAAGATAATCAGCGTCGGCAACCTGACGGTGGGCGGCAACGGCAAGACTCCATTCACGCTTTTCCTGGCGCGCGCGTTGGTCTCACGCGGCCTCAGGGTTGGAATCGTCAGCCGCGGCTACGGCGGAATCGAGGGCGGCGGCGCCGCGTGCCTGGTCTCGGATATGCGCGAGCCCAGGCTCGGCCCCGAGGAAGCCGGCGACGAAGCGGTGATGATGGCGAAGTTCTTCGACGGACCGATCGCAATCGCCGCGCGCCGGATCGACGCTATCCGGATGCTCGAGAGCCGCGGCCATCTCGACGCGGTGGTCCTCGACGACGCCTTCCAGCAGCTTCGCCTGGCGCCCGACATCAATCTGCTTGTGGTCAATATCGAGCGCGGTCTGGGCAACGGATGGGTGCTGCCGGCGGGCCCGATGCGCGAGCGGCTAAGCGCGGTTCGCCGCGCCGACGCGGTGGTGATGCTCAGCACTGGCACGAATGCGCCGAGCGCGATAACTCCCGCGCAGGCGGAGGAATTCCGCCGCCGCAAAATTTTCGCCGGCAGGATTCGGCCAAGAACGCTGGTCCATCATGATCAGGGCGCATGGCGCGAGGTGCCGATGGACGCGCTGGCCGGGCGGCGCGTGCTCGCGGTAAGCGGAATTGCCGACGCGCGCTCGTTCTACGAGATGCTGCGCCAGGCCGAGGCCGATCTGACCGGCGTGCTCGAATATCCCGATCACTACAGTTACACCCTGGCGGATTGGCAGCAGATCGCCCGCCTGGCCCAGAACGCCGACATGGTGGTCACGACCGAAAAGGATCTGGTCAAGCTCGAACGCTTTCCCTTCGTTCGTGACTTCCTGTACGCATTGAGGCTGGAAGTACGGATGGACGAAGACCAGGATCGGCTGCTGGAAATGATTATCGGTGGCGAGCAATCGCCGCTGGCCGCTCACGGCTGAGACGCGAGAGGAGGGCTGCATAGATGGCGTTGAGTCAGGACCTGCTCGATATCCTGGCCTGTCCCAAATGCAAGGGGAATCTGCAATTGACCGAAAAGCAGGACGGCCTGGCGTGCCAGGCGTGCAAGCTGCTCTATCCGATCAAGGACGATATCCCGCTCATGCTGATCGACGAGGCGCTGCCGCTCAAATGACGCGGCCGCAGCGGCGATAGGCCAACCGGCAGGCGGGCCGCGATGAGCTTGCGATCCGGCGAAAGCGGACTCGAGCGCGATTCCAGCCGCATACTGGCCTGCGATTTTTTGCGCCTGAAGCTGGGCGCGCGCCGACTCTATCTTCATCGCGCGCTGGCGCCTCACGGATCGGCGCTCGCATCGAGGCTTGCAGCGCTGATGCGCGAGCGTGGCGCCGGCATCGGTAATCGCGGTGGAGGATTCGAGCTCAAGCTCGAAGGCGCACCGGCGCTGTTCGTGCGATGCTTCAAGCGGGGCGGCCTGATCCGTTTCCTGCTATCCGATCTTTATTTCGGCGCGGTCCCTCGGCCGCTGCGCGAGCTCAGGGTTTCGATGGCGGCGCGCCGGCGCGGAATCGCGGTGGTTGAACCGATGGGCGCGATGGTCGAGTGGGTGGCGCCGATGGTCTATCGCGGATGCTTCGTGACGCGAGCCCTCGACGGCGTGACGCTGTGGCAGTTCCTGAACGCCGGCCACGATCGGCAGACGCGCTTGCAGGTAATCGAGCAGGCACGCGCGACGATCGACACGATGCATCGGCGCGGCCTTTATCACTCCGATCTCAATCTGCACAATTTGTTCGTGACCAGCATCGGCGATAGCTTCGCGGTGATAATTCTCGACCTCGACAAGGCGCGGCTTCATCCGCCGCCGCTCGGCGACGTGCTGGTTCACGAGAACCTCACCCGTCTGGCGCGCTCGGCGCGCAAGCTCGACCCGTTCGAACGCTATCTGGATTCTTTCACGCTCGCGCGGCTTACCGCCCCGGCGTCCGCCGATTAAGCCTGACGGCTGGCGACCGCCACGATCTCGATTCTGGCGCCGCGAGGCAACGCGGCTGCCTGCACCGTCGAGCGCGCGGGATACGGCGCGCCGAAATGCTCGCTGTAAATGCGGTTCACGATCTCGAAATCTTTAAGATCGGTCAGGAAGATGGTCGTGCTGACAACGTCGGCCAGAGTGAGGTCCGCGCCAGCCAGAATCGCGCGGATGTTTTCGAGCACGCGGCGCGTTTCGGCTTCGATACCGCCTTCGACCATCTTGCCCGAAGCGGGATCGAGTCCGATTTGCCCTGAGCAGTAGACCCATCCGTTGATTTCGACGGCCTGCGAATAAGGCCCCATCGCCGCCGGCGCATGTGCGGTCTGTATCGGGTTCTTCATACTATGCCCTTGTCGGTTGTCACCCCGGAGTTACACGCAACGGCCGAGGCTACTCATCCGGAGCGGCCGTTGTGATCGCCGAGGCGATCCACTCGCAGCACGCCGTTAATCGCCCGCAGCGCTTGCATCACGGCATTGAGCTGGCGGGCATTGGTTACGCTGAGCTCGAAGAACGAAATCGAGCGGCCGTCGGCGCCCGCGGATTTTACTTCGGCGGTTACAATATTGACGCCGACCGAGGCGATCGCCTTCGACATCGCGGCGAGCAGGCCGGGTTGATCGACGCAAACCACTTCGAGCCGGATCGGCCGCGGGCTTCCTTCGCCCTCGCTCCACATCAGCGACACCCGCCGCTGCGGATCGCTCTCCAGCGCTCGCGGACATCCGATTAGGTGCACTGTCACGCCGCGCCCGCGCGTGATAAATCCGGTTATTCCTTCGCCGGGCAGCGGATTACAGCATCGCGCGAACCGTACCAGTACGTCGCCGATGCCCGAGACTATCACTCCGCCGGAAACCGTCTTATGGGCGTCCTTGGCGGCGCGTTCCTTGCCGGCAGCCGGCGCCGGTTGTTTTTCGGCTCGATAAAGCTTCAGTTCCTCCGGCTTCAGAACCTTGGCCAGCAACTGGGCGGCGGTGGTCATTCCATAGCCGAGCGCGGCCAGCAGGCTGTCGGCGTCCTTGTTCGAGAACTCCTTGGCGGCCGCGTCGAGGCGCCCCTCGCGCCGCAACTGCGCCACGCTGAGTCCGAGCGGCGCCAGCTCGTGCTCAAGCAATTGCTGGCCGAGCTGAAGCGAACGCTCGGCCTGTTGCGATCGCAACCAGGCGCGGATTCGGCTCTTGGCGCGCGCGGTAGCGGTGTAGTTGAGCCAATCCTTGCCCGGATGCTGCCTGTCCGAGGTGATTACTTCGACCATGTCGCCCGAGCGCAGCCTATGGCGCAGCGGCACCATCCGGCCGTTGATCCTGGCGCCGGTAAGGTGATGGCCGACCTGACTGTGAATCCGATAAGCGAAATCGATTACGGTTGAGCCCGGAGGAAAGTCGAGCAGGTCGCCCTTGGGCGTGAACACAAAAACCTCTTCCGGGAACAGGTCCTCCTTAACCGTGGACAGGAACTCCTGCGGATCCTTCAGGTTCTGCTGCCACTCGATCAACCTGCGCAGCCAGGCGAATCGTTCGGCGTCCTGCGGCCCGGCGCCCTTGCCCTCTTTGTAATTCCAATGCGCCGCGATTCCCTCTTCCGCCACCTTGTGCATCTCACGGGTGCGAATCTGCACTTCCATGCGCTCGCGCCGCGGCCCGATCATCGTGGTATGCAGCGATTGGTACATGTTAGCCTTGGGCAGCGCTATGTAATCCTTGAACCGTCCGGGCACTGGTTTCCAGTTGGCGTGAACCACGCCCAAGGCCTCGTAGCATTCGCGCACCGTGTCCACGATGACGCGGAAGGCTACCAAATCGTAAACCTGGTCGAAGCCGAGCGCGTCGCGCTCCATCTTGGTCATGATTGAATAGAAGTGCTTGGGCCGGCCGCTAACCTCGGCCTTGACGCCAGCCTCTGCCATCCGCTGCGAGATAATTTCGATCACCGCCTTGGTATACTCTTCGCGCTCGGTCCGGGTCTTGGCGACGAATGCTTTGAGCGCCGCGTAACCGGATGGATTCACGTAGCGGAACGCGGTGTCCTCAAGTTCGGATTTGAGCCAATAGATACCGAGGCGATGTGCGATCGGCGCGTAGATTTCGAGCGTCTCGCGCGAAATTTCCACCTGGCGATCGCTCGACAGATGGTCGAGCGTCTGCATGTTGTGCAGGCGATCGGCAAGCTTGATCAGAACCACTCGGATATCGCGCGCCATCGCGATTATCATCTTGCGGAAGTTCTCGGCCTGCTTCTCCTCGCGGCTCTGGAAGGTAATCTTGGAGACCTTGGTAACGCCGTCGACCAGTTGGGCGACTTCGGCCCCAAAGATACTTTGGATATCTGCCAGCGTGGTTGGCGTATCCTCGACCAGGTCGTGCAACAGACCGGTGATAATCGAGGGAACATCCAGTTTGAGTTTGGTGATGATCCGCGCGACGCTGAGCGGATGAATGACGTAGGGCTCGCCCGACATCCGCTTCTGCGCGGCATGCTGGCGGGCGGATAATTCGTAGGCGCGCCGGATCAGCTCCTCGTCAGCATGCGGGATGTATTCCCGCACCCGCCCAAGCAGCTCCTCGATCTGGTCGGCATATAGCGCTACCGCTTCCACGGCAGGCATCCTTGCAAGCGCGCGACGCGCCAGCGCTCGGCCTCGATCATGGCCCCAAGGCACGCGAGCGAGCGGTCAAGGTCGTCGTTGATCAACAGATAATCGTATTCCGCGTAGGCGGACGCTTCTTCTTCGGCACGTTCAAGCCGGCGCTCGATAGCATCGCTGCTCTCGGTGGCGCGCCGGCGCAGCCGCTGCTCGAGCAGATCGAACGTCGGCGTCATGACCAGAATCGTCACCGCGTCGTCGGGATATAGGCGGCGCAATTGCCGCGCCCCCTGGATGTCGATATCCAACAGGATGTCGCGTCCTTCGGCCACTGCCCGATCGAGCGGACCTCGCGGCGTCCCGTAATAGGCGCCAAAGACTTGCGCCCATTCGGCCAGTTCCTGGCGCTGGAGCCTGCGCTTGAACTCGTCCTCGCTCACGAAGTGGTAATCCACTCCGTCAGCTTCACCCGACCGTACCGCCCTGGTTGTCAGCGAGATCGAGGCTTCCAAGCCGTCGATCGACGAGAGCGCCGCGCGCCAGATAGTACTCTTACCGGCACCGGAGGGGCCGGAAAGGATAAAGACAATTCCGCGGCGGGGCGGACGACAGCGGTCCATGTTTCAGTTTATCCAAGCGGTATGTAGCGTTCAACGGACTGCGGATTCCAGGAACCAGCCGCCGTTACTCCACATTTTGCACTTGCTCGCGGATTTTCTCCAACTCGCTCTTGGCTTCCACCGCAACCCGCGAGAGCTCCGCATTCTGCGACTTGGACGCCATTGTATTGACCTCGCGATTGATCTCCTGAAGCAGGAAATCGATCTTTCTGCCCACCGCGCGCGGCTCGGCCAGCAGTTGTCTGAAGGCGGTCAGATGGGTCGCCAGCCGGACCATTTCCTCGGTGATATCGGCGCGCTGGGCGGTCGCCACCGCATCTTCGTACAGGCGTCGCTCATCCAGCGGCAGAATCGCGGCCAGTTCGCGTACTCGGCTTTGAAAGCTGGCGACTATCGCCCGGCGGGAAGCCGCCGATAGCTTGCCGATCTTATGCGACGCGCGTTCGAGCTCTCTGAGGCGAGCGGTGAGATCCTTCTTCATCGCCTTGCCCTCGCGCAGGCGCTCGGCATCGAGCGCCTTGAGCGCAGCCAGGAGGGCTTGGCGCCCAAGCTCGACCTCCGATCGGTAGTCTTCGTCTTCCTCGACGACCTGGAAGATCTCCGGACGCTGAAGGACCGATTCGGGAGCGATCGCCTGCTCCAACTCCAATCGCTTGCCCAGGCGCCGGACAGCCTGGATGTACTGGATCGCGAGTTGCTCGTTAACCACCAGCCGGCTCGCCGACGGCCTCAAGCTGGTGCGGCGCAGCGTCACCTCGATCCGCCCGCGCTCGACGAAGTCCTGAACCAGCTTGCGCATTTCGGCCTCGTGCGCACCCCATCCGCGCGGAAGGCTGAGCTTGAGCTCGAAGAATCGATGGTTAAGCGCGCGGACGTCAACCGCCACGCGCACTCCGTCGCGTTCGAGGTCCGCACGGCCGAAGCCGGTCATGCTGCGCATCGCTTGCCCCCTTTTGCCGCGCGCGCCCGCTCCAGACTGGTTCGATAAAGCTCGATCGTCCGCGCCGCCATCGCCGTCATGCTGAAGTTCTCTACCATCCGCGCCCGCGCCGCGGCTCCGATTTCGCGCCGCATATTCGGCGCCGCGATCAGAACCTCCAGCGCGTTTGCCAACTCCGCGGCGCTCCCGGGACTTACCAGCAGCCCGCTTCGACCGGTTTCGATTAGTTCCGGAATTCCTCCCGTGTTGCTTGCCACGGGAGCGATTCCGCACGCCATCGCCTCCATCAGCGCCACCCCCAATCCCTCCTTAAGCGACGGAAACACAAAAACATCGATTGCCGAGAGTAGCTGACCAGGATCTTCAACGCCACCGGCCAGCGTTACTTGATTCCCCAATCCCAGCCCGCGAATCTGGCCCGCAAGCGCCTCTCGTTCCGAACCGGCCCCGACGATAAAGCATCGAAACGCAAGGCCGCGGCCGGCTATCGCACTCAGCGCGTCGATCAGAAAACGATGGCCCTTGCGCGCTTCGAGCGCTCCGACGGTGCCCAGCGCGACTTCATCCGCAGCAATTCCAAGCGCCGCGCGCGCCGCCTCGCGTTCCGCCGGCAAAGCCGGGCGAAAGCGCATGCAATCGACGCCGCTCGGAATCAACGTGATTCGCCCGGACGCCACGCCGGCGCTTTCCAGCGCCCGCATCACGCCAGAGGAGATCGCGGCGACGGCGTCGACGGCATGGTTATAGAGCCACGACGCGAACAACCGATTCGGCACGTAGTCCATCCGCCGGGTTACGACCAACACCCGATCGCCTGCGCGCCGCGGCGCACCGCCCGCGAACGGCGCCATCGCATGAGCGCGCGCGGTGTGGAAATGGACCACGTCGTAGGCGCCTCGGCGCAAAAAGGCGCGCAACTTGAGTCCCGCCCGCGCGTCAAGCGAATTGCGAATCGCCAGCGGATAGCGGACGACGCCTGCCGCGCCGGCGCGCCGCCACAGGAGCCCTCGCGGATCGCACAGCAGTTCGGCCTGATGGCCCGCGCGTATCAGTTCCAGCGTCAAGCCAAGCACCTGGCTCTCGCCGCCGGAAAAACCCCGTTCGGGATCTATGCCTACGATGCGAAGCCGTTGTGAGGGATTGGAGGCCACAGGTTCGCGTCACGCAAGCGCCAACGTTAATTGAAGAAACGGTAGTAGAGCATCGCGCCGATCGCGGACAGCCCGTCGCGCCATCCGATCTTCTTGCCCTCCACGTAAGTGCGGCCGGAATAGGAGATCGGCACCTCGTAAATTCGCCAGCCGGAGCGTGCCGCCTTGACGGTGATCTCGGGCTCGAACGTAAAGCGATTCGCGCTCAGCGTAAGCGCGGCCAGCTTGTCGCGCCGAAAAGCCTTCATCCCGGTTTCCATGTCGTTCAGATTCAGGTCGCTGATCGTGTTGGACAGCAGCGTCAGCAACCGATTCGCCGCGTAATGCCAGAAGAACAGCACGCGATGGGGTCCGCCCAGAAAGCGCGAGCCGTAGACCATGTCGGCGCGGCCGTCGATTAGCGGCCCGAGCACCAGGTGAAAGTCCTTGGGATCGTATTCGAGGTCGGCGTCCTGAACCACTACGTACGGATTTCGCGCGGCCGCGAAACCCAGTCGCAGCGCGGCTCCTTTCCCCTGGTTGACGGAATGGTAAAAGCATCGCACCTGGGGATGCTCGAAGCGCTTGAGGTAATCGCGAGTGCCGTCGCGCGAGCCGTCGTCAACCACGATGACTTCGGCGTCAAAGCCGCAATCGAGCACGCGGCGGATTACCTCGCCGATCGTATTGACCTCGTTAAAGACGGGGATCACAACCGAGATTTTCGTTTGCTCCATCGTTGGCCTTTCCTAAGACGCAAGGTTTCAGGTCAAGCGCTCTAGCCCACGGCGGGCCTGCGTTCGCGCGATCCGAGCCTGGCGCGCCGCAAGCATTTTTAGCACGCGGCGCATTACCAGCCGACGGCCCCCGAGCTCGAGCGCGTCGGCGTAGGCGCGAAAGAAACGCATCCGATCGGCACGCGTCAGCCCTTTGAGTTCGAATCGGCCGAGTTGTACCAGGTTGCGAAGCTGGCGGCGCTGTCTACCAATCGTCGCAGCACGCCGGGTCCGATCGTGATCAATCAGGCTGAACTGCGCAGGCGCACCGCGGCCCACAAAAACATTATGCGGTGTCAGGTCGCCGTGGACGAAGCCAGCACGATGGAAACGCGCAATCTCAACCCCGAGGGCGCGCAACAAGCTTCGCTTGCGGGCCGCATCGGCACCATTGCGAGAGATAACCTCCGCTAGCGATTCGCCTTCGGCTGCGGTGGTCACAGCCAGCGAGCGTCCGCTTGCGCGTTCGCGCCCGAGCAAGAGCAGCGACGGCACGCCGAATCCCGCTTCCTTCAGCTCGCTCAGCATCTGTGCCATGTTCATCGCCCTCGAACCGCGCACGCGTTCCTTGAGGGCCGCGAACCCGCGCGATGCGTCGAACAACTTGACGTAGATTTCGCGAGCGCCGCGGCTCGCTCCCGCGGGCCATCGCACGCGATAAGTGCTCGCGTGGCGCGAGCGGCGTAAAGGCTCGCCGCAGGCACCGTTCACCGCGTCGAGAGCAAGCCGGATCAACTCCTCCTTGGCCGCCAGCGTGAGGGCCGCGGGATGGGAGCTGGCCTTCCCGCCCAAGGGCGGGAAGGCCAGCTCCCATCCCGCGCGCATCAGGCGCTTCCCGGATGCCGTCATCGCGCTCAGCCATCCCCATCGATGGCAGCGGCGGGCGCGGGCGCGGCGCCCGCGCCCGCCGCTGCCACCGTGCTCAGCGCCTGCGCGATCGCGGCAACCACCGACGACGGCAGGATTCGCCGCATGCACTCGCGCCCGATCGGACATCGCCGCAGATAACACGGATGGCACGGAATTTCGGCTCGCAACACGAGTTGCGCGAAGCCCCACGGCGCCGACCGTTCGGGCGCGGTGGCACCCCATAGCGAGACCACGGGACATCCAACCGCCGCCGCGATATGCATCGGTCCCGAATCGGGGCCGAACGCCACTGCGCATTGCGGGAAGATGGCAAACAGATCGCGGAGCCGGGTCTTGCCCGCCAGGTTAAGTATAGGGATATCGCCCGCCAGCCGCGCCACATCGCCCGCAAGCTCGACCTCCTCCGGTCCGCCGAGGAGCACGGGGAACAGCGATGCCGCTGCGCCGCCCGCGGCCCGGAGTCCCCGCAGCACTTCAACGATAGCCTCGGGAAAATAGATCCGGCTGGGCCACGATGAGCCCAGGATAACGCCGAGCATCGGGCGCGGCGCGCCGACAAGCATCGCCTCTGCGCGCTCGCGCTCGGACGCCGGCAATCGCAGACCGAACTCGATCGGTGCTGGCGGAATCGACAGCGCGTCACCGAACGCCTGATACTGGAGCAGTTTAAGCCTCATCCTCGGCTGCGGCGCGATCCGACGCGTCGAGAAGAGATGATTAAACTCCTTGGTGTTTTCGCGCGCGAAACCGATTCGCTCGCGTGCGCCCGAAACCAGTGACGCGATACCGCTTTTCAGATGTCGCTGGAGGTCGACAACCAGGTCGAATTTGCCGGCGCGAATAGCGCGCAGAAACATCGGGAACGCGAGCGGCGCACGCGCCCGATCGTAGGCGATAATCTCGTCGACCCAGGGATGGCCCTCGAGCAGCGGCCGCGACTTGGGCTCGACCGCCCAGGCAATGTGGGCCTCGGGCCAGGCGCGACGCACCCGGCCGAGTAGCGGGAGCGCGCGTATCACGTCGCCGATCGAGCCCATCAACACGAACAGTATTCGCCGCGGCGCGGGCCCGCCGTTATCCAGAGCGTCGGTCATTACTCAGAATCGTCGCTGATCCAGTACGCCGTTATCGCGGCGTCTGACGCTCGATGATAATAGCGCGAAGCACCGGGGCAAAGTCAGGCGACCAGGTCGGGGGGTTCCAGCGTAACGCGGAAAGCCGCGTCGACCGCCTCTTTGCCAAACAGGTTCATGATCCAGAAGTAAGGAAGCGAATACCAATACTTCTTTTTTATCAGATCGGCGACGTGGCCTTTCTCGCTTGCGCCGGTGATCGCGCCTACCTCGCCGGTAAACGTCGACGCTCCAATCCGGAGCGAGACCTGCGGCCGGACTCTCACGTTGCGGCACCAATTCCGATTCCGGTTCATGGTCGCCAGGAACATGGTCTCATCTTCGACCGTAAACCAGATCGTTACGCGATACGGCTTGCCGGTTTTGCGGCCGTGATGAGTGAGCTCGAGCGTAGCCTCGTTGGCGATTCGCGCCAGTCGCGCTGCCAAAGTTAGGTCGGGCATAGAGCGGGGAACACCTCCCCGTCAACGGTTCTAGTCCCAGTCCAAGGCGCCGCGCTGCCAGGCGTAGATCAATCCCACCGCCAGGATAGCGATAAAAACCAGCGCTTCGATCAGGCCTAACATTCCAAGCCTTCGCAGTTCGACCGCCCACGGGTAGAGAAAAACGATCTCCACGTCAAAGACCAGGAACAATATCGCGATCAGGTAGAATCTCACCGAAAACCGGCCCCAGGCGCTGCCGCTGGGCGGATTACCGCATTCGAAGGCCTCGCCCTTGATTGTGCTGTAGCTGTGAGGCCCGAGGAATCGGCTGGCCATAACCATCCCGCCAACCATGACTGCGGCAACCACCATCGTTACTGCGATCGCAAACCAGTTTGCCATAAGTTCTCGCGTCCAAAGTCTACCTAATCCTGACACCAATACAATATGAGCGCCGTCTTTGCCAGCAGCAGCGCGTGGCAGCGCTTACATCCTTTGGCTAGAATCCGCGCTGTGACAGAAGCGTCGGACTCAGCGGAATTGCGACGTTGGATCGCCAGCGCGATTGCGGAGCGTTGGCCGCGGGCGCAAATCGAGCGAATCGAGCAGCTTCGCGGCGACGCTTCGGCGCGCCGATTTTGGCGCGTGTTTACCAAAGCCGGCGATGGCGCGGTGCCGCCCAGCGCGATCGTCGTGGATCTCGGCCCTGACGATCTTCCGTTGTACGCGAAGGCGTTGAAACTGCTCGCCGAGCCGCTGCCCGAGCCGCCCTATATAAACGTGCATCGTTTTCTCAAATCGATCGGCGTCGCCGTTCCCGAAATTTATTTCGCGCCGCCCGGCGCCCGGATGTTAATGGTCGAGGATGTGGGCACGGTCGCGCTGTTCGAGGCCGCGCAAGCGTCTCCGTCCGAAGCAGCGGAGCTGTATCGGCTCGCGCTCGACGAGTTGATTCTTATCCATATCGAAGGCACGCGGCGCCGCGACCCGCGATGCATCGCGTTCGGCGTCGCCTACGACGAGCGCCTGTTCGCATGGGAGATGGAGCAATTTCTCGATTGCGGGATCGCACTCGTCGCGCCGGACATCGACGCTCGGTCGATTCGCCCCGAACTGAGTGAGCTGGCCGCGCGCCTGGGGCGGTTCGCGCGCATGCTGTCCCATCGCGATTACCACGGACAGAATCTCTTCGTTCAAGACGGAAGGCGCATCCGCGTGCTCGATTTCCAGGACGCCCTGATGGCGCCTGCGGCTCAGGACCTCGCGGTGCTGCTCACGACTCGCGACACCGGGACGATCATCACGCCCGAGCTGGAATCGGATCTGCTCTCGTATTATTGGGAGCGTTCGGAACGCCTCGGAGCGGAGACGATCGACCGAACGCAATTTCTCGAGAGCTATCGGCTGTGCGTGCTTCAGCACGCGCTCAAGGCGATCGGGCGGTTCGCCTGGCTCGAACGCAACGGCAAATCGGGATACGTCGCGTATATTCCCCACTGTCTTGGGCAAGCGCGCCGGATGCTGGCGCGGGGTTTAGACTTTCCGCGGCTCGGCGCGACGTTAGGGGCGCGATCAAAATGAAGGCTCTGATTCTGTCGGCCGGCAAGGGCGAGCGGCTGCGCCCGCTCACCGACACGATTCCCAAGCCGATAGCCGAGCTCGGAGGCCGTCCGCTGATTCATTATCCGCTGCTGATGCTGAAGCGCGCCGGAATCAGCGCGGTGGCAATCAACGTTCATCATTTGGCGGGCGAGATCGAGAACGCGCTCGGCAACGGCAAGGCGCTCGGCGTCGATATCACCTATTCGCCGGAACCGACGTTGCTGGGAACCGGAGGGCCGCTGCTCGCGCTGCGGGATTACTTCGGCGACGAACCGTTTTGGGTGCTCAACGCCGACAGCATCCTCGACCTCGATCTGAACGCGATGATGCGGCTTCATCGCGAGCGCGGCGCGCTTGCCACGTTCGCGCTGTTCCGCCCCGCCGACGCCAATCGTTACAGCAGGATCGAGATCGATCGCGAGGGCAAGATCCGCCGGATGCGGCTGCTCAGGGGCGGGCAAGAGTTCGACGATTATCCGGCGGAGCTGAACGACCGCGATGCCGCGGCGCTGGAGAGCTACATGTTTTGCGGCGTGTATATTTGCGAGCCGGTCGTTCTCGATTCGGCGCCCAGGACGCCGCCGCCGTTTAGCAGTATCGGCAATATTTTCGCGCCGATGGTTGCCCGAAGCCTGCCGCTGTTCGGCTACGTCCATCGCGGATTTTTCCGAACGGTGGACGATCTCGAAAGCTATCACACGCTCAGGCGTGAGTTCGCGACCAATCCGCCCCATCTGAGCTATCTCTGAGAGAACGCCAGCTCCGGCTCACGCTGCCGAATAGGGCGGATCGCTTATAGTTGGGCCGCGACCTGGCCGGCGAAAAATCGCTTCCCGCCCTGATGATATCAGCCGCGACGCAAACTTGATTACCAGTCTAAAGATGCGGACTGGGTAGTACAGAAAGCGGAGATAGGCGGGCAGATGAACGAATTCCCAATCGGAACTGGTCGGTATGAGCAGGCCGTGGAGTATATATCGCAACCGCTCCGAATTGTGCCTGAGCAGATGGAGATGGACCATCGGAATCAGCCGGCCGGGCGGCTGTTGCATTTGAATAAAGGGCTTTAACCACGACGGGATCTCGCGAACGGGCCCCTTGGCGAAGGGCGCGCTGCCGACCAGGTAGCGGCAGACGCTCGCGGTAAGCTCAAGCACCTCTTGCCACTCGAAGCGTTCGGCTTTTCGCCATACTCGATCCCAATCGATGCCGCCGCGGTCGCAAGCTCCCTGAATGTCCGCGAGCCATTTCAGACCAATCCAGCCGTCGCGTGCGGCATGCGCCGCCAAAAACAAGAATTCCCATTCCGGGCTCAGCGCATAGGCCGGGACGCCGAGGACGGTCGTAGGACGAGCCTCCGACCAAAGGTCTTCGATCGCACCCTTGTCCAATGGCTTCCACCATAGGACGCCCCAGTGGAGGTCCAGCTCGTGCCCGTAGGACCTATCCTGGCGTGCAAAGCCGTATTCGATGAAGGACGTGAGCAACCGCCTTTCAGACCACTGGGCGGACTCGGCTCGATAGCCGATAGTCGAGATTTGAGCGATGGCTCGGCCCACCATCGTACGCTGGACCAGGATGTCGATATCGGCCGAGACCCTAAGAGTCAGATCCCCGTAAAGAGACTCGGCCAAAGCCATCCCTTTTAGCGGGATAGCCGGGATGCGAGCTTGGTCGAAAAGCCTCAGCAGCTCGGCCAGCTCCTGAGCGGCCAGCGCATTGCTTGCGGCGACCTCGCGAGCCAGCGCCTCCAGTTGCCTCCGCGCTTGGTCGGGAACGCCCGCAAAACCGAGCGTCCGCAGATGTCGATAGACCAGCGGAAGGATGCGATACGATTGCGGCTGATCCAAGATCCGGGGCCAGTCAAGGCCGCGCGAAAGCAGGTCGCGGGCGCGGGCTTCAACCTTAGCGCTCAAGCGGGCCCTGGCCAGCAGCAGCATGAGCTCGTCTTCGGGAGAGAAGCTGCCTTGTTCGCTCATCCCTGTCGTGCTTAACCCATGGCTCTACGCGGCCACAAGTTTGGCACGTTTGCCGCCACGGTTGTTGCTAGCAGCGAGTAATTCCCCAAAATCTCCGGCTGGCCATGGGCGGCCGTGTGATAGATGAGTCGTTTGGCTTTCAATGTAGGAAATCCCACTTTGTCTCGAACAATCACGGCTGGTCCCGCGAACTAAGATGCTCACGCCCTGAAATTCACATTCAAAAATAACCCGGTATCCAAATTCGAAACGCCAGGTTTAAATCTGAACAGCCAGATGCCGGCCAGAATTTTGGCTTTGTTTCGCAAAAATCATTGTCTGCGTATCATAATCGGAGCGGGAATATGCTCGCCCTGCCGACGTTCGCGATCTCTTGGACCAAGATTTCCGCAAGATCCCACCGGCCTGAGGTCATCGATCAGCGCGGCAGCAACAGCATCGTACTCTTCCCGATTCTCGCCTCCTTCGCCCAACTGGATCACGACCTCTTAGCGATCGGCTGTCGACAGGTCGCTAGTCGTCTTTGTTACCCTCGCCGCCAAGTTGCTCGACCGGGACGCCAGACAGCTTCGAAAGCGAAAGTACGCAATAGTGCGGTGCTTCCCTCATTGTTCCCGCCGCTATCCACTTATACACAGTAGGTCTGCTCACCTGTAGCTTCTTAGCCACCCTGGTGACCCCACCAGCGAGTTTTACCGCTGCGGCAACTAGGTTTACGTTTAGGCGCTCCCTGCGCATGGTTCGAAACCTAACCGAGCGCTGACGGGCATCACAAGGGTCGCCCTCAGACACGCCTACCCAAAACGACAAAATATTTTACATCCAACGAAATTAACGGCCGCCGCGGCCGCACATCTAAATAAACGTATATTCTAAATCACTAAGGGAGTTCAAGATTCCTCATGGGTTCGGAAAACGGCTTGGTAAAACGTCAAGTTTCTTGACAATATAAGGACGGCCGTGTATTAATAAGAGAGCTCGTGAATAACGTTGAAAGCTCGATTTTGGACATCAAGGACCAGATTGCAGGGCTGTGGCGACGGAGGGCGGAACTCAAGCAGGCGCGGCGGGAGCTAGATGACCGCAGATCCAGCCATCGTCACCTGTGTCCGCATCGTGGCGGCTACGCGGTTTGCCCGCAAGCCTATGGGGCCGAGTGCCCGCTCGATCCGGGTACGCCGGCTGATTGCCGGGACGGATCTCAAGATGACGGCTAGACCGACCGATGATGCATACGACTCAAGGAGGCCTTATGGATTCTCAATCCGAAACAACCAAAGACGCAATCAAGACCCGGCTCGGTTACCGCAACGGCTTGCTGTGCGTGGTCGCCGAGCGTCGCAGCGCGGATGGATCTCCGCCCAGGACGCTCAGGCTGTGGTACCCGGTGCGGGAGGCGGACGAGGCCGAAACCCAAGCTTTGGCGGGACGTCCGGTCGCCGAGATGGATTTGAAGGAGGGAATTTACGTGGACGAAGAAGGAACCGTATTTCAACTGGCGGAAAAGAACGCGACCAAGCCGATCCTGACCGAGGAGGTTGCCGACCACGACGCAGAGCTGGAGCAGATGCTGACGGCTTCGCTCAGGAACGGAAAATCCTCGGGCAAGGCACGAGCCCACGCGTTGCTGCGACCCACCGGCCGGCGGAAGAAAGGCAGGGGCGAGACCAAGCCAGCAGCAAAGCCCGACGACGCTCAACTTCCACTCGAAAGTAGCGCTGGTCAGTCTTGCGATACGGCCGCTTTCGATCACCCGGCGCATCCGGAGGCCATGCAACTAAACCTGCGTCAGAAGCTGGCCGAGGTTAGACGCCGGCTGGGTTACATCCAAAAGCGCGGCTTCAACGAGACCAATAACTACTCCTATGTCACCGCCGCCGATCTGGCCGGCGCGGTCGGTGACATCCTGGCAGAGCTCGGAGTAGTGATCGTGCCGCGGCTGGAATCGATCGCCTACGAGCCCGGTGCGGTCGGCAGAAGCGAAGTGGCACGCGCGGCGCAGGTGGTTATGGCTTATACGTTCGTCGACGT
>JBEKLA010000071.1:0-16665 GCA_050010455.1 Binataceae bacterium (SeqCode) | reverse complement strand
GTGTCCGCAAGCTGGGCCTCGACCTTGGATTGATCGTCCGGGCTCGGCACGAACACCACCGGATAGCGGACTTCAACCGCGCTGCCACTAAACGGCGCGAAGCGCCACCCTGTCATCTCCTTGATCACTTCGCTGTCGAGCGCAGGATTGACATTGGTTGAAGTTGCGACTGAGCCCGAGCTGACCTCGCCGGTCGGCGCCACGCGCAACGTTGCGATCATTCCGTCAGCGAGGCTCTTGTCGGCTTCGAGCGCATGCTTGTACGGATCGAGCAGCGCCGCCTTATGGTCCTCGAAGACCTTGCGGGCGGCATCCTGGTTGCGGGCCGGATCAGAAGCTGACTCGCCCGTCACTTGCAATTGCGGATTTGCCGCCAGCGCGACCATCGGTTCGGCCGCCGCCGGCGGCGACGCCGACGCTTCGGGCGCGAGCTTGGCCTGCTGAGCGTGGTTCGCGCTCAAATGGATCGCGAACCATGCCCCGGCTGCGAGCGCAGCGAGTGCCGCCACTGCATAGCCGGCCACGCCCAAGACCCGTCCCGTGCCGCGCGCGGGAGGCGTCGTCGGTTCGTCGTCGAAGGTCTGTTCACCAAAGGACGGCTGCGGCGAGCGAGTGGTCTGAGACCGCGCGGTCGCCGCGGCCGGAGATGGCGCAGCGGCTGGCGCGCTGCGCGGCGGTCGCAAACGGGCGCCGCAAAACGCGCATATCTCTTCGTCGGGGGACAGGGCCCGTCCGCCGCAAACCGGGCACTCGATTCCCGACGGCTGCTCGCCCGCGGTGGGCGTCACCAGCTCGGTGCGACGCGCCCTGGACCCGGGCTGTGAGACCAGCGCGGCGCCGTCGTCCGCGCAGAACATCTCGGAGTCGGGATAGCTCTTGGCGCATTGCGGGCAGCTCTTCATTGGTCCGAACCTCTATCGACAGGTAATTCAAGTACTGTTCAGATCATAGAACGCGGCCGTGCGCGTGCGAAAGCACTTTTGCGGCAGCTTGCGGATATTCGAGGCGCGATCGCGCGACAATCACGATCGCGCTTCGGAAAACGGCGTCAGACCGGTTCGTCCTCGAGGCGAAATCCGATTCTCATCGTAAGCTGAAACTCGGGCTCATTGTTGTGGACCGCGCCCCGAATCTCGCTTACCTCGAACCAGTCGATATTGCGAATGGTCTGGCCCGCCTTCTTGAGCCCGTTGCGCACCGCTTGATGGATACTCTGGTCCGACACACCGACCACATCGACAATCTTGTACGTCTTGTTAAGCATGCTCCTGGCCTCCCCAAAGGTTGTGAAGTCTCGGCGGACTTCGGTTTCCTAACCCGCTCTATTCACCAATGTATCAGGACGCAAGCGGTTATCCTTTTGGGAAAGACACGGCAAACGCCGCCGGATCTTCCACGGTCCGCAAATCGAGATGAAAGGCGCCGTCCTTGATTCGTCCGATAATCGGCGGCCGTGCGCCGCGGAAGTGGCGCGCGATCGCGTCGGCGGAGAGCCGCGGATTACTCACTCGCAGCACGCGGGTCTCCAGCTCTTCGGTCGGCATAGCGCCCGAGCCAATCTGGGAGGTCGCGGGCGCAATCTCGATCTGGAACTCGCCGCCCAGCCGTTCGAGCAGGATCGTCCGCGCGCGCCCTGCTATCGCTTCGAGCTCGCCGACCGTGCGGCGCATCAGCCGAAGCGTCGGAATCGACGCGCCCAGATCGGCCGAACGCAGATAAAGCCTGAGCGTGGCCGACAGCGCCGCCAGCGTCAGCTTGCCGCATCGCAACGCACGCTTGAGAGGATTCGCCTTGAGCCTGGCGATCAGCTCGCGCTTGCCCACCACCACGCCCGCCTGCGGTCCGCCCAGCAGCTTGTCGCCGGAAAAAGTTACCAGCCCGGCGCCGGCGGCGATCCGATCGGCGACCACCGGTTCGCGCGGCAACCCGTAGGCGCCGAGATCGATAAGCGCGCCCGAGCCGAGGTCTTCCATCACCTCGATCCGATGCGGGCGGGCAAGCTCGACCAGCTCGCGCAGATCGACCGTGGCACTGAATCCAACCACGCGGTAGTTCGAGGGATGAACCTTCAGCAGCAAGGCGGTGTCGGGCCCGATCGCGCGTAGGTAGTCCTCCGGATGGGTGCGATTGGTAGTGCCGACCTCGCGCAAGCGCGCGCCGCTCTTGAGCATCACGTCGGGGAGGCGGAAGGAACCGCCGATTTCGATCAGCTCGCCGCGCGAGACGATCACCTCGCGGCCCTCGGCGATCGAATTCAGCGCGAGCAACACCGCGGCGGCGTTGTTGTTCACGACCGTAGCCGCCTCGGCGCCGGTCAGCGCGCACAGTTCCTCTTCCACCAACGCGTCGCGATCGCCGCGCGCACCCGCTTCGAGGTCGTACTCGAGGTTGACCGGCGCGCGCGCCGCCTGCTCGACCGCGTCGATCGCGGGCTCGGCCAGCATCGCCCGCCCCAGATTGGTGTGGATCACCACGCCCGTCGCGTTGATTACGCTCTGGAGCGAAGGCTGGTCAGCAGCGATCGCCTGATCCGCGCGGCGCATCACCTCTTCGAGCATCGCCTCGCGCGTGCCGGCGAGGCCGCCGGCACCGGCCGCGATCGCCTGGCGCACTCCATCCAGCGCGCGCCTCACTACGAGCGCGATATAGTCACGCCGGAATTCGCTCCAGCCGGCTTTGCGATCTGCCGCGCGCAGGCACTCGTCCACCGAAGGCAGGACGCGCAGCCGCTCGCCGCGCCCATCGGAAGCCGCTCGCCGCTCGCGTTGTTTGTTGGTTCGCGTCGCCACAACGCCCGATTATCCGAGAGCACCGCCGCATCGCGCAAGCGCAGCAGAGCGTCTTAACGCCAGACCGCAGCCCGCATCACGTCGAAGTGATGGTCGTAAGTCCAGACCCGGAAGGCGAGGCGATCGGCCAAAACAGCGACCATCGCGTCGAAAAGGGTAATTTCCTGATCGGCGAAAGTGAGCACCTTTTTTGCGGCGTCACGATAATCCTCGGGCGTAGGATTGACGAACGCTGCCCCCGTCAAGACCTCGTTAAGCCAGGTTTGCGCGGTCTGCCCGCCCAGCCTGTAAAGTACAAGAGTGTAAGACTCCAGGAGCGTCGGGTAGGCGACGACCAGCTCGTGCCGATCCCGTGCCAAGCGCTTTAGTTCACGCCGGGCTCGATGGTGATAGCGATCGTCCGGGTCGACAGCGGCATACAACGGGCCAGTGTCCGCAATCACGGCCGGTTTCATTTTGCCGCGAGGTATCGATCATGCGCCTGGCTAACGTCGCGACGGCCGCTGCCCTTGCGCGCGGGTGAGATCCGTAGCAGCCCGGTCGAGCGAAGATAGCCACGGTCCGTGAGATATTGTCGCAGGGCCGCCTGAATCACCGCGGTGAACGCCGGCTTGGCGTCGTGAGCCTCGACGTATCTTTCGATCGCCTGTTCGAGGTCGTCGGGGATGCTGACGGTGGCCCGTTTCATTTAACGAAGTTTAGCACCAACTGATGCTTTTGGTGAAATTGGTGAAAGTAACGCAAAAAGTCACCGACCACGATTATGGTGTCTGAGTACGCTCAGGCTTCGCGTTCGACCTCGAAGCCGGCGCTCTCGATCAGCCGCGTGGTATCGGCGGGCCCGAGGCCCGGAGTCGTGAGATAGCCGTCGACGAAGATCGAGTTCACCGCGTGGAACGCGTAGCGCTGGAGGTCGCCAAGATTCAGCTCGCGGCCGCCGGCGGCACGGACCTCGCTGGCCGGATTCAGCAGGCGGAACAGGCAGATCGCCTTGAGGCATTTCTGTGCGGTGAGATTGTGCTGTCCCTCGAGTTGCGTGCCTTTAATCGGATGGAGAAAATTCACCGGGACCGAATCGATCTTGAGCCTGCGCGTGGCATACGCGAGATCGAGGATATCCTCGTCGGTTTCGCCCATCCCGACGATTCCTCCCGAGCAGGTCGATAGTCCGGCAGCGCGAACATTTTCGATCGTGGTAACGCGATCGTCCCACGTGTGAGTGCGGCAAATTTTCGGATAGAAGCGGCGGCTGGTGTTGAGGTTGTGGTTGATCCATCCGGCGCCGGCGCCTTTGAGCGTCTCGGCCTGGTCGCGCGCCGTCAGGCCCATCGAAAGGCACAGTTCGAGCTTTGGGAATTCGCTGCGAATCCGCTCGCAGGCCTCGCCGAAATGCTCGACGTCGCTGCCGTCCGGGCCGCGTCCGCTGGTCACCATGCAGTAGCGCCGCGCACCGATATCGACCGCGCGCCGCGCGCCCTCGACCAGCATCGCGGCGGTTTGCAGCTTGTATACCGGGATTTCCGCGCGCGAGTTCTTCGCCTGCGAACAGTAGCCGCAATCCTCCTTGCAGGCGCCGCTGCGCGCGTTGCGCAGCATGCACACCTTCACGCGGCGGCCGTGATGTGCCTCGCGAACCTTCAGAGTCGCGGCGAGCAATTCGTTGAGGCGCTCGTCGGGGCAGTTGAGCACTGCCCGTGCCACATGGCGATCGAGTTCATGGCCGGCCAGCACATCCGCGACCATCCGGTCCAGATCTATATCCTCGAATTCAAGCATCGGCGCTCCTTGCGCATGGTTCATAGTTGCTCGCTATCCCGATCGTAAATCAGGCGCGGTCCGCCGGCGCAAGCCGCCCGAAGCGCGAAGCCAGCGCTGAACAATTAAGTGGTTAGCGGCGGGCGATCAAGCGCCGGGCCTACCAGAATATCGAGACCGCGGAGCAGATAGAAGCCGCAAATCAGCGAGATCGCTCCGCACAATATCACCGCGGCCTGCGGGCTCACGTGCTGGCCCACCGAGCCAACCATCAGGCTGCCCAACGGCGCCATGCCGATGAACGAGAGCACGTAGATGCTCATCACGCGGCCGCGCAGCTCATCCGAAACCGAAAGCTGGAGCAACGTATTCGTGGTCGCCATGTAACTCATCAGGCCGGCGCCAGCGATCACCTGGGCGCCAAGCGAAAGCCATAGCCACGGCGACGCGCCGAAAGCGATGATCGCAATCGCGAGCCCGAACAGGCCGACGACCAAGTTTTGGATATACGCCTTGGTCGTGGGCGAACGCGACCCCATCACGATTGCGCCGACCACCGCGCCAACGCCTTGCGCCGCCAGCAGAAACCCATAGCACTGCGCTCCGCCGTGAAGGACGTCGCGGGCGAACACCGGTATCAGCACGGTGTATTGGAAGCCGAACCCGCTGACCACCGCGAGCACCGACAACAGCCTGAAGGTCTGGCGATGACGCCATACATAGGTCAGGCCCTCTCGCACCTTGTGCAGCATCGCGGCGCCGAGCTTCCGCACTTCGCGCGCGCGGATATCCATCGCGAGCAGGCTCCATATCACGGCCAGGAAGCTCACCCCATTCACGAAGAAGCATCCCGCCTCGCCGATCGCGGCCAGCAACAGGCCCGCGATCGCGGGGCCGAGCGCACGAGCGCCGTTGAAGATCATCGAGTTGAGCGCGATTGCGTTGGGCAGATCTTCCCGTCCCACCATCTCGACCAGGAACGCCTGGCGCCCCGGCATGTCGAACGAGCTAACCAGGCCGTTGAGCGCCGCCAGGATGATCACGTGTTCGACCTTGACCACATGCGTCCACGTGATCGCGGCCAGAACGAACGCGCTCAGCATCATCAGAGTTTGCGCGAATACGATCAGGCGGCGGCGATCGACGTGATCGACCACCGCGCCGGCAAACACCGATACCGCCAGGATCGGCACAAAACCTGCGAACGCCACCACTCCCAGCATCAGGGGGGAGTTGGTGAGCTTGAGCACCAGCCATCCTTGCGCCACCATCTGCATCCAGGTGCCGATCAGCGAGATCAACTGGCCGGTGAAGAACAATCGAAAGTTGCGATGGCGCAGCGCGCGGAATGCCGCCAATCGCCCGGTGCGGGCAACAGCGGGCGCGCCTTCCGCTATCGGAGCGGTGGCTTCGGACGGGGTCTCGGCCGGACTTGATGGCTCCTGCATCGGCTACAGTCCCGGGATTGCCGACCCGGATCGCGCGGCGGCGGCAATACGACGGAATCCCGGACTGCGGCCCACAGTCGAAATCGATACTTGAATCGGCTTTCCCAAGGTTCTCTTTCTGTTTTAGGCTACCCGGATGCTTTAGTAAATTGTTAACGGCATATCGCACCTCCGCGCTTTAACAGGGTTCGCGACAAGGCAACGCTTCGGTGTAGAATTAAGGCCATGTTTGGTGGAATTGTACCGCGCGCAAAAGCCCAGGCCCCGTTTGTTTCGCTCGAAGAGGCGCTCGAAGAGACCCGTCGCGGCCGCATGCTCATCCTGATGGATGACGAGGACCGCGAGAACGAGGGTGACCTCTGCATGGCGGCCGAAAAGGTCACGCCGGAAGCTATCAATTTCATGGCGAAGTTCGGGCGCGGCCTCATTTGCCTGCCGATGGCGGCGGAAAGGATCGTGCGGCTCGGGCTCGGTATGATGGTTGGCGACAACCAGGCCCCGCTCGGCACCGCGTTTACCAATTCTATCACCGCGCGGCGCGTCGCGGGCTCCGGCGTATCGGCGCAGGACCGTGCCACGACGATCCTGCAGGCGGTCCGCGAGGACGCGACTGGCGCGGAGTTCGTCACGCCGGGCCACGTCTACCCGCTGCGCGCGCGCGAAGGCGGATCATTGGTGCGCACCGGACAGACCGAAGGCGCGGTCGACCTCGCGCGGCTTAGCGGCCTCAAGCCGGCCGGCGTGATTTGCGAGATTCTCAAGGACGACGGCACGATGGCGCGCCGCGACGATCTGGTCGAATTCGCCCGCAAGCACGCGCTCAAAATTGTCACCGTCGCCGATATCATCGAATATCGCCTGCGCAATGAGACCCTGGTGCAGAGGGTGGCGGAAGCTCGCCTGCCGACCAGCTACGGCGAGTTTCGCGCCTACGTCTATCGCAATATGGTCGACCTGACCGAGCATCTGGTGCTGGTCATGGGCGCGATCGATCCGGCCCTGCCGGTTCTGGTCAGGGCCCATCGCGAATACCTCGCCGGCGACGTGTTCGGCTACCTCGAACGCAACACGCGCAAGCTGCTGCAGGCCTCGATGGCACGGATTGGCGCGGTCGGCGCGGGCGTAATCCTTTATTTGAAGCGCGAGTCGAACGCGATTGCCGCCGAATTCGACGGGGTCTCGCGCAAAAAACTGCGCGCCAGCACCCATCCCAACTCGCCGGAAGCCGATTTTCGTGACTATGGAATCGGGGCGCAGATTTTACGCGACGTCGGCGTGCGCAAGATGATCATCCTGTCGGACGCCGCCCCACGCCTGGCCAACTTGCCCGGCTACGGACTCGAGATCGTAGATACAGTCCCGCTTTCGATTACCGAGCGGCCGCCGGCGTCTGTCAATAACAGTAACAGTATAAGCCGTTAGTAGCGTCGACCTTTCGATTCATATGCGGACGGCAGGAACATTGTTGGCTGCCATTGTGATGGCGGTCCTCGTGGCCGTTCCGCGCACGGCCGTCGCGGCGATGCCCAAGCCGGGCGACATAGTTACGATCACCGGCGTCGCACTCGACGGTCCGCTATCGGCCTCGCAGGCCAACGCGATCGAAATCTCCGCGCAGATTATGGCCGGATGGCATATCAACTCGGACCGGCCGCTTGACCGCGATTACATTCCCACTCGCCTGACGCTCAAGCTGCCTGCGGGTATCGCGCTCGGCGCAATCCAGTATCCGCCCGCGGAAAACTTGACGCTCGGATTTTCGAACGGCGAGAAACTCGCGGTCTTTACCGGCGCGATCCGAATCAAGGCGGTGATAACGCCCGGGCCTGGTTTCAAATCCACTGGGCCGGTGACGGCGAACCTCGAATATCAGGCGTGTAACAACAGCCAGTGCCTGCAGCCGACGACGATCACCAAGATCGCGGATCTGAGTTCCTCGGCGACCGCCCTTCGAGTGGTCGATCAGGCCCAAGGTCAGGCGGCGGTTGAAGACAGCTCGGGAGCGCAAGGAGAAGTTTCGCGTATCTTCTCGAGCCACGGCTATGGGGTGGGTTTTCTCCTGGTGCTCCTCGGTGGATTGGCGCTTAACCTCACGCCCTGCGTTTATCCGTTGATTGGCGTTACGATCGCTTACTTCGGCCGGCAGGACGGCGGCAGCTTGCGAGTCGTAGTGCTGGCGCTGCTATACGTGGTCGGGATCGCGGTGACGTTCTCCGTGCTCGGCGTGATGGCAGCGCTGTCGGGAGGGCTGTTCGGCGCCGCGCTGGAGCAGCCGTGGGTGCTGGCGGCGATCGCCGCGATGATGCTGGTGCTGGCGGCGTCGAGCTTCGGATGGTTGCACATTCAGTTGCCGCAATGGCTGGTGAGAAGCACGGCGATCGCGCGGCCCGGCTATATCGGCGCGGCTGTGATGGGGCTCGGGATGGGCGTAGTGGCAGCGCCGTGCATCGGGCCGCTGGTGTTTGGCCTGCTTCTGCTGGTCGAGCGAAGTCGCAGCCCGCTGTTCGGATTCAGCCTGTTCTTCACGCTGGCGTTGGGGATGGGACTTCCGTATGTCGCGCTCGCGCTCGCGGCGCGCAGCATCAGGCAGTTGCCTCGCTCAGGCGAGTGGCTGCAATGGATCGAGCAACTGTTCGGTTTCGTCCTGATCGGGCTGGCGCTCTATTTCCTCGATCCCGTGGTTCCTAACCGGCTGATCGGACTCATCCTGCCCTTCTATGTCATCGCGGTGGGTCTTTTTCTCGGATTCGTTTCGCCTGCCGGCAAGAGTTTGCGGCCGTTTCAGACCTTCAAGTATGGCCTCGGATCGCTCTCGGTGTTGGCTTTGATCTATCTGATGCTTCCGAAGCCGCCTCCCGTCGAGCTGGCTTTCCGGCCGTTTAGTAATTCCTTGTTGGCAAGCGCCGAAGCCAAGCATGAGCCGGTGCTAATCGATTTCAGCGCCGACTGGTGTATCCCATGCCGCGAGATGGAGAAGACCACGTTCGCCGACCCGGCAGTGGTCAGTGCAGCCTCGCGTTTTGTCGCGCTTCGAGCGGATCTAACCCGTGAGGACGACGGCAGCGAGGCGTTGCGCACCCATTACAAGGTCGATGGAGTTCCGACCGCGCTTTTTATTGACTCGCGTGGCAAAATCCAAAAACGTCTGGTGGGATACACTGGGGCCGATGAGTTCCTAAAGACGCTGCGTCAGGTCGACTGACGAAGCCAACTCGACTGAGCGAGGTGTGTGATGGCGGACAAATCTCTCACTATAATTTACGGCGCTCGCACGACCAGGATTGACCATCCGAAGATCGACGGCGACGCGCTGTGGCTGACCCGCGGCGAGCTCGAACAGAGCAGCGGCTGGGTGCTCAAACCGGAGGGTTTTTGCAAGGCCGATACCTGCGTTCCTGTGCCGCCTGGACGCAAGGCGGAGCTCGTGCAGGGCGACCGGTACAATCTGGCGGCGCTGGCGGCGATGTTGGGCCAACCGATCGTGCGCAACCAGGAGCCCGCGGTTTGGTGCTTCGGCGAAGCCTCGACCGAGCGCAAGCGTTCGCTGACGTCGCTGGACGCGCCCGATTTCACGCTGCCCGATCTTTCCGGCCGCATGCATTCGCTGTCGGCTCATCGCGGCAAGAAGGTGTTGCTGGTCTCATGGGCCTCCTGGTGAGGATGCCGCATGGACCTGCCAGTCTGGCAGGCACTATACGACGAGCTTCGCGATAAGAACTTCATCCCGATCACGGTGGCATTCGATAGCGCCAGCAAAGAAGCCGTCACGCCATGGATCGAAGCGGCCCATCCCACGTATCCGTGCCTGATCGATCGCTCTCATATCGTGGCCGAGCTGTACGATATGGTGAACGTCCCGACCGCGGTCTGGATCGACGAGCAAGGCCGGATCGTGAGGCCGACCGAGGTGGCCGGCTTCAACGACGCTTTTCGCCGCATGGACCGCGTCAATCTGACGATGTCGGAGGAGATCGCCACAGAGTTTACGCGCCCGCGCGTTGCATATCTCGCCGCGATTCGCGATTGGGTGGAGAAGGGTGCCGCCAGCGGATTCGCGCTGCCGGAAAAGGAAGTCCTGCGCCGCATGCATACGCCCAACGACGATCACGTGCGCGCTGCCGCCAACTTCAGGCTGGGCGAGTACCTGGTCGAAAACGGCCAAGTGGACGCGGCGCGCCCATACTTCGAGGAGGCCGTCCACCTTCGGCCCGAGAGCTGGAACTTCAGGCGTCAGGCCTGGGCGCTGGAAGATCCGATGAAAGCCGCGGGTCCGGAATTCTGGGCCGCGGTCGACGCGCTGGGCGAGCGCGAATACTATCCGCAGCCCAAGGATATCTAGGCGCCGAACCAGGACGTGTCGATCGCCGTTAACGAAAGCCTGCTCATCGCCGGATACGGCTCGCTGCTAAGCGGTCACGGGATGCTGACCGTACGCCGGCAAGGCAAGAGCCGCCTGATCGCGCGCGACGCCTTCCCGCTGGCGATCCGCAACGCGCGCCGCGGTCTGGCCAAGCCCTCGAGCCACGGTAGCTATCTGGCGATGGACCTGGAACCGATAGCGCCCGAGCAGCCGATTCAGGGACGTGCGTCTCTCGAAGTGGCGGAAGGTGAAATCGGCGCGATCGGCCTGATGTTCGATCGCCAATGGGCCGAGATAATCGCGCGGCGCGAGGAGTACAGTCCGGCCAAATTTGTCGAGTTGATAGCGATCGCCGATCGCGCCGGGCAGCCGGTCGGATCATTTCTTCTGGAGATCGCGCGCGCGGTGCGGTTTAACCTGCTGGCCTATCGGCGCGCGCTGTTCGAGCTGCTCGGCTATACCTCGCCGGGATACATTTTCCATCCGCTGCCGCTTGACGACGGCCGCGTGGCGCTGGTCGCGATCGGATCGGGCTTCGAGGGCAGCGGCGATCCGTCGGTCCATTCCTGGCGCAGCCAGTACGGGATGAGCCGGCTGCTTAATCTCGCTGAGGCGCTGGCGCTCAGCCATCCCAAGGTCGAGCGTGATGGCCAGCTCGGCTACTTCGTCGAATGCGTCCTCGGCGGCCTCCACGGGCTCGCGACCGGCGATCTTCTGAACGGTATCGATTTGAGCTTGTCCCTGGGAGGCGAACTAGCGCGGCTGTTCGCGGCGGCCGCGGCCGACGAGCTGACGCATTTCCTCGCCGCGACGTCGCTCAGCCACGCTCGCTATCGCGAATCGTTCGGCCCCACATCGCCGCTTAATGTTCATCCGCTGCTGAGTTTCGCGCGGGATTAGGTCCGGGCGTCGACGCGCCGCCGTCAGTCGACTCGCGCGCTCCAACTGCCCTTCTCACCCGAAGGCTCAGACTGGAAGCTGCCGCTCAGGTTTTGGTCGCGCCGCTCGCCTTCGAAATAAAGCGTCGACGTGCCGTACGGCACCTGAAATTGGAGATGGTCGCCGCGGATAAAGCCGTCGATCGGGGTCAATCCGTATCCGGGCTCGTGAATTACCAGTTCGCCATGCAGGAATCCGTTGGGCTGCGGCCGCAACCGCATCTCCATGTGGATGTTGTCCTTGCCCATCAGGCCATTAATCGTACCGTTGGCCAGAGTCGGTGTATCGAAACTGGTATTGCCCGACGATCCCGACGAGCCGGTCGCGCTCGAACCACTGAAGATACCCGGACCGGTGCTGGCGACGACGGTGAACTTCCGCTGCGCGAAGTATTGGCCGTTGAGATAGAAGTTGACGCTGTAAGTGCCCGGCAGGAAAGCGCCGCCGGCCGAGTTGCCCACGCGTCCGCTGAAGGTTACCGTGCGCGCGCTCTGCGGCACCGATCGGACGTCATCGACACCGCCTAGCGTTCGGCCGTCAGGGGCGATATAAGCTGCGTCGACGCGGTACTGGCTCGCCTCGAGGCTATAGAGGCGATTCTTGAAGCTCACCTGCCAATCGACGAACAGCAGCTTGGCGGCGTCGAACGTATCCGACGCCGGCGACAGCGCGGTTCCGGTCTTGGTGCTGTTGTGGAAACGGATACCGGACAATTCGAGCGGACGCCGCTGGCGATCCTCGATCATCGCCAGACGCTTCTGCTCCTCTTTCTTCTTTTCCTCATCGGCGCGCGCCGCGGCCGCCGCGGCGGCGCTTTCGGCTTCGGCGCGGGCCTTGGCCGCAAGATCCTCGGTCACCGTGAACTGCTGCTCGGCCAGCATCTGATCGTCAAGATAGATACCTACCTTGTAGCTGCCGGTTGGATGATCGCTGAGCGCGGGAATCAGCGCGACTCCCTTGAAATCCGCTTCGGTCTGAGCCGGACCGACAAAGCGATCGGCGTCACTCGCGGCTATTTGCAGGCCATTGGGATCGTAAAAACGCGCCTCGATCTTTTCGGTGCGCCCCTCGAGCCCGATCAGCTTGTTCTTGAAATTCGCGTTCCAGCTTAGATAGCGATCAGTGGCCAACTCGCTGTTGGTGAAGCTATTCTTGGGCGAAGAGAGCGGGTCACCCTCGCGGGTCGATAGCGCGAGCGCCAGCCGCTCGAACTCCAGCGGATGCTCGCGCGCCTTGGCGACCAGCTCTTCATGCTTCCACGGGAGGCTGTCGATCAGCGGCTTGATTCCCAGACGGATTTGCAGTTGCGGACTCGAATATATGTATGTGGCAGCGAAGGCGCCGCTGGCCAGGATTAACGAAAAGGTGAGCAATCCAATCGCGCGGCGGAAACCCGAGCGCCGCGGCGGAGGCGGCACGTATTCCGGTATCGGCGCCGCGGCCAGCGCCAGATCCGCGGTGCGCCCCTTGGGACTGATACTCGGCGCGCCGGCCGCCGACAGCCCCGTCCCGTAGAGCAGCATGTCGCGGAATTCCTGAATCGACTGCGGCCGATTCTCCATCTTGTAAGCCAGCGCGTGATCGATCGCGCCCGCGACGTTGGCCGAAATCTCGGGCCGCAGATCGCGAATCGGCGGGAAGCTGAAGGGCGGAAACTTCTCGGGGTCGCGGCCGGTCAGGACGAAGTGCAGCGTGGCGCCGAGCGAATAGATATCGCTGCGCGGATCGACCAGGCCCTGATATTGCTCGGGCGGCGCGAACCCGAGCGTACCGATCATCGTGCCCTTGCCCGCAGCCTTGAACAGGCGCGCGATACCGAAATCGATCAGGATTACGCGGCCCTTGGGCGTCAGCATCACGTTCGACGGCTTCATGTCGCGATACACGATCGGCGGCGTGAAGCCGTGGAGATAGACCAGCACGTCGCTGAGCTGGCGCGCGATATCGACCACCAGGCCCTCGGACAGCGGCTGGCCGACTGCGGCGAGTTCTTCCTCGAGGTTGCGCCCCTCGACGTACTCCATCACCAGGTAGTGGCGATTGCGATCGTCGAAGCGGTCGGTGATAGCGGGGATCGCCTGATGCTTGAGCTGGGCCAGCGTGTCGGCTTCGCGGGCAAAATATTCGTTGGCTTCCAGCCGCTGCTGCGGGTCGATGAAGTGATCGACCATCTCCTTGATCGCGCACAGCCGGTTGGCGAGCCGATGGTCCTGCGCGAGATACACCATCCCCATCCCGCCGCCACCGAGCAGTCGCTGCACGAGATAGCGATTCTGCAACAGCGTGCCATGCGTCAGAGGACCGATCGCAGGGCTGGGATCCGGGCCGGTGGCCATTCTTATATCATCCGGGTGCGAAGCACGTTCCGCGCGATCGCATCTGTCAAGCTAGACAATTCAACCAGCGCACGACTTAGTCCGTGAAAACAACAATAACCGTAGTGTTATCGGTTCCGCCTCCGGCATTAGCGGCGACGACCAACTCCCGCGCGGCTTCGCTCGGATCATTATGCCGGCGCAGGATCTGCTCGATATGCGCGTCGTCGACGTGAGCCATCAGACCATCACTGCATAACAATAGACGATCGCCGCGTCTGAGCCTAAGAGTTAGCGACTCGGCGCCCGCCGGCCCGCTCTGCCGGGCGCCCAGCGAGCGCGTGATCACGTTCTTATGTTCATGATGGCGGGCTTGCTCGGGCGTTATCTGGCCGATTTCGATCAGCCGCTGCACCAGCGAGTGGTCCTTGGTCAGTTGGCGCATCACGGCGCCGTCGCACAGATAAACCCGGCTGTCGCCGACCCAGGCCACGGACGCTTCGGGCGGGCTCACCAGCGCCGCGACCGCGGTCGCTCCCATGCCGCGAGTCTCGGGATGGATGACCTGATACTCCTGAACCTGGCGATTCGCTTCCTCGACGGCGTCAACCAGTAGCGAGGGCGAAGGTTTCGGATCGGCCGCAAGCGCCTTCTCGACATAATCGCGGATAGCGCCGACCGCGAGCGCGCTGGCGACTTCGCCCGCCTCGGCGCCGCCCATCCCGTCCGATACCACGTAAAGGAAATGCTCGGCGGGCGCGATCTGCGAATCGCGCGCGTACTCGATCATCATCAACGAGTCTTCGTTCAGCTCGCGCACCATCCCAACGTCGGTCAGGGCGCCGGAGCGTACCTTGATTCCGCTGTTGAGCCGCAGCAGCTCGGCCTTCAGCGCGTCGGCGCTGGCCCATCGCTCCGCCGGCTGAAAAGCCAGGGCGCGCTTGAGCGTGCGCTCGAGCGGCGGCGAAATCACATGCGGCGGATAAAACCGGATCGGCCCCGCGTCCTCGCGCCAGCTTTCGCTCGCGATCCGATCGCCGGTCAGGCACGCGTAGAGCAGGGCCGCGGCCGAGAAGACGTCGGCGCGCTTGTCCACCGCTTTGCCGCGATAGATTTCGGGCGCGGTGTAGCCGTCGTTCAAAATCGGTTCAGCCTGAAGCTCGTTGTCGTTGGAAACGTAATCCAGGCTGATCACCTTGAGCCGGCCGCTGGTGTCGAAGGCGAGCGCGTCGGGGCAGATATCGTTCAGCCTGAGCGCGCGCTTGTTGACAGCGGCGATCGCCTGGCAGAGCTGAATCGCGACGTTGAGCGCCTCGCTCTCGCGCATCTTTATCGGCAGGCGCGACAGCGGCGTCAGCTTCTCGTCCGCGTAAACCAGATAGACCCGGCCCTTGTCCGCGAATCCTTCGAGCGCGCACTGGAAGGCGGGATACTTGAGCGTGAGCGAGAGTCCCATCACGCGCCCGAACAGCTCGCCGAGATCGTCGGGCGGCGCGGCGCTTTCCTCTTCCTCTAACGCGGCTCCGTCGCCGCTGGAGCCATTTTGCGCGGATACGGCGTCGGCTTCGGCGACGACCGGCTGCGCGGCGACTCCTTCGGGTTCGACTGCGGCGACGGCGACTTCCGCGCCTTCATCGACAGGATCGGTGAGCGCGATCGCGCCCTCGCCAGCCGAATCTTTGGCTTCAGAAGCGTTAACTTCCGCCGGCTCCGAGGCTTCAGCCGCCGCTTTGAGAAGTCGCAGCTCCGCGGTCTTCGCGCGCGGACCGTTAGGGTCTTCGGCCGGCCGCGGTTCGGGCTGCGGGGCGGGCGATTTGATCTCTTCCTCGGGCTCGGCCGCGGGACCAACCCGCTCGCGAATCTGGAACCATTCGGTCTTGCCGTCGCGAGCGCGGCTTGCGCGATAACGGTTCTCATCCGAACTCTGACGCACGAGTTCGGTGATCGTGTATCCGCCCTTGAGTTCGGTCCCGATCGCGAGCGCGCTCAAAGCCGGCGCTTGCGGCGCGGGTGCGCCGAGCGATTGGCCGCAGCGATCGCAAAACTTCGCGTCATCGGGCGCCGTCTGACCACATTGCGGGCAACTAATCATGCACGTCAGCCTTTTCGAAACTCGAAAGTGGCGCCCCCGAACACCACTTGGTCACGGTCATTCAGTTTGTAGAGCTGGTCGCGCCCGAGTCTTCCCCGTCCGCCGATATACGTCCCGTTGAGGCTGCCCAGATCGCGGATGAAATAATCACTGCCGCGCCTGACGATTTCCGCATGCCGGCGCGACACGCGGTCCGATCCTCGCTTGAGGCTCGACAAATCGATATTAACCCCATCGGCGGAATTTTTCGACCGGCCAATGATCACGCTGGCGCCCGAAAGTTGAAATTCTATCGTATCGGCCGTGGCAACCAATCGCGGAAGCTTGTGCGCCGACGATCCGGCGGCGGCCTCGCTTCGGCCGTTTTGCGATTGCGGCGGCGGCAGCGGGATGACCCGACGGGGCGGCGGCGATTGCGGCCTGGCGGGCGCGACCGGAACGTTGACCAACGACGGCGGCGTCTTCGCGCGCGACGCCGTACTCGACGCCGCCGGAGCGCGAAGCTTGAGATCCTGGGTCTTGGCGGTTGACGATACCCGCACAGGCGTGACGGCAGGAGTTGGCGTAACCGTCGGGCCGGTTATAACCGCGGGGCCGATAGCCTTGGCCGACCGCACCGCCGGGATTCGTGCCTTCAACGGCAATTGCGCGATACTGGCGAGCAGCGCGTGTTTTTTCTTTGCCGGCGCCGGCGGCTTGGTCAGCACGGCGGTGGGAGCCAGCGCCATCGACGGCGATAGTGCGGATGCGCCAGTTAGGGGCGCCGGCGCGATACCGCCCGTGACTTCTTCCGGCCCGGGATCGGCCAGCGCATGCATCATATCTCGCGCCGAAGCCGGGCGCTTCTCGACATCCTTATCGAGCGCCTGCATAACCACGCGCTCAGTATCGATCGAGACCTCGGGCGCGAGCTGGCGCACCGGCGGGAAGCTGAACGGCGGTTCGAGCTGCGGGTCGCGGCCGGTCA
>JBEKLA010000070.1:0-16668 GCA_050010455.1 Binataceae bacterium (SeqCode) | reverse complement strand
GCTCCGAAGGCTGCATCAAAAGCGCAGCCCGTCTGTAGACCGCCGCCAGCAGTCGCCGGTTCAAAAATGGAAGCGCCAATATCGACTCGGTTAAGTTAAGGCGTCCAGAAAGTTCCTGTTGCGATCCCGTCAACGGCCCGCCAACGCGGATAAGCCGCGCCTTGGGAAACGCCTGCCGTACCACGGCCATCACACGGAGCAGCACGTCGATACGTTTGCGCGCAACCGTGCCGCCAACATGCAAAATCTCGGGCGCGTCCGCGTTCACCGCACCGAGCAAACGCGCCGCTTCAGCGTCGCTTGGAGGATCCGAAGCAGGGGTACAGGCGGGATGGACGCCAAGCGGAATCGTCCGGACTCGATCCGGCACTGTCAGTCGATACGCTACCACTTCGTGCCGCGTCGATGCGCTCGAACAACTCACGCGCGCCGCCCGGCCGAGGCCGTCGAGAATCCGCGCCGCCATCATTCGAAACATTTTCGAGCGCGGTTCGCACTCTGGTTCCAGTAGGCAGCGGAACGCGTCGATATCGTGGCAACCGATGATCGTCTTTTCCGCCGGCAAGCGATAAATAAGATGCGCGTAGCTGTGATCGACGATGTGGTACAGGTCAAACTCGCGTCTCCTCCGCGCCAGGGTCAGCGGATAGTCCAGAAATCGGTTCAGCAGACGGTCGACGGAGAAAGCGATGCGTTTGTGACGAAGCCCCGGCAGATGACTCAATCGCCGTACCATCGCGGGACGAATGCGCGTGGCATTTACTTCACCTCGAAACTCGGCGCGCAAGTCCTTCAAGAGCATGTCCGCTACCAGATCCATGCTCGGCCAATTCTCCTCGGCAAAGTCGCATATAACGGCCAGGCGCATAATGATTGAGCGGCGCTCTCTCAGGAATCGAACGAAAGCTCTGAACTACAGCTGTGCAGCAACCCGATCAGTTAGCAAGTCAGTAATGAACTCCGTCGCGCGCGCGACTTGCCGGTCACGGTCGAATTCACGCATTTTGGAAAGCGCGGCGGATCGCTTTGAACTAAGCTCGCGCGCGTCAAGGCGATTGATCAGTCTGGCCAGCGCGTCTATGTAGCGATCATCCCACGGGGCCTTGCCCGGCAGTCGCCACAGCCAGCCCTCGTTCAAATCGTAGGCGAGGGGGATGCGTCCAGTGACCACCGGCAGCCCGACGGCAAGATACTCACTCACCTTGGTCGTGTAGCGAAAACTACCGACGCCATCAACGCTTTGAGGCAGACTGGCTATATCCATCGCCGCCAGGTAGTGCGGCACTCGCTCGAGCGGAACACGGCCAGTGAAAATAATCTTTTTTCCCAGATCGCCGCCGGCCATGCGCGCGAGGCGCTCGCGGCCGTCCCCGTCGCCCACGATCAGCGCGTACGCGTCGGGCCGTCGGCAGCGGCGCAAGGCCTCGATTAACTCCAGGCCGTAGCAGTAGCCGGCACGTTCTGTCCAAACCAGGGCGCCCACGATGCCGGCGACGAGACCGTTTGCGGGAATCCCGAGTTGTGCCCGTATGCGAGCGCGGCTCCGCGCCAGCGCGCCTGGATCGTACTTGAAGGAAGCCCACCCAGCCGCCGTCATGGCGCGCGGCGCTCCGAAGCCGATCGCCCGTCCCGCCAGGTATGGCGTCCAACCTATGAACCCCGCAGCGCCACGGCAGAGCAGCCGCTCATAGAGAGAAAACATCGGCCCCAACAACGGCCGGCGTGCGGCTACGAACGGACCGATCGCGTCGCCGCTGCTTACAACATATGACGCGGAAAATAGTAAGCGGGCGAGCAACAGTGCCGCGCCTCCCGCGATTCCCGTGCCTTCCATTACGATCAGGCGATGGCGATGGCGTCGTATCGCGGCGACTAATCGAACAAAGGTGCGCAGTTTCGCGCCGCGATCGAACGGAAACAGCACGATCTCGAAATTCTCGAGCAGCGCGCGCATACGAGCCTCGTCGCCACCGTCGGCGCCCTGGGTTGCGAAAGCGAAAAGCTTGAAACGCTCTGTCGCGGACTTATGCGCGACGCTCGATGTTCCGTTCGCCGCGGCAACAAATGGCGTGGCGTTCACGACCGCAACTCTCGCAGTGTATGTTCGAGCGCAAAGCGGCTTCGGTATAACTCCGCGGCCCTGGCGCCGAGCACCGCGCGGTTGCGATCGTCGGCCAACAATGCCTCCGCCGCGCAAACCAATGCCGACGGCGCAGCATCCGTCGCGAGCATTACCGCCTCGCTTTCGCGCCACAGCGTCTCGCTCAGCGGGCCGCTGTTAGTAACTATCGGACGGCCCAACGCCAGCCCCGCCATCAGGCTGCTATGACGCCCACTGGCCCCCCCGATATACGGCTGCATCAGGATATCGCACGCCGCCACGTGAGCCGCGAGCTGCTCAGTCGAACAATCATCATTAGCGATTAGACGCCCGCTGAGCCGCGGACAAATCTGCGCGAGCTTGCTCGCGAACCGATCGCTGCCCCTGCCGAGCAACATCCCGACTCGCCTATCGTCGGCCGTCAACAGGCCTGGAAGGATTGCTCCCAGGAGCGCCGCGAGAGGCCTGCTGAACGTGCCGAAGTGGCCCACTATCGTCGCGGGCCGCCGCGCCGCACGCGAGCGCGCCGCTGCGACCGCCGCATCGGAGACCTTTACTGGTAAATTACTCGGCACGGGCAGCCACACCACCGGTTGTCGCCGTCCAAACGGTAGACGCTTCAGCAACGGCTCCCACGCCGCGATCGAGACGAACATCTTCTCTGCCGCTCGCGCGACCAGCGCCGCCATCGCGCGCGTCACCGCGGCCAGCAGATTGTGTCGAGACGATTGCCGCCAGCCGGCGGGGTAAGCCACCTCGTGAAACATCGGCCAGATCGCCTCTCGACGCCGCGACACCAGCCACAGGCAAAACGGCACGTTCATCGCCTTCCATCCAAAGGCGTGCGGCACATACTGCACCAGGACTCGATCGCAGTGCGCGCGATTCAGCGCGCGGCCCAACAACATCAGAGAACGCGGCCCGAAATGATCCGGCAGCCGATGAACCTCCACGCCGCGATCTGCGGGCGTCGCTTTTCCGTTCGCAGGCGCCCAGACACGAACTTCGTCGCCGGCTTCAGCCAGCCCTATTGCGACCTGGCGCGTATAGTCGCTGACGCCACCCGGCTGCCACGGATACTCGCCCGTTATCACGGCCCACCTCAGGCTGCGCGACCGCTGACCGCAGTTGATCTCAACTACTTGTTTGTCCGCTTCCAAATGCTTGGTAGAAATCAGTTCGCAGCCGCGTGCCCAGGCAGCATCCTGATTCGCTCGCCCCATTTGGCCCGCTCCGGCCGTTTCAACACCACCAGCCACCACGACGCCAGGTAGACCGAGGCGGCTGCGGCAATCTCAAATGCGGCGCCAAATAGACTCTTAGGTTCGTGAATCTCGCTGACCCACCACACAATCGCGGCATAAGGCAGCCCGAGTTCCACCGGCGCAGCTATCGCGCAAATCAGGGCCTTCAACGAGGTTCCAAACAGCCTTCGTAACAACAAAGGCAGATACCAACAGCTCACCGCCACAAACGCGATCAGCGTTCCGAGAACGGGACCGATCAGGCCGAATCGCCTAGTTAGCAGAACGCTGAGTATTAAGTTGATAATCGATTGAGCTACCATCGCGCCAGTCATTTCGCCGATCTGACCGGTGCCGGTCACACACCATCCCCACAGAGAGAAAACCGCGAGCAAAATCGCATCCAAAGCCGCGATTACTGTGAGCGGGCCGCCTCCGTAGCGCGCCGGCCCCACCCATAGCGCCACGAAGTGCCGATTGAAGGCGGCCAGCGGCACCATGCACGCGACTCCAAGAACCGTTACCAGCGTGGTGAGATCGATCAGCCGTTGATTAAACGTCCTTAGCTCGCCCCGTGCGTGCAATTCGGCCAGGCCAGCCCAACTGGCGTTGCCGATCCCCTGCAGCTCGCGTTGCGCGACCGCCGTCAGGCGTTGTGTAACGAAGAACGGCACTACCGATGAGGCTCCAAGCAATCCCGCCACAATAATATTGTCGGTCAGCAGGCTGACGCGGCTTGCGAGATCGAAAATCAACGTGGGCCAATTCAAATTCCACAGCCGGCGCCACACTTCCGGATCGGGAGCGCGCCTTATCGACGCCGCGAGCATACCAGGAAACTCTCGCAGCGCATCGCAAGCCAGAATCAAACGGAATGCGACTCCCGCGAGTAACACGGCGATGCATTGTCCGGTGATACCCCATTTTGCGCGCGCCATCGCGACGGCCAGTCCCGTAACCAGCAGTGAGTGGAGCACCAGCAATACGCTGACCCGGTAGCCTCGCTGTTGGGCTTCGACTAGCGAGCGAAAGGGCGCTAATGGCACGAACGCCATAGCGAGCACGCAGACTATGCAGGCCCGCCGCAGATCGTTGGCGTTCGCCGTGCTTACCGGTACCAGCCAGGTGATAATCGCGGCGAGTCCGAGTCCGCCCGCGATCATGCCGAAGCTCGCTCTGAAGTAAGCCTTCACTCCGGCGGCGAGCGTTTGTCTGACAAGCTCTATGTCTTGCCGCGCGATCGCTTTGGCCAATAACGGCAGAATTGCGCCGCCCAGCCCGAGCTCAAATAGTGTGAGATGGCCGTACCAGTCGCTGGTCACGCGAAACGCGCCAAATTGCTCGTCGCCAAGCCATCGCAATACGAGTGGTGTCGCCAGCAGTCCGGCGGCGATACTAATAGCGGCAAACAACTCGCCCGCCAGAAAGGTCATTATCGCTCGCCGGGTACGCACAGGATAAGCCTCAGCCGTTCACGCCGCGGTGCTATGAGCCGCAGATACCTCTGAGCGTCGACCGATCAAAGACCGGTATACTTCAAGCGTTTGAGCCGCGGTCGCCGCCCACGTGAAACGAGCGGCGCGCGCACGGATCGATGCGGCGAAACCGGCGCGATTCTTCACTGCGAGCATTTCCTCTATGGCGTTCTTGGCCGCTTCGCTATCCCGCGGATCAACCAGGCGCCCGGCGTCTCCGACAACCTCGCGTGCTCCGCCCCACGCGCTCGCGACCACTGGGATTCCTCGCGTCATCGCCTCAAGCGCCGGCAGGCAAAACGTTTCGCGCCAAGAAAGCGTGACTAACAACTCAGCTTCGTCGTACAGATCCGCCAGATCCTCGGTCACGTTTACGAGAAAAATAATGTCGCGCCCCGGACGCAGTCGCAGACGCGTCGCGTGCTCAACTATCGATTCGGGCAACGCCTTGCTGCCGACGACCACCAGTGACAGTTCCGGTTGAGCCGCGTGCGCGAGCGCGAAAGCTTCGAGCAGCCCGCCCACGTTTTTGTGCGTCTCGAAACCACCGACGTAGAGCAAGTATGGTTTGCATATGCCGAGCCGCAACAACGTACGCGCCCGGATTTCCAGAGCGTTCGGCGGGCTGCGAAACTGCTGATGGACCGCCAGCGGCGTAGTCGTTACCCGATTCGGCGACCGCCCGAGAAATCGGATAACCTCGTCACGGCAATACTCCGACGGACACAAGATCTGATTCGCGCGCGCGACCTGCGCCCGCCAATACCAACACGCGAGGCGCCTATCATCGAATCCGGCCTCCTTGCCCAGATAGTCGCGCACTTTTCCGCCCAGCAACCCCTGCTCGATCAAGTCGCGGAAACTGTGTTCGGTCACGCTATGGATCGTCAAAACCACCGGACACATGGCGCCGAACGGCACTCCGTGCTCCGCCGGGGCATGAAACAAATCAACCCGACGGCGCCACAGCGCGAGCGGCACGGCCACCTGCTCCCAATGAAGCCCGCCAAAATCCTCCAGGCCCACAACTTCACAGCCCAGATCCGCGATGTGTCGCCTGTGAAGCGGCTCCCGGGCACGGTGCAACAGCGTTACTTCGATCCCCTGTTGGACCAACTCGCCCGCCAGGCCCACTAAATAGCGATCCCAGCCGCGCAGCACCGGCGAGGCTAGCGAACGCGCGTCAAATGCTATCCGCATACGCGCTCTCCCCCTCCGATGCCATGAAACTCGCTACTATTTGTCTCGTGCGAGCACTACTGCACATTCGCTTCGACAGCGAATGCCTGTATTCCATAAATCGCCGCTCGATTATGTAGTAACTCACGATCGCTGCGGCGAAGACGAATACTACATTCATTGGGAATTTCTGTAGAGCGCCCATCGGCAGCGGATGAGACTCCGCGCTACTGACCAAAAACAGTTGCTGCCAGATATAGAGGCTGTATGACAGCCTGCCGATCCACCGGATCGGCCTAGCTTCGAGAATCCAGGTCACCGGCTCGATTGACCTGAGTACGGTGCCTACCAGAACCATCGGCACCAAAATCGCCTGCCACAGCATCGCTAACGGCGGCTGGTAGGCAACGCAACACAACAGTGCGCTCAGCGCGACGAGCCACACCCCGGTCGACAGCCGATTGCAGACGCATTTGCGCCACATCTCGCTGTCGAGCAACAAGGCCGCCCAGCAACCCCACAGCAGCGCGTCCAGACGGATGTCGGTTCGACCGTAGAAATCGATGCCACCCGCGCGGGATATCCATTGCTCGTGACTATCCAGCGTGCGCCATCCGGCGATCGCAAGCGCAAGTAGCGGCGTTGCCCATCGCGCGCGGCGCGGAGTGAACAAAACCAACAGACCGGGCCAGATCAGGTAGAAATGCTCTTCCACCGCTAAAGACCAGAAGTGCCCCAGATACCAACCCGCATCGTGGGACGCGATATAGTTTCTGAAAAACAGCAGGCAGCTGAGAAATTCCCAGTGATGGACAGCCAGTACACCGCAATATCCCAGCGCGCCGATCGCAATTAGATAGGCCAGGTAAGGAGGAAGTATTCGAAATGCGCGACGAATATAGAAACCTGCCAGGCTAATTCGGCCCTCGCGACGACGCTCTCGTAGTAGCCGGCTGCAAATTAGCAAGCCGCTGATGCCGAAGAAGATGTCTACTCCGAAAGCGCCGTGGCGGGTCAGCCGATACCAGAAGGCGTTGGGATACATTCCGCCGTCGTGAAACACCGCCTCGGAGCCGTGACAGACCAGGACGCTGATGATTGCGACGGCGCGCCAGCCGTCTAGAGTAGGAAGATAGCCTGAACGCAAAAATTCCGGCTGCGGCCGAGTATCGGCGGTCTTCGAAGCCGCCTCGGGTTCATCCGTTTGCTCCAACGTAACCGCTGCGAGCGCGTTCTGCTGCATATTGTGTGGCTGGAAACTTTTTGGGGAGGAGAACTTATCTCGAGCCGTTCAAGCAGCCAGCGCGTTGCGCGCGAGGATCTCAGCGTAGCAGCGTTCGACCGCGTCAAGCGCCAGCGCCGGGCTGTGCTGTCGGTCCAATAGTTGACGCGCCGCGATACGCTGCCGCTCCTGCTGTTCGCGGTCGTTGAGTAGCGCGACCGCCCGCTCGATCAAGCCATCGTCGTCGTCGCAGAGCCCGGCGTGAACGCCGTCGCGAGCTGGGAGGCCCTCGATGCCTTCGCTGGTCGTCACGACGGGCACGCCATAAGCGAACGCTTCGAGCACCTTTATCTTCACGCCGCTGCCGCATTCGGAGGCGTATAGCAAGACGCTGGTTTGTTCGAAGTAGGGTTTGGTATCCGCGAAGTTTTCGGCGATCTCAAGATCGGAAAGCGCCGCATAATCTGCGAGAGCGCTGCGCGCATTGCGTCCGACGATCCGCAGCCTCGCGCCAGTAACGCGCTGCTTGATCGCAGGCCACAGCCGCGTAATCAACCGCACCGCAGCCGATCGCGAAGGATACCAATCCATCGAACCGATCAAGCAGACCACGGGTTCCGCCAGCCGGCGGCACGACGGAACATACGGATACAGCGCCGGATCGAGCACCAGTGGAACCAAGCGCACCGGCGTCGATGGCGCGATCTCTTTGAGCGCTCGTTGCAGCCGAGGAGTTCCAGCCATCAGCATTGGATAGCTTCGCAGCAGACCGCGCTCAGCTGTGCGTTGAAGCACACCTCGCAGCTTCTCCGCCGGCCCGCCAGCCACAGTCCTCGGCCGATCGATTGCATAGAGATTATGAACGTTGATTACGGTTTTCGCGGCGTGATCGGGCTCGCCCAGCCAGCCGGTCCAAGTCTCTTCCAGATGAAGCACGTCAAATCCATGGTCCAGTTCGGCTTTAAGCTCGCGACGCAAGTCGGGACTGAACATATACGAGTAAGGCTGGCGCAGCGTCTGCCATTTGGATTGAAGGCGCTTGCGGATCGGATGCGGGTAGCAGCGCAGATCATACCGCGGGGAAGGGAATGTCTCTTTGGCTTCTTCAATCGCCTGCGGTTTGCTCGACGCGGCAAACGCGATAACTCGATGGCCGCGTTCGAGCAGCCCCTTGAGGAGCACATACGACCAGCGCGCGCCTGCGTGACCAAACGGGACCGGCGGCTCCGTCATAACTAGAATCACGCGAAGAGGTCTCATGCCGCGGCCTCTACTATCTCGACGATTTGCCGAGCCATTCGATCCCAGGTGTGAGCGCGAAGCGTTCGCGATAAAGACGCGACAGCATCGCGATAGCCGTCGATACGCCCGCGCCATGCGCGAAGACGTGCGGCGAGATCACCCGCGGCGTCCGGGTCGGGGATCAACAACTCCTCCAGTTCTCTGGGATAATGCTCGGCCACGCCCGCGCTCCGTGTGACGAAGGCCGGTAATCCGCAGCACAGCGCTTCCTGAACCCCGCGGCCATAGGCCTCATATCGCGTTGGCGCGACGAGCGCGTCGCAAGTGGACAATATTTCCGCGACGTCGTCGCGAAAGCCCAAGAAGCGCATCCGAGGATTCAAGTTTGCTTCGGCCGCGCGCAACTTCCACGCGGGCGCTTGCCGGCCTGTGCCCACGACTATCAAATCCGCATCCCAGTCTCTGCCGGCACATAGCATTTGCCAGGCTGAGAAGACGGCGTCGAATCCTTTGCGCCGATCGCCAAGCGCTCCCACAAACGCTACACAAGGCCGATCGACTCGCCATCCGAGGGCGGCCCGCGCCCGACGCCTTTCATCTTCGGTCGCCGGACGGAACCGGTCCGCGTCGACCCCGTAGTAGACGCGATGAACACGCGACTCGGGTATGCCCAAGCAGCCGATTACGTCTCGCCGCGTGCGCTCGGAATTAGCGATCACCAGCCGCGTCCGTCTCACCGCCGTTCTCTCAGCGCCGACGAACCGGCGATGGCTTGCTCGGGCCTTCAATCCACGCCATCCGGACTGCTCGTCCTCTGGTTCGTACGCGGCATGAACATAGTGAACCCAGTTGATATCGCTCCACTGGCAGTTGCCGCCGTTGACCAGCACACGCCCGTCACGGCGCGCCACGCGCGCGGCCCATCCGCGCCCGATTCGATCGAGAAGCGGCTCCGCCAACAGATAGGAGCCCCCCGGCTTCGGCACGCGATGAAATATTACGTTCGCCCGAGACGCGAGATCGCTATCGACACGCAAAGCTGCGAGATGAACCTCGCTGCCACTATTCGCCACATAGCTCGCCAGGGCGTGGTTCGCCCCGTCCATTCCGCCTGCTTTGACGAAATCTCCGGCCACCAGCAGGAAGGGCCTCACAACCTGCGCCTCCGAATCGAATCCAGACGCCGACCTTGTTCATTGCTGGCCGAATAGAGCAGCGCGTTGAACAGCCAGAATTCAAGGCCGCTTTGTCCGATGAACACCGGATATGCGAAGGTATTGGCAATCGCGCCGATGTCGTACCCAAATAGCATTGCCGCCCATAGCCACAGTCCGTCGCGGTCGTTGCGCGATGCTATTTTCAACGTCGTCCACACCGTCACTGCCAGTGCGATCACGTAGGCCAGCACTAGCGGAAGTCCGCCGTCGAGTATCCAGCCGGTCCATTGAATCTCAACCCACAGCGGAGCGTTTTCCGACCTGGTATTGTCGCCGAAATAGTGGTTCACCATTCCCCAACGCCCCAATCCCGCACCGAGCGGATATGTAGGCAACGTGTCCTGGATTGTCTCGACTAGAAAATGGCCGCGTTCTTGTAGGTATATATCGCCAGGATGATCGGTGATAGCCGTAACCCGGGATATAATGTCCGTTCCGCCAACCGATACTGCGTAATGAAACCCACCCACAACGAGACCAATCAACACGGCGCACAGCGCGATCGCGTGCATCCGCCGACCACGCCGCGCCAGCACTCCGCCAAACACAATTACGGATACCACCAGCACCACCAGCACCGAACGTATCTGCGATAGATAGATGCAGCATATCCCCAGGCTCACGCTCGCCGCACTGGCCAGCCGAATCCACCAGGATTGTCGGTTTACAAAAAAACCGATTCCAAACAGCACAGCATAAAACCCCGCAATCGCGGCACCGCCCGGAACGTCGCTCAAGCCCATCGGGCGGATGACCCATCGGCCGTCGGGCGCCGCCAAGTGCAGGCTCTTTACGTAATCAGCGCCGACGGAGGCGACGGCCGACGATAGATTGGGTTGAAGATGTCCTGGGAAGTAGAATTGCAGCACGCCGGCGGCAGCGCTGACAGTCTGGAATGTCCACACGATAAACATCGCGCGCCGGAGCGTCGCTACGTCGACTCTTAATCGCGGGACCCAGAACAGCGGTCCCAAAATGGCTATATACAATGACGCTTGCGCCGTGCCCGCTAGCCAGCCGTTGGTGGACGGATTAAGGATCGACAGAACCACGATCAGGATTACCCAGAGCGCCGGCCCCTGTGCCGGATGCGCGCGGCGAGTGCGTCGCGTCCCGGCCAACATTGCCAGGCTTGCCGCGAACGCAGCGATACGCACAACGAGTCGCGCCGTGCTGAGCGTGGTGAAAGCAAGCGCAAGCTGACAGGCGAATTCGAAAAGCAAGAAAGCTTCGACCGATACTCGGCCGTTGCGCACGCATGCGGTATCGCAACGACACCGGGTGGCGGCGAGCTGAGCGAGAAAACGCCGCCGATGAATTCCAAGCCTCGTCTCGAGTTGCAGCACGAGGGGTGGCTCCGGCGCGCGGAGCAAAAGGATCAGTGGCGGGCTGCGCCAACCAACACCTCATTTAACTGGAGCATTTGCGCGGCTGGATCACATAGCTTGCGGGCTCGCGCGGGTCCCGCGCTTGCCAGAGCTGAACGCAACGTGCGACCCTGGATCATCAGCCTCAGCGACGCAGCGAGTGCGTGTACGTCGTCAGGCGGGACCAGAACGCCGCAAGATTCATCGACAATTTCCTTCGCTCCGCCAAAAGCCGTCGCGACGACTGGCAATCCGGCCATCAGCGCTTCGATCAGCGTGATACCGAAACCTTCGGGACGAGCGTTGGGCTGGCAATAGATATCTGACGCGGCGAGCAGTTCGGGAACATCGGCGCGTTCACCGAGGAAGCGCACGCGGGCCTCGATACCAAGTATGGCGGCTTGCGCTCGCAACTGTTCCTGGTAGCGAACCTCGTGCGCGCGCTGCGCGCCTCCGACCTGCCACAATATCCATCCAGGCAGGTCGCTCAACGTCGCCAGCGCTTCCAGATGCCGCGAATGGCCTTTTAGCGGATCCATGCGCCCCACTTGTATGATCACAGTAGCATCGGGCGGCGTGTTCATTTCCGCACGTATAGCGGCACGATCGATTGACACAAGGCGAGGTTTTGCCAGCGTCACCGGATGATGAACCAGCGTTGGCGTCATGTGCGGATAAATGTTGGTCAGTTTGCTCGACGTATATTCGCTGCAACAGAGGGCGAGGTCCGGAGGCGTGCGCCGCGCCCAGCGTTCCAGCCAGTGGCGGCCGTCGATAGCGTCGTGCAACCAGAACACCAGAGGAAGGCCGGCTGAGCGCACCACTGGTCCGAAAATCGCTTGCGCCCAAGGCGAATGGCAGACCACCAAATCGAAGGCGCCGCGTTGCAACAACCGGCCGAACTTTCGGCGCGCCCGTCGCACGGTTAGCGGCCAGCGCACTCTAACCTTATCCATCATATGGAGCGGCGCATCTTCGGCGGCAAGTTCCGAACCCAGGCGTCCGGGGAAGCAAAGCGCGAAGTGCGAGTCCATCGTTGGGCACAGGCTGCGGTTGCGGGCCAGCGTCACCAGCAGGGTCTCGACGCCGCCGTACAGGTTGCCGCTGTAGCTGTGCAGTACGCGCATCAGTTCGCCGCCGCGGTGAGCGACCGGTAGATTTGGATCATCTCGCGAGCAGGCCGGCCGCGATCGAACCGCTGCTCAGCGATGAGCCGGCCGTTCTTCCCCAGGCGCGCACGCAGCTCTGTGTTGACGGCCAGTGTCGCGATACGCTCGGCGAGAATTGGCGCGTCGCCGGAGGGATGGGTCAGCGCGTCGGCGCCGGGCCGAAGCAACTCGACGGCCCCCGCGGCGTCGCTCGCGATCACCGGACGCCCACACGCCATCGCCTCGCCGATTACGCGGCCGAAAGGTTCAGGCTCGGTGCTGGCATGAACGACAATATCCAACGCCCGCATTGCTGCCGCCGGCTCATCCACGAAGCCCGCAAACCCGACCCTGTTCGCGATACCGAGCTGTGCGGCCTGAGCACGCAGGTCAGCCAGCCGAAACTCGCTGCCCTCGGTTTGGTAAAGCGGTCCGCTTATCACGTAGCCGCGGATCGGCAGGCTTGCGGGCAACATCGAAAGAGCGCGCAAGAAAACCGGATGGCCCTTCCAGCGCGCCATCGTCGCGAGCAGCCCGACTCGTACGGTTGCCGGGGGCGCCGGCGGCATCGACGCGATCGCGTCCAGGTCAAGCACCGGCCCGCTCGGCGCGAAGTCCGCTAAATCGATACCGTCGTGGATCGGATAGACATTCAACCGGCTGCCGCAAACAGTTCGCACGTCGTCGGCGACGCGACGGGAGTTGGCAACCACCGCGGCGCACCGTCCTGCATGGCCACGCAGCAATTGGGCCATTATCGGGCGCGAGCCAACATAGTCACGGACGTGCCACACCACCGGCGCCTGCCGCCGGCGCGCCCACAGCGCCAACACGTGCATCTTGAAGCCGTTGGTGTGTACGACGTCTGGCGCCGCTTCCTTAAGCGCGCGGAAAAGCCGGACCGCGTAAGGGGCGGCGGCGACGACCGCCGCGGCACATCGGCGCGCAAGATGGATTCGACCACGAGCGTGCTCTTTCGATGCGGAATCTCCGAGGCGCGACAGGCGTCGCGGGAACGGCACGATTGTCGACGCCACGCCAAGCGCCGTCGCCCTTGAAACCAGGGGGCCATCATCGCCTGCTATCAGTCGCAAATGCCAATCCGGCTGCGTCGCTCGCAGCGCGGCCAAGAGATCGAGCAGACTTCTCTCGGCACCTCCAAGTTGCCCCGAAGTAGTGAGATAAGCGATCCTCATGCGGGTTCAGCGAGCCGACAGATCAGGCGCCGTTATCATTCCTGAGCTTGCGACGAAACTCTCGATAACCTTCTTGAAAAGTCGCGTTTCCGGGCTCCAGCTCGAGCGCACGTGCATACGCTTTGGCCGCTGCGAAGTATCGGTAGCTGCCTTCCTCAGCGCGGCCGAGGTTAAAAAACGCCTCGCCTGACGACGGATTGATATCGGTTGCCTTACGAATTACCAGCGCCGCGCGATCGAACCTGCCCTCGCCCAGATATAGAAGTCCCAGGCGTATCCGCGTCTGGAACGACGCTGGCCGAATTGTCACCGCGCGGTCGAGAGCCGCTTCGGCCATTTTAAGATCTCCAACCTTCTCGGCAGCTTCCGCGAGCGACAGCGACAACACGAAAGGATCGGCACCGTTGTCGATTCCTTGATTGATGGTCGCTTGCGCGGAGCCAAGATCGTTGCGTTGAGCGAAAATCGCAACCGCCAGGTAATGATAGGATCTCGGGTCGCTCGGCGCCGCGAGCGCCGCCCGACGGAACAGCGCCTCGCCTTTTTCTGCCAGGTGCGCTTGCGTGTAAGCCTGGCCAGCTTCGATAAGATAGCGCGCGCGCGCTTCTCCGTCGGATTGTTTGGAAGCCTCATCTTCATACAGCTTGGCACGCTCCTCCAGGCGTCCCCGGCTCGCGTAGATATTGGCCAATCCTTCAAAAGCGCCTGCGTAACCCAACGCTCGCGCGCGCTTGAGCCCCCTCTCGATAGCCGCCTGCTCATCCGCCGATAGCCACGGAAATTCCTTCTGATCGAGATATGCATGCGTATAGATCGAAGGCGAACGCAATACCGAAATGGTCAACTCTCTCAAACTCTGAGATATTCTTTTCTCGCGAAGCAGTGCGCCGGCGTAAGCGTCCCTCGCGAAAGGATTATTCGGATCGAGCCAGAGCGCTGTCTCAAGCTCTTTGAGCCGCTCGGAATCGGACACTATATCCGCGCAGCAATCGGCTGCCGCCAGATGCGCTAAAGCGTTGGCGGGATGGGCCAGCATCAGAGTCCTAGCTGCTTCCGCCGAAACGGGACGCCGGATGTTATAGGGATACGGCACCTTGTCCTGTGTCAGGGCTACGACTATCAGAACCAGTGCGAGCAGACCTGTAGCTGCCGCGGCGACACGCGGCCCGCGAACATTGAACGCTTCAACGTTCTTAGTATCCGGCTCGGGTGCGAGACGATTAGCCAGACCTAGCATCAGGGTAAATAACAAAGCGTTTGCTGGGATCTGAAGATTGAAGTCGACACACTCATGCACCGCCATCACGGTTAAACCGCCTACCAATGCGGCAAACGGCATTTGCGCCCCCGCGGCTACCGTACGCATGCGAGTGAGAACTCGGAACGCCGCGTTGTAGAAGAACCAAGCGAACAGCGCAAAGCCCACCACGCCGGTCTCCGCAACGAGCTGCAAGTAATCGTTATGGGTTTCGAGGAATCGGCCGGAGCGCCAGGGCGGCCGATGGTAATGCGGGAAGAGTTCAGACCAGCATCCGATGCCGACGCCCAGAAGCGGAAAGTCGCGGACCATGCCCAGCGAGTCCTCCCATAACGCGATGCGCTCACCAAAACTGGTCTCATGCGCGAAGGTCTCTTCGAGGCGACTATCCACTCGCGTTCTGCCGACGGAGCCGATCGCCAGCAAAGCAACTACCGTAAGCGCAACGACTCCGGTTCCCAACACAAGCAGTGAGGGCGCTTTGGAGCGTGGAAACCACGTCGCATAATCCTTGCTGAGCTGAACACGCATTAGCCACACGAACGCTGACAGACCGCAAAGCGCGCCAATCCATCCGGCTCGCGACAGGCTTAACAGCAATACCGACCAAATGAAGCCGACTCCGCAACTACATAGAAGCCGAAATGCTGTTTGCCAGCCACTCGGTATGATCGGGTTTCGCCACAGCGCGCCGCCGATCGCAAGAGGGAGAATCATGGCCAGGTAGTTGGCAAGGTGATCAGGGTTTACGAACGGACCACCCGCATGTCGAATTTCCGGACGCGCAGCTCCCCAATCGTAGGGAACGAGGAACCCGAATATCTTTCCGTTCCACCACGAAAACTGCACCAGCGTCACCACCGCTACAACGATCGCGGTCGATAGCATCGCTGCCACCACCAGACGGCAAAACCTGCGTTCGCCGCCGGTCGTGTTTGGCCAATTGAAAGGATATTTCGCGATAAGAAGAAAGAACGCTGCATACGACAGAAGCTTGAGCAACGCCGTCCGCGTCGCTGAGGGTGCGATAGACAGCGCTCGCCACTGCGAATCGTATCGCTTGTGCCCATCGACCACGACCTCGTGGTCCTCGCCCTTTTCGCCACCGCTATTCAGTCCTGTTGCGCCTGCCGATCCTGCTCCCGCCACGCCGGGTCCACTACTCTCTGGCGTAAACGGCACGGACGCCCCCTGCCTCACTTCTTCGATCGTCGGCAACACTGAGACGCCGGGAACTATCCCCACATTCGGCTCGCCGCGTCGGACATCATCTGGCCATCTATTCAGCGTTCTCGAATACACGCTTTGCGTCATCGGCGACAGCGCGCGAATCACACCAGGAGGCAACGGAACGAGCTGAAAACCTGCCATCGCGACGAACGATAAGCCCCACCATGCTACGGATCGAGCCGCAGACGACTCGGCTCCCAACAAACGTTTGCCCATCCATATCGCCACCAACAGAAAGATGACCGCCTCGATCAGGCAGTACGCCCACGGATAGACACTCCCGAACGCCAGAGGCGTAAAAACAACCAGACCGACGATCCCTGCGCCGACGATCCGGTCGCAGTGGCGGCAAATCGCCTCGGTCCAAGGGAGCGGATTATCGGGCGTCATTGATGTCGCCTTTTGGCGTCGGCTGGAGAGCTTTGCAGGTCTGCTTCTGTCCTTACGCCTGTTCGCCAACTGAGTATGGGTAGTGGTACTGGCCGTAGCCATACCCATACCGATTATAGTAGGCGAAATCGGGACTAGTGACGTCGATCTGATTCAACAACACTCCGAATATTGTGGCCCGGGCAAACTCCAGCCGCGCGCACGCGGCCTTGACCATTTGCTTTGGAGTACGATGGCCGTTCACTACCATCACCACCCCGTCAACCATAGCCGCGATCACTAGCAGGGTACGGAAAAACGAGTGATCGGCAGCGCTCTATGCTGTTTTCATAGTGTCGGCGTGGATTGTAGCGGTGCAGGTTCGAGGTTCGATAGGTCGAGTATCTCGATTCTGAGCGT
>JBEKLA010000069.1:0-16803 GCA_050010455.1 Binataceae bacterium (SeqCode) | reverse complement strand
CGGGTTGCTGTTTTTTCGCAACCCGCGTGCCGCGCGCCCTCTCCCGCAGAAATAGCGGGCGAGGAGATGAGACTCGGAGCTGGGAATGACAACTCTGTGGGGCTGAGGTTGAGCGCGCTAGCGCTTTCTGCGGATTCGGGAGCGGCGGCGGGTGGGCGTCGCGGCCGCGGCAAGCGACGCCGTCGAGACTTGGTTCGGAATCAGCTCGAAACGCGAGACCTCGGGACGGCAGTTGATCCGAATCGGCAGCCAGAACGTTCCAAGGCCGCGATTGGTGTAGATGTAAAAGCCGTCGTAGAGGTTCAATCCGGCGCAAAATTCCTTGCCCAATCGCAGGACGCGCTTGAAGGGCGTGCCGTAGAGCGGCAGCCGCACGACGCCGCCATGGGTGTGTCCGGAGAACATCGCGCCCGGCCGGAAATGGCGGGCGTAGAGGGCGGTATCGGGATTGTGCGCCAGCACCAGCGTGCAATCTTCGGGATCGACGCCCTTGAACGCGCGCGCCGGATCGGCGTGCCGAGTCCACAGATCGTCGATTCCGACTATCGTCAGGTTTGTTCCGCGCGGCTCGACGCGGCGGTTTTCGTTGTTCAGCATCGTGACGTCCGCGGAGGCCAGCGCCTCGGCGATTCGATCGAACGAGGCCCAATGGTCGTGATTGCCCGCGATCGCGAATACTCCGATTTCCGGCTTCAGATTGCCGAGGGTTCGCGCAAATGGCCGCAAGTAACGGCGTGAGGCTCGCCGATCGGAGAAATAATCCCCGGTCAGAAAAACCAGATCGGGATGTTCGCCGTTGATGAGCTCGACCGCGAGTTCGAGCCGGTGCAAATCGTCGTCGCGATCGACGTGGAAATCACTGATTTGGCATACCACGAGTCCGGTCAAGCCGGCGGGTAATCGCCGCACCGGCAGCGTGACGTGCGCGACCTCGATGTCGTCGAGCTGTTGCCGCCATATCCGATGCAACGGGCGCAGAGGCAGCGGCGGCCGTCGCTTTTTCGTTCGGGGGGACGGACCCCTGGGTTCCGGCGACGTGCCGGCTATTAGTTCAGCGGTTGCCATATGAAGGCGATTCTTACGAAGGCGATTTTAATGATACTAGAACACTTCGCGCAGGCTGGGGAAGTCGGGGAGCATGATCACGCGATCATCGCTCAAATCCACAGCTTCCTGCTCCAATATCCACGTGTGCGGATAAGGGATGTAAACCGCGCGCAGGCCGGCCTTAAGCGCCGGATTGATATCCGAGCGCGGGCTGTTGCCGATCATGAAGGTGCGCTCGGGATCGAGATCAGCCGACTTTACCAGCCGCTGATACGCCGGAGGATCTTTTTCCGCGGGAACCTCGACCCGGCTGAACAGCGGCCCAAGCCCGGAGCGTTCGAGCTTGTGTAATTGCTCGTCGGGCTGGCCCTTGGTGAACAGCAACAATCGATGGCGGGTGGCGAGATCTTCGAGCGTGGATTCGACGCCGGGCAACAGCTCGCAGTGGCGGTCGATCAACCGCTCGCCGATTCGTTCGATCTCCGCGCGCATCCGCAGCTCGCAAACTTCGATCGTGACCAGAGCTTCCAGCGTCTGATGCAGCGCGCGCACGTAAGGGCGGCGGCCGTAGCCGTGAGTGCGGATGATCTCAAGCTCGCACTCGCGGATGAGAATGGTCACGGCGCTCGCTTCGGCCGCGATGCCCAGTTCCCGAATCGCCGCGACGAAAGCTTGTTCGGCTTCGATGAAGTGGATGTTGGAGTCCCAGAGGGTGTCGTCGGCGTCGAAGATCAGATTGAACGACGGGCGTTCCTGCTCAGCCATCAAGGGGAAGCGTAGCGGCTCGCCTGAGTCGGCGCAACCAAGGATGATCGCGCTCGCGCGGCTCGATTTATCGGGCGGCGGAGAGGACGGTGATCGCGCCCGTGGCGGGATTGTGGCCGACGTAGACTTCGGTCTCGTAGACGCGGCGCAGATTTTCCGCCGTCAGCACCTCCTCCGGCGTGCCCCATCCGATCGCGGCGCCATCTTTCAGCAGCAGGACGCGGTCGGCGTACTGAGCCGCGACGTTGAGGTCGTGGAACGTCGCGATCACGGCCATCCGGCGCTCGGCGCGAAGCTGCTTCAGCATCGCGAAGATCTCGCCGATGTGTTTCAGGTCAAGGAACGCCGTCGGCTCGTCGAGCAGCGCTATCGCCGGTTCCTGCGCCAGGGCGCGCGCGATGAAAACGCGCCTGCGCTCGCCTCCGGAAAGCTCCTGGACGAAGCGGCCGGCCAGCGGAATCAGGCCGAAGCGTTCGAGCGCGGCGCGCGCGATCGCCAAATCTTGTTTGCCCTCGAAGCGGAGCGGGCCGAGATGGGGCGCGCGCCCCATCAGCACCACTTCCAAGACCGTGAACGGGAACGCGGCGCCGCTTTCCTGGCGCACCGACGCCATCACACGCGCGAGCGCGCGCCGATCGAAATCCTCGATCGCGCGGCCGAGGACTTCGATCGAGCCGCGCCACGGGCGGAGCGCGCCGCCGAGCAGGTTGAGCAGGGTCGATTTGCCGGCGCCGTTGGGTCCGAGGACCGCCATCATCTCGCCGGCGCCGACTTCGAGCGACACTCCATTCAAAACCTGGCGCTTGCCGTAACCCGCGACCAGATCGCGAGCCACGAGCGCGGGTCCGGATGTCGCGGGCGTGTCGATCATGTGGTTAGCGAGCGCCGTTCCTCGCGCCGCAGCAGGTAGATGAAAAATGGGCCGCCGCATAGCGCCGTGATCACGCCAACCGGAAGCTCGGCCGGTGCGATCACGATCCGGGCGATCAGGTCGGCGGCCACCAGCAGCGCTGCTCCGCCAATAACCGAGGCCGGCAGCAGCAGGCGATGGTCGGCGCCGAGCATCAGGCGCAGGATATGCGGCACGATCAATCCGACGAAGCTGATTATTCCGCTGACTGAGACCGCCGCACCGATCATCAGCGAGGTGGCGATAAAGATCGTGCGGCGCAGAGCTTCGATATTCACGCCCAGGTCGGCGGCGGCGTCGTCGCCGAGGCTCAACAGGTTCATGTCGCGCGCGCGGATAAACAGCGCCGCGAAGCCGCCCAGCCCTATCGCGCCGACCAGCGCCACTTCGTAATAGGTCGGCGCTTCGAGGCTGCCCATCAGCCAGGCGATTATGCTGTGCACCTGGTAGAGGTCGACCAGGGCGTTCACCAATAAGATGAGAGCGCCCCAGAAGGCGTTGAAAATCACGCCGATCAGCAGCAGGCTGAACGGTTCCAGGCGGCCGTTGACCAGCGCCAGGCGATAGACCGCCAGCGTCGAGAGCAGCGCCGCCGCGAAGGCGCACACCGGCACGATCGTCATCGAGCTGCCGAGGCGATATCCAAGCGTCAGGGCCAGGATCGCGCCGAAGGCGCCGCCGCCGGAGATTCCCAGGATTCCGCCTTCAGCGAGCGGGTTGCGCACCAGGGCCTGAAGGGCGGCGCCGACCGCGGCCAGCACCGCGCCGACCGCTGCGCCCATCAGGACCCGCGGCAGGCGCGCGCTGAACAGGATGGCGTGATCGGCGCTGAGCGGCTGCGTGAGCGCCCGATAGAGATCGATTCGCACCGTGCCGTAAGCGACGGCGACGATCATTGTCACGATCAGTATCGCCGCCATCGTGCCCAGCGCCGCGGCCATCCGGGCCGGGCTCAGATAGGCGCCGGCAAGCGCGCTCGCGTCATGCTCGCCGGGCGGGGACGGCGGAGCCGTCGAGGGCGAGGCGGCCGGAATCTGTGACGAGGAGGTCATCTGATTGGCGTTTCGGCAAGCGTCGCGCCGGATGCCATCAGGTCGGGATGAATCATCGCGGCGAGCATTTCGAGCGATCGCCAGACTCGCGGTCCCGGCTCCAGCATCGGGTCCTCCGCGTAACCGTACAGGCGATTGTGCTCGACGGCGGGAATCGTGCGGAACTGATGCCAGAAATTCCTGGGCGAGGCGGGGTCGTCGCCCATCTGGCCGTCGATAATCACGGCGGGCGCGGTCGCGATCACGTACTCGACGCTGAGGCGCGGCCAGCTTTCCGCGGAATTGGCGGCGATATTGGTGCCGTGCGCCATCGCGATTAGCTGGTTAAGAAAGTTGGCGCTGCCGACCGCCACCATCGGCTCATGGCCGACCAGCATCAGGACCTTGGGTGAGTCGGCATTCTTAAGGCGCGCTTCGATCGAAGCAAAGTGACGACGGATATTGGCGATCAATTCGGCGGCCTCACGATCTCTGCCGATCCGGTGGCCGATTTGCCTGATCGTCAGATCGATATCCGCAAGCTTGCCTTCTCCGACGGTCAGGGTTGGATAGCCCATCGTCTCGAACGCCCGCATCGCGCGCAGGTTGGCCGAACTCGATAAGCCGATGATCAGAGTCGGACGCAGGCCCACGATCGCTTCAACATTGGGAGTCAAATATGTGCCAACCTGAGGCAACAGTCGCGAGGCGGCAGGGTAATCCGAGTATTGCGAAACGCCGACGACTTGCGGCCCCGCGCCAAGCGCAAACAGGGTCTCGGTAATCGACGGGGCGAGCGAGACGATACGCTGGGGTGGCGGCGCGGTAGCGAAAGCGGCGCCGGTAAACAGGATCAAGGCTGTAGCGCCGAAAAAGGCCGCGCCACAACAGAGCTGCATCCGTACCCTCGCGCGCATGCTCGCCATATTGCGAAGCTACACGATCGTGCCCAATGCGATAAGACGCCCTGCCGGACGGGCGCGGCGCCATATGGGCCTCGGATGTGCAGGCGCCCGGCGAGCCTGTTCAACCATCCGGGCGGCGACAGTGGCAAAGAATCGGCGCCACGATGTTGCCGCCAAAGACCGGTTACGGCCTGATCGCCATCTTCACGAGCCGCCCAGTGTCGCCAGAAGAATCAGGAAGCATACGTAGGCGGCGCCACCGAGCATCAGCGAGCTGGTCTTCAGCGGACCCTTGGCAACATTGACGAAAAGCATCGCAGTGGCGGCGAGCGCGACGCCTCCGGCGATGAGTTCGGCGCTGCTCAAGTGCCACGGTGTGAAGACGATTCCCAACGCGGCCGGGATGCAAGACTGGAAGACCATCGCGCCGCTGATATTGGCGAAGGCAAGATGGTCTTTGCCCTTTCTGATCCAGACGACCGAGTTGTACTTTTCCGGCAGTTCGGTGGCGAATGGGCTGATGATCAGAGAAAGAAGGCCGGGATTGATATGGGTGTGGGAAGCTAAGCGGACGATGCTATCGACGAATTGCTCGGCGCCGATCAAAATCGCGGCCGTGCCCCCGATCACTTGAATCGCCACCAGCCAGGTACGCGGATTTAACGGATCGCCGCGCGAGATCATTTCCAGGTACAGGCCGTGTTCGACTGCGGCCTCGTCGTCGCGCTGGATTCGGAGCATCAGAACGCAGTAAAGGGCGTAAACAATCAACAACCCGATCGCGACAGTGCAGCGCGTGGTCTGACCGAAGCGGCCGAGGCCGCAAAGGACGATGGCGAGGAAGATGGGCAGGAAAAAACCCAAGTCGCGCTTCGCGTCCGGGTACGGAACCTCGAGAGTGGGGCGGCCGCGACGCTCGCGATAGCCCAAGACCGCCACGCCCATCACGAAGGGGGCAACCGTCGAGAGCATCAGCGGAGCTCCGATTATCGCCCCAGTGCCGACCGCGCGATGGGCACCGCTGTCGCCCCGGCTGGCCATCAATGCCACAGCGGGTATGAAGGTTTCGGGGAGGGCAGTGCCGACGGCGGCGAGCAGGCTGCCGACGGCGGCTTCGGCGATGCCGAGTTTTTGTCCTGCCCATTCGATTCCGTTGGTAAACAGCTCAGAGCCGGCCAGGATCAGAAAAAAACTGGCTATAAAGATAAGTGTGTGAGTCACAAATTGGCCGACAGTGGTTAGATTTGATTCCAGATAGAAGCGGGTGAGCCTCGGGAAATCAACTCCATCTGGGTCGGTAAGTAACCCCGCCGGCGGAAAATTGGCGGCATGTGGCAAGGCTTTTGCTGGATGATCGGGTCAATCTGGCGAGAGGCGAGTGCTGGTTAGAGAAGGTCGGAGGCAGCAGCGGCTGGCCCGAACCTTGCTCGAAAAAAAATTGGGTTGGTCGGCGGAAGAAAGAATTGACTCTGAAGGGAAACAAGCCTAGAATTCGGTGGTTTTGGTACGGTCGACTGATTTCGTCCGCAAGATCGTCTAATAATTGCTGGGCTCATTGCAGAAAAACCGCTGTAGCGCAGGCGAGCACCCGTGGTTGTGCGGCCCTGATGGCGTGGTAAAGCGGGCGAACGGAAATAAATAGCAAAATGAAGCAAAAGTACGAAGGCAAAGACCTGCAAAGTCTCGTCGATCTTGGTCGCGAGCAGGGTTACCTGACTTTCGACCAGGTCAATGACTTCCTGCCTCAGGACGTGGCCTCTCCGGGGGACCTGCGGGCGGCGTTGGAAAGCTTCGAGGACATGGATATCAAGGTTCTCGACGAGGTTCCGACCGAAGGCGCCGAAACCGAAGTCGAAACCGAGGCCAAGGAAGAGCCCGAAGAGGCAGAGCCTGTCGCCCGTAGTGCGGTCGATTCCCTGGGTGAATCGTCAGATCCGGTCCGCCTTTACCTCAAAGAGATGGGGAACTTCCAACTGCTTTCGCGCGAGCAGGAAGTCGAAATCGCCAAGCGAGTCGAAGCGGGCGAGTACGAGGTGGAGGAGGAGGTTCTCAAGTCCCCGGTCACGCTGGACTTCATTATCGGAATCGGCGAGCGGGTGGAGAGCGGCGAAGCCGAGCCGCGCGGCATCTTCGAGGAAGCCGAGGAGGTGGAGAGCGACTCGGAGGAGAGTGGCCCGGAAGCCGACGAGGCGCAGGTCGAGCGCCTGTTGGAGTTCACCAAGAAGCTTGCCAAGCTGCGCGAGCGGCTGGAGGCGGTGGAAGAGGAGCTTCACGCCAAGCCTGGGCCGCGGGTAAAGGTCAAGCTGGATAAGAATTACGCCCGGCTCAAGGAGCGGGTGAAGGCCGAGCTCAAGGGGATGCAGCTTTCGCGCAACGTCGAAGAGGCGGTAATCGGCGAGATGCGCCGCCTGCTCGACGAGTATCGCAGCTCGCAACGCCTGCTGCAGCGTTACGAAGAGGCGACCGGGCGGACCAAGAGCCAGCTTTTGCGCGAGGCCGCCGACGCCGAAGATCGGCGCCATCTGCTGAAGGTCAACGGCACGCGCGAGAATCTGCTCGATATCGCGGCGCGAATCCGCGAGGGGCAGCGCAAGATGAAGGAGATCGAGCGGCGCGTCAAGGCCACCGGCGAGGAATTCGCGCGCTCGATCGAGACGATCGCGGCAGGGCAGGACAAGAGCCGTCGCGCCAAGAAGGAATTGACCGAGGCCAATCTGCGCCTGGTGGTCAGCCTGGCCAAGCGTTACACGAATCGCGGGCTGGGCTTCCTGGATCTAATCCAGGAGGGCAATATCGGCCTGATGCGCGCGGTCGATAAGTTCGAGTATCAGCGCGGCTACAAGTTTTCGACGTACGCCACGTGGTGGATCAGGCAATCGATGTCGCGCGCGATCGCCGACCAGGGGCGCACGATCCGTATCCCGGTCCATATGGTCGAGACGATCAACAAGCTGCTGCGCGTCACGCGTTTGCTGGTGCAGCGGCTTGGGCGCGAACCGGGCCCCGACGAGATCGCCGGCCAGATGGAGATGCCGCTGGACAAGGTCCAGAAGGTGCTCAAGATCGTCAAGGAACCGATTTCGCTGGAGACGCCGATCGGCGACGAAGAGGAGAGTTCGCTCGGCGATTTCGTCGAAGACGAATTGGCGCCTTCGCCGGTCGAAGCCGCGATCCATACCAATCTGGGCGAGCAGACGCGCAAAGTGCTGGCTACGCTCACGCCGCGCGAGGAGCAAATCCTGCGGATGCGCTTTGGTATCGGCCAGCAGACCGACTACACGCTCGAAGAGGTGGGCAAGCAGTTCGCGGTCACCCGCGAGCGAATCCGGCAGATCGAGGCCAAGGCGCTGCGCAAACTGCGCACCACGGCGCGCTCGCGGAATCTGGAAGGCTTCGTCGAGCGCGAGTAAGGTCGCATCGGCCGATGGCCAACGAGGACCGACGTAAGGACGCCCTGCGCGGTATGCCCGCGATCTGACAGCCCGCTACTCGACCGTCACTGATTTGGCCAGGTTGCGCGGCTGATCGACGTCGGTGCCGCGATAGACCGCGATATGGTAGGCGAGCAACTGCAACGCCACGGTCATCAGAACCGGCGTCAGCATCCGATGCGTGCGCGGCACCTCGACCATCTCCCAGGCCACTTCGTCGAGTTCCGAAGTCCTTGAATCGGTGACCGCGATGATGCGGCCGTTGCGCGACTCGACTTCCTTCAGATTGGAAAGCGTCTTCTCGAACACGTTGTCGTTGGGAATCAGCACGACGACCGGCATGTTCTCGTCGATGAGCGCGATCGGTCCGTGCTTCATCTCGCCCGCCGAGTAACCCTCGGCGTGGATGTAGGAAATTTCCTTGAGCTTGAGCGCGCCTTCGAGCGCGACCGGATAGTTGATACCCCGGCCCAGGTAGAGGAAGTTGCTGGCGCGGCCGTATTTGCGCGCGATCTTTTCGATCTGGCGCTCGCGCGTTAGCACCTCTTCAATCTGGGCGGGAATCGCGAAGGCGGGGGCCAGCAGATCCATCGCCTCGCGTTCGCTGAGCCGCCCGCGCCGGGCCGCGAGATGGATCGCGAGCAGGTAGAAGGCCTCGATCTGGGTGATGAAGCATTTGGTGGTGGTGACGCTGATCTCGGGGCCGCATCGGGTGTAGAGCTGCGCGTCGGCCTTGCGCGCGATCGACGAGTCCAGCGTATTGGTGATGGCGAGCAGATGGCTGCCGCGCCGGCGCCCCTCTTCCATCGCGGCCAGCGTATCGGCGGTCTCGCCTGACTGGGAGACGGCGATTATCAACGTGCGATTGTCGATCGGCGGCTGGCGGTAGCGGAATTCGGCGGAATAATCGACTTCGGCCGGGATGCCGCACAGCTCTTCGATGATGAACTTGCCGATCAGCGAGGAAATCCACGACGCGCCCGCACTCACCATCACGATCCGGCTGATCGCGTCGACGCCGCCCGCCGGCAGCAATTCGTTCTCGAACTCGACGCGGGCCGAGCCCGCGGCGGCGCGGCCGCTGATGGTATCGATCCAGGCCTGCGGCTGCTCGGCGATCTCCTTGCGCAGGTAATGGCGATAGCCGCCCTTGGTGGCCGCGACCGCGTCCCACTCGATATGGCGCGGGCGCCGCTCGACCGGATGCCCGTCGAAGGTCATCAGCCTGATTGCGTCGGCGCTGATCTCGGCGAGTTCTCCGTCCTCCATCACCAGGGTCTCGCGCGTATGTTCGAGCAGCGCCGGGATGTCGGACGCGACGAAGTTCTCGCCCTTGCCGAAGCCCAGCACCAGCGGCGTCGCGGTTTTGGCGGCGACCAGGCGTCCGGGCTCGGTCTCCGATAGCACCACGATCGAGAACGAGCCGCGCAACTCGCGCACGGTTTCGAGCACCGCCTGGGTGAGTCCGAGGCCGGTCTTGAGCCGCTCCTCGATCAGATGAGCGATAACCTCGGTGTCGGTTTCCGAGCGCAGCTTGTGGCCGCGTGCGGTGAGCGCGGCGCGCAGCTCGGCATAGTTTTCGACGATGCCGTTGTGAATAATCGCGACCGGGCCGGCCTGATGGGGATGCGCGTTTTCTTCGGAGGGACGGCCGTGAGTCGCCCATCGCGTGTGGCCGATGCCGATGCTACCGCGCAGCGGCGAGGCGTCGAGCAGCTTGCTCAGGTTATCGAGCTTGCCCACGGCGCGGCGGATTTCGAGCTTGCCGTCAGCCTGCAGGACCGCGAGACCGGCGGAATCGTAGCCGCGATACTCCAGGCGCCGGAGCCCATTGATCAGAATCGGGCAGGCCTCGCGATTGCCGACGTAACCGATGATTCCGCACATGCTGTTATTGCTCCGTGCCGGATGATCCGGCGCTCATTTCTCGGCCTTGCTATCACGATTGGCGTGGCGCCGATGCCATTGTTCGGTCCATCCCGGCTTCTCGCGCTGCGGATGCTCCGACATCACGAGCGCGCCGTCGGGGACCGCGCGCATGATCGTCGTGCCTGAGGCGACGTAGACGTCGCTGCCGATTTTTACCGGCGCGATAAGCTGGCTGTCGCATCCGACCATGCATCGATCGCCGATCTCGGTCAGATGCTTATCGTAGCCGTCGTAATTGACCGTGATGACGCCGCATCCGACGTTGGTATCGCGTCCGATCACGGCGTCGCCGAGATAGCTCAGATGGCTCGCCTTGGAGCCGCTTCCGATCCGCGCTTTCTTGGTTTCGACGAAGTTGCCGATGCGGTTATGACCTTCGAGATCGGTGCCCGTACGCAGGTTGGCGAAGGGGCCGATCTCGGAATCGGGTCCGATGCGGCAATCTTCGGCGCGGACGCCGAGCTTAAGATGGCATCGATCGCCGACGGTTACGTCGGAGAGCCATGCGGTGCCGTCGATGCGGACACCGGAGCCGATGCGGCTGCGTCCCAGAATTTGCACGTTGGGACCGATCACGGTGTCGGCGCCGATCTCGACCATCTCACCGATATAGGCGGTGGCGGGATCGATCAGCGTCACCCCGGATTCCATCAGCCTGCGATTAATCCCGGTACGGATTTCGGCTTCCATTTGCGCCAGCTCCTCGCGCGAATTAATTCCGGCGAATTCCCTCGCGTCCTCGCTCAAACAGGCCTCGACCGCAAGCCCGCGAGCGCGGGCCTGCGCTACGATATCGGTCAGATAGTATTCGCCCTGCGCGTTGGCCGGTTGAAGTTGGTTCAAGGCGGAGCGCAGGAAATCAGCGTCGGCGATATAGACTCCGGCGTTGATTTCGTCGATCGCGCGCTCGGCGTCGCTCGCGTCGCGAGCCTCGACGATCGCCGTCACCACGCCGGCGCGATCGCGAATCACGCGCCCGTAGGCGCCGGGATTATCGAGCTTCACGCTGATCAGCGAAAGCGCCGCATGATGATCGCGGTGGTGTTCGACGAACGCGCGCAGCGTCGCGACGCGAATCGCGGGCATGTCGCCGTAAGTTATCAGGACGTCGCCGCGGAAGCCGTCGCCGAGTTGCTCGATGGCGCGGCGCGCGGCGTCGCCGGTGCCGCGCTGGCGATCCTGCACGGCGAACGTCATCTCGGTTGACGGGAATGCGCGGCGCGCGGCTTCTTCGACCTCGCGCGCCTGATAGCCGACGACCACGACCGTCGGGCGCGCGCCGAGCGCGGCGTGAGCGCGGACCGAGCGCGCGATAATCGGCTCGCCGGCCAGCTCGTGCAGCATCTTCGCTTGTGCCGAACGCATCCGGGTGCCGAGTCCGGCGGCGAGGATTATCGAGGCGAGTCGCTCACTCATGCGATGGCCGCCAGCCGCCGCGTCCGGCGATTCGCGGAGACGCGAAGATTTCAGCGCGAGCCCCCCCGCGTCGCTCTTTTTCTTGAACAGCGCTTCGAGCTTTTCGCGCGCGGCCGAAGGCGCGGCGGGCCGGGGGCCGGTGAATGCGGCTTTGCGGGCGGCGAAGTATTCGCAGAAGTTTTGCCGATCCTTGTCGACGACGCGCGGCGCCATCGTTTCGCGGCACTGGTTATTGTAGGCGGGGTCATAAAAATCGCAGTTCAGGCAGACATGCACCGGTCGGTCGCAAGCCGGACAATTGTCGCGAAAGCCGATCCGCTGTTTGGCACTTATCTCGGTTTTGCAACTCCAGCACTGCATCCGCGGCGTATCTTCCGGCCGATACTTTAGCCTCGAAACAACGAATGATAGCATAGTCCTTGGTTTCGGGGCGCGCGAGAATGCTGGTTGAAATCGAATCGTTTGCGGCGGCGCTGGGTAAGGCGTCGCGAGCCGCACGGAACACGGTGGATAGTTACCGGCGCGATCTGATGAGCTTTCGCAACTTTCTGCTCGATCGGGGCGCGGTGCTGGACGCAAGCGGCCACGAGGTGGTCTGCGAATCTATCGAGGCCGACCATATCCGCGGCTATCTCGCCGCTCAGATGAAGAGCGCCAGGCGATCGACCGTGCAGCGGCGGCTGTCGGCGATCAAGGCCTTTTTCCGCCATCGCGAGATCCGCTTCGGCGCGTCGAATCCGGCGCGCGAGTTGCGTTCGCCGCGCGCGGAGCGTCGATTACCGGCGATCCTGGCGCAAGAGCAGGTCGTCAAGCTGGTCGAGGCCGAAAGCGGCGCGACGGGGCCGGCGTCGATACGCAACCGCGCGATACTCGAGACGCTGTATTCCTCGGGGCTGCGCGTGAGCGAGCTGGTCGGACTCAACTGGCGCGACCTCGACGAGGAACTCGGGATGGTGATGGTGAGATCGGGCAAAGGCAACAAGGATCGGCTGGTGCCGATCGGCGAGCCGGCGATCGAGGCGCTCAGGGCGTGGCGGCGCCAGATGCCGGTTGCGTGGGAGCCCGACGGACCGATTATTACAAATCTGCGCGGCGGTCGGCTGACCACGCGCAGTGTCGAGAATATCGTTGCGGCGCGGATCGCGGCGGCGGGCGTGCGCACGAAAATCACGCCGCACGGCCTGCGCCATTGCTTCGCCACCCATCTGCTCGATCGCGGCGCGGATCTGCGCTCGATTCAGGAGATGCTCGGCCATGCGAGCCTCGCGACCACCCAGCGCTACACTCACGTGAGCGTCAACCGCCTCAAGCAGGTGTATAACCGTGCCCATCCGCGAGCCTGAACCATCCAACAAGGTCCGTAGCACGACCATCCTGAGCGTGCGGCACGCCGGCGCGGTAGTGATCGCGGGCGACGGCCAGGTCAGCGTCGGCCAGACGATCATGAAACGCGGTGCGCGCAAAGTGCGGCGCCTGCACAACGATCGGGTGTTGGCCGGTTTCGCCGGCAGCACCGCCGACGCGCTGACGCTGTTCGACAAGTTCGAAGGCAAGCTCCAGGAGTTCGGCGGCAACTTGCGCCGGGCGGCGGTCGAGATGGCCAAGGATTGGCGCACCGACCGGGTGCTGCGGCGGCTCGAAGCGATGCTGGTGATCGCGGACCGCGAGAGTTCGCTGCTGGTCTCGGGGTCGGGCGACGTGATCGAGCCCGACGACGGGTTGCTCGCAATCGGTTCGGGGGGGAACTTCGCGCTGGCGGCGGCGCGCGCGCTGATTCGCCATAGTCCCGGCTTGAGCGCGCGCCAGATCGCGGAAGGCGCCATGAAGATCGCCGCCGAAATCTGCGTCTACACTAACGATCAGTTCACGATCGAAGAGCTATAGTAAACGCTCTTCGCGTTCGTCGAAGGTTTTGGAGCGTCACGAGTAACGATGGCCGATAACACGTCATTTGCCCACGTCATGACCCCGCGCGAGATCGTCTCCGAGCTCGACCGCTATATCGTGGGCCAGCACGACGCCAAGCGCGCGGTGGCGATCGCGTTGCGCAATCGATGGCGGCGGCAGAACGTGGCGCCGGAGCTGCGCGACGAGATCGCGCCCAAGAATATCCTGATGATCGGTCCCACCGGCGTGGGCAAGACCGAAATTTCGCGCCGGCTCGCCAAACTCTCCCAGGCGCCATTCCTCAAGGTCGAGGCGTCGAAGTACACCGAGGTCGGCTACGTCGGACGCGACGTGGAATCGATCATCCGCGACCTGGTCGAAGTCTCGATCAAGATGATCCGGGAAGAGGAGCGGGTGCGGGTCGAGGTCAAGGCGCGCGAGCAGGCCGAGGAGCGTTTGCTCGATATCCTGTTTCCGCCGCCGGCCAAGGCGCGCCGACCGGTCGACGTTTCCGCGGAGGGCCGTGTACAGCCGGCGCCCGAGGACCCGCATAGCGAGACGCGCGAGAAGCTGCGCAAGCTGCTGCGCGGCGGCCATCTTGACGACCGCGAGGTCGAGCTCGAGGTTTCGGCCCAGTCGATGCCGATGGTGGAAGTGTTCACGCCTCAGGGCATGGAGGAGGTGGGCTTCAACATGAAAGAGCTGTTCAGCCAGATCATGCCCAAGAAGACCAAGCGGCGCTCGGTCAAGATTCCGGAGGCGCTGGAAATCCTGACTCAGGAAGAGGCGGCGCGGCTGGTCGATATGGACAAAGTCGCGCACGACGCGATTCATCGCGCCGAACAGTCGGGAATCGTGTTTATCGACGAGATCGACAAGATCGCCGGGCGCGAGGGCGCCGGGCGCGGCCCCGACGTTTCGCGCGAGGGCGTGCAACGCGACCTGCTGCCGATCGTCGAAGGCACTACCGTCAACACCAAGTACGGATCGGTGCGCACCGATCACGTTTTGTTCGTCGCGTCGGGCGCGTTTCACATCTCCAAGCCCTCCGATCTGATTCCGGAATTCCAGGGCCGCTTTCCGATCCGCGTCGAGCTCAAGGCGCTGACCAGCCAGGACTTCGTGCGAATCCTGCGCGAGCCCGAAAACGCGCTGACCAAGCAATACGTCGCGCTGATGCAGACCGAGAGCGTACGCCTGACGTTCACCGACGACGCGGTCGAAGCGCTGGCCGAGATCGCGGCGCAGGTCAACGCGCGCTCGGAGAATATCGGCGCGCGCCGCCTGCACACCGTGCTCGAACGATTGCTCGAGGAAATATCGTTCAGCGCGCCCGAACTGATGGAGCGCGATATCACGATTGATAGCGCGTACGTCCATCAGCGCCTCGATCCCATCCTCAAGGACGAAGACCTCTCGCGTTACATCTTGTAGAAGGAAGCGGTTTGCGTGTGGGGAGGGTTCGATGCGCGATCTAATCCATAAGGCCGAAATTCTGGCCGAGGCGCTGCCGTTTATCCAGCGCTTTCGCGGCAAGACGTTCGTGATCAAGTACGGCGGCCACGCGATGACTTCCGCCGAGCTGGTCGAGAGCTTCGCTCGCGACGTGGTGATGCTCGAGCTGGTCGGTATCAACCCGGTGGTGGTGCACGGCGGCGGCCCGCGGATCTCCGAGATGATCAAGAAGATGGGGATCGAGTCGCGTTTCGTGCGCGGGATGCGGGTGACGGACGACGCGACCATGGAACTGGTCGAGATGGTGCTGCAACGGATCAACAAGGACATCGTCGCGACGATCTCGCGCCAGGGCGGACGCGCCGTGGGGCTGTCTGGCAAGGACGGCGAGCTGATGCTGACGCGCAAGATGCGGGTGATGATGCGCGACGGCAACGGCAAATCGCGCCCGGTCGACGTCGGTTTGGTGGGTGAAGTGGTGGAGGTGAATCAGGACGTTATCCGGACTCTCAGGGACGCCAACTTCATCCCGGTGATCGCGCCGATCGGATTCGACCGCGAGGGCCAGACGTATAACATCAACGCCGACGTCGCCGCCGGCAAGCTCGCCGCCGCGCTCAAGGCCGAGAAGCTGATCCTGATGACCGACGTCGAGGGCCTCAAGGATAAGGACGGCGCTCTGATCCCGACGCTCCAGGTCGCGCAGGCGAAGAAGCTGATCGCGAGCGGCGTGATCGGCGAGGGGATGATTCCCAAGGTCGAATGTTGTATCGACGCGTTGCGCGACGGCGTCGCCAAGACCCATATCATCGACGGCCGCCTGCCGCATGCGGTGCTGCTCGAGATTTTCACCGACTCGGGAGTCGGATCGCAGGTGGTGCGCGACGAAGCACGGGCGTCGAAACGGCCGCGCGCCGCCCGGGTGAGGATGCAGCAAACATGACCAACGCCGAAATTATCGAACTGGCCCATCAGAATCTGATCAACGTTTACGGATGCCTGCCGCTCGCCTTCGTCAGGGGGCAAGGCTCGTATCTTTACGACGCCGACGGGAATCGCTACCTCGATTTCTTTTGCGGGCTGGCGGTGACCAGCCTCGGCCACGGCCATCCGGGCGTGGTCCGCGCGATCAAGGAGCAGGCGGAGAAGCTGATACACGTCTCGAACGTGTTCCATTGGGAATCGGCCGCGCGATTGGCTCAGCGTCTGGCCGAACGCTTCGAAGGCGGCAAGATTTTTTTCTGCAACTCGGGCGCCGAGGCTAACGAAGCGGCGATCAAGCTCGCACGGCGATGGGGCCACGAGCATCGCGGCGGCCGCTTCGAGATTATCTCCACGCTCGGATCGTTCCACGGCCGCACGCTGGCGACGCTGACCGCGACCGGCCAGGAAAAATACCATCAGGGGTTCCATCCGCTGATGCCCGGCTTTCGCATGGTGGCGTTCGACGACCCCGAGGCCGCGGGCGCGGCGATCGGCGATCAGACGGTCGCGATCATGATCGAGCCGATCCAGGGCGAGGGCGGCGTCGTCGTGCCGAGCGCGGATTACCTGAAGCGACTGCGCGAGATATGCGACCGCGCCGGGATTCTGCTGATCTTCGACGAGGTGCAGGTCGGGATGGGCCGCACCGGCAAGTTTTTCGCTTATCAGCATGCGGGCGTCAAGCCCGATATCGTCACGCTGGCGAAAGCGCTCGGAGGCGGATTGCCGATCGGCGCGATGATCGCGAAGGGCGAAATCGCATCGAGCCTCGGTCCCGGCAGCCACGGCAGCACGTTCGGAGGAAATCCGGTGGCGTGCGCCGCGGCGCTCGCGGTTATCGACGCTTTGGAAAAAGATCGAGTGATAGAGAACGCCGCCGAGATCGGCGATCACCTGATACGGGAGTTGCGAACGATCGCGAATGGTAACGATCGCGTGGTGGAAGTCCGCGGGCAGGGGATGATAATCGGGGTGGTGCTCAAAGGTGAGGCGCGCCCGGTCGTCGACGCCTGCCTCAAGGAGCGATTGCTGGTGAACGCGAC
>JBEKLA010000068.1:0-16816 GCA_050010455.1 Binataceae bacterium (SeqCode) | reverse complement strand
AGCGAGGAGAAGTTCAGAAAGGTCTTTGAAGCCAGTCTCGACGCGATCACGATAAACTCCTGCGTCGACGGGACCTTCCTTATCGTTAACGACAATTTCCTTGCCCTGTCGGGTTATACCCGCGAAGAAGTGCTCGGCAAGACCCCCGACGAACTAAAAGTTTGGGCCCGGCGCGAGGACCTCATGAACGCGATGGAGGAACTGCGCAACCAGGGCGTTGCCTACAACGTCGAAGCCGAGTTCGTCGCCAAGAACGGGTCGTATTGGTCGGGCTTGTTTTCCGCGGTGGTGATCAACCTCAACAACCAGCCTTGCATACTCTCGTTTGCGCGGGACATCACCGAGCGCAAGCGCGCCGAGCTTGAGCTGATTGAGGCTCGCGAGCAAGCGCTGGCGGCTTCACGGGCCAAATCCGAGTTCCTGGCCACGATGAGCCATGAAATACGCACGCCGATGAACGCTATCATCGGAATGGGTGAACTGCTGTGGGAAAGTTCTTTGACTTCGGAGCAGCGGGGCTACGTGCGTATCGCCAGGAGCGCCGGTAACGCGTTACTCAGCCTGATTAACGATATTCTCGACCTTTCGAAGATCGAGAGCGGTCATTTCTTTTTCGAAGAAATCGACTTTGACCTTGAGGATCTGGTCGAAGAGACCGTTGAAAGCTTTGCGTTCCGCGCCCACGAGAAAGGCCTCGATCTCCTCTGTCGTGTCGCACCGGACGTGGCGCGGGGCTTCAAGGGGGATCCCTCGCGCCTGCGCCAGGTGCTCAGCAACCTGATTGGAAACGCGGTAAAATTCACCGGCCAGGGCGAAGTTGTAGTCAGGGTGGAAAGGGATCCGGCGTCGGACAGTCCTGGCGGGCTACGCTTCTCGGTCTGCGATACGGGAATAGGTATTCCATCGGGCAAAGAGGAAGCGGTCTTTGAAAGCTTCACGCAGGTGGATAGTTCGATTACCCGGCGTTACGGAGGCAGCGGCCTGGGCCTGACTATCTGCAAGCGGCTGGTGGAGCTGATGGGCGGGCGGATTTGGCTGGAAAGCGAGCTCGGCAAAGGCAGCATTTTTTATTTCACGACCGACCTGCAGGTCGTATCCGCGGCCCAGCAGAGCGCGATCGCTCCCAAAATCGATCTGAAAGGCATGAAGATTCTGATCGCGGACGATAACGCTTCGCAGCGCATGATTCTCAGAGAGTGGTTGGATGGGTGCGGCGCGCTGGTCAATGAAGCCGGAGATTACGAAGCGGCGCTAGACGAACTGCGTCGCGCCAGCCGAGAGGGTGCAGGTTACCGGCTGCTAATCCTTGACAGCCGCATAGCGGACGGCCGAAACCTCGAATTTGCACGGCGCGGTGTTAACGGGGCCAGAATCGTTGGTGCGGTGATTCTTACGCTTAAGTCGACCAACCTTGACCGCGATCTGGAGAGGGCCCGCCAATCAGGCATCGAGCTCTATTTGGTCAAGCCGATTGCGCGGCGTGATTTGTTTACGGCGATCGAAGCGACGTCGGCCGAGAGTACCACGCAGGTTGAACGCCCGACGAAAGACGTGGTGGAATCTGCATCCGACCACCGGCTCTTACGTATCCTGTTGGCAGAGGATTCCGAGGATAACCGCGTGCTGGTTGAAGCCTACTTGAACGAACCGCTGTATCAGTTGGATTCAGCGGAAAACGGAGAAGTCGCGCTTAACAAGTTCAAGTCCGGCAAATACGACGTGGTGCTGATGGACATGCAGATGCCGATAATGGACGGCTATTCGGCGGTTAGAGCGATCCGGGAGTGGGAGCGCGCCAATGTGATTGCACGCACCCCGATTATCGCCTTGACCGCCTATGCGCTTAAGGAGGAGGTCAGAAAGAGTATGGACGCCGGCTGTGATGCCCACCTCAGCAAGCCGGTCAAGAAGACCACTTTGATAAACGCAATTTTTGATGCCACTCGGGACTGGCGCGATCGCTACGAAAAGCGCGTGGTTCGAGTTGACGAAGAGTTAGCGCCGCTGCTGCCGCGATTCCTACAACGCAAGCGGGATGATATTGTGGCTATCCGTGATCACCTCGAGCAAAAAGATTACGAGACGGTTCGCGTGCTGGGCCATAACATCAAGGGCGAAGGCGGGGGTTACGGCTTGGAGGCGCTGACCCAAATCGGTAGTTCCATCGAGGAAGCGGCGAGAGTAAAAGATTCCGCACAGCTGCAGGCCCTTGTGGAAGCCTTGGCGACCTACCTCAACGAGGTTGAGGTGGTTTATGAATAGACGGTTGGTCGACCGATAAATTTGAAGAGAGGGGTTGCGGCTGCAGAGGCTGACGAAACCGATGGCGATACGGGTTCTGATAGCCGACGATTCGGTCTCGATTCGCGAGCTCCTGCGGTGGCAGCTAGAGCGTGTCGGTTACGAAGTTGTCGGAGAAGCTGAATGTGCCAGCGAACTGGTCTCGTTGTTCAGGCTACTCAAGCCGGACGTCGTGACGCTGGATCTGGTGATGCCGGATAAGGGCGACATGGACGCTCTGACTGCGTTCCGCATCATCAGGAAAGAGGCTCCGCGGGTTCCGATCATGGTGCTGAGCGCAGTGCCGTTCACCAAGACCCGCGACCTTTTCATGGAGGAGGGCGCATTCGAATACGTAGTAAAGCCCTTCGGCAGGAATCTGAAGGACGCGCTCCGCAAGCTGGAGCGAGCCTTTCCCGATCTCCGGCCGCAAGGCTTGCTGGGCCGGGTGCGAAAAGCATACTGAGTTTTCAGCTCCCGCGGACTGCGAATCGACTCGCGGCCTGCTGTTTCAGGATGCGCCGACCGGGGTCCAGACGCGCTGGAGAGAGAGGATGGCACATCCTAACCTCACAACGCCACTTGGACGAAGGTATCGATTGCGCGCGGCTGCGGCGGTGAATGGCTCCGCACGCGACGGCCGGGGGGATGCTCGGTGAACCCCGCGTTCGAAGACTGGCTGCGCACCGCCCGCCATAATCCTGTGGTCGAGGCTTGGTCGCGACTCGACGACGGCAACAAGCTGCTCGCGCTGCTGATACTGTTAGGCTTGCTCGTTCATTCCACCGCCAAAAGCGACGGCGTCGGGGCGCTTCCTCTGCTCGTTGTCGCTTTCGGAATTCTAGCCTACGCGCTGCTGATTGCCTTGCGCATGTTCTAGACGAGCAGTTACCTGGCTGACGAGCTTGCGCGAGGTCTCAGGCTGTTTTCGAGGCTCGGCGCTTTTTTGCCGGCTTGGGACGGTTCGCGGGCTTTGTCGTAGCCGCGGGTCCTTTTTGAATCTCCTCAAAGGTCCGCCGAGTAACCTCGCTGATTGCTTTCATCGATTCGCCGGCGAGCTTTTCGAACGCCTTTGCCAGGTCTCGCGCCGAGTCGGCAAAGACCTTCTGCTCTGTGCCGATTGCTTCGAGCGCAGCCTCTCGGAATCGCTTGCCCATTTGAGCGATCGGCAATTCACTCCAGCCCGTCATGCTTGGCGCCATCTTGCGCATCGCGTCACGCTGCGCGCCGAGCGCCTGCTCCAGTCCCTTGCGAAATTGCTCACCCGAAGCCCGGAACGCCGTCGTGACCTGGCGATTGAACTCTTCGAGATTGGGAGACATCTTGAGCGCGCTTTTGACCGCCTGACGCTGCGTTTCGAACGCCTTCTCGATCTGCTGGCGGAAGCGATCGCTGGTCTCGTGGAATGCTTTAGCCAGGTTCTCGTTGAATTCCTTGAAGGTGTCGCTGCCTTTCTTGGCCATACTGCTCCTCCTCGTAGATAGCTATGGGCGCATGAGTTTTTGCTAACCCAGGTTTCGGTCCGGCTTTAAAACCGCTTCGGCCGGACAGTACCACTGAAAGCTTTCAATTGCACCTGATTGTGGTTGAGTATATCCGCGAATCGAGCCGAAGCGTGAGGCGTGCGTACCGAGGACAAAAGTTCTACAATTCGGGGCATGAAACAGCCAAAGCCAGCAGACGAAATCCTGGCGCAAGTCGATATCCCTGCGGTGCCGCTCACGCTCGAGGGGCTTGCCGTTCTTCATCAGATGTTCCGTATTGTGCGTCCGAGATGGAGGGCGCTGGGCGCGGCCGGGCAACAAAGAGTGGTGTCCGAGGCGGTGGCGCTGGCCGAACAGATGGCGCGGCGCGATGACGGAGAGAGTGCGTTCTTCTCACAGCTCGGGCATAAGGGCGATCTGCTGATACTGCATTTTCGGCGGACCTTCGACGAACTGAACCGCGCCGAGTTGGCGATAGGGGCGCTTGAACTCGGCGACTACCTCGAACCGGTCACGTCGTACCTGTCGGTTATCGAGCTCGGTGTTTATGAAGCGTCGGTAACGCTGTACATGGATCTGATCGCGAAGGGGCTGAAACCTCATACGGCGGAATGGCAGGCCGGCGTCGAGGCCGAACTTGCGCGCCAACGCACCAAGCTTGGCGCCCGCTTGTATCCGAAAATCCCGCCCAACCGCTACCTGTGCTTTTACCCGATGGACAAGAAGCGCGAGGGCGGCGATAACTGGTATCGGATGCCGATCGAGCAGCGACGCGATCTGATGCGCGAGCATGGAATGGTCGGCCGGCGCTACGGAGGCGAGGTAACGCAGATCATTTCCGGCTCGATCGGTTTCGACGACTGGGAGTGGGGCGTCGACCTGTTCGCCGACGATCCGGTAGTGTTCAAGAAGCTGGTTTACGAAATGCGTTTCGACGAAGCCAGCGCCGGCTACGGCAGGTTCGGTCCGTTCTATTTCGCGATTCGCGTGGACCCTTCTGAGCTTGGCAGGATGCTGATCGGTTGAAGAATCCGCGCTTTGCCGATCCGTTTCAGCCTGGCCGCGACTAATACCAGCAGGTGTTTCCAGATGCCCCGTACGTTGCAAGGAATCACGGTAATCGATCTCACTCAGAACGTCGCTGGCCCGTATTGTACGCAGCTCCTGGGGGATTTTGGCGCGACGGTCCTCAAAATCGAGCGCCCGCAAACCGGCGATGACTGCCGCGGCTGGTCACCTCGAACTCCTCAGGACGAGGCCGCCACGTTTCTCGCCCTCAATCGAAACAAGAAGAGCCTGTGCGTCGACCTGGACCATCCGACCGGCCAGGAGATCGTGCGCAAGCTCTGCTCCAGGGCGGACCTGTTCGTTCATTCGATGAGGCCCGATAGCGTCGAGTCGCGCGGCCTGGGCCACGCGCGATTGTCGGCGGAAAACCCGGCGCTGATCTATTGCGCGATCAGCGCCTTCGGCGAAGCCGGCCCGCTCAAGAACCTTCCCGGCTACGATCCGCTGATTCAGGCCTACGCCGGGATCATGAGTGTCACCGGCCATCCCAACCAGCCGCCGGCGCGGGCAGGCGTATCACTCGTCGATATGGCCACCGGCATGTGGGCCTTTACCGGAATCCTGGCCGCCCTGCTGGAACGCGGCCAAACCGGGAAGGGCGCTAAAGTAAACGCGAGCCTGCTGGAGACGGGCGTGGGCTGGATGGCGCTGTTGCTGACGCATTATCTTGCTGCCGGGCAGATGCCGGAAAAGGCGGGATCGAAATCGCCGATGATGGCGCCCTACGAGGCGTTCAAGACAGCTGACGACTGGATGATGATCGCGGCGGGCAACGATCGGCTGTTTGCCGGTTTGTGCCGCGTGCTCGAAGCGCCGGAACTCGCCCGCGACCCCAGATTTGCCACGGTCAAGGCGCGCGTCGCCAACCGCGACGAGTTGCATCGTATTATCGAACAAACGACCAAGAGGCGTACTTCGCAAGAATGGGTGCGCCGGCTTCAGGACGCCGGCGTCCCTTGTAGTTCTATCAACACGGTAGATAAGCTGTGTGATGACGCTCAGGTGAATGCGCTTGAGATGATCAAGCCAGCGCCGGATTTCAGGTTGCCGGGGTTCAAGCTCGTCGATGTGCCGTTATCAATCAACGGCGAAAGGGCTGCGATCGATCTGATGCCGCCGGAGCTGGGAGCGCACACTGACGAGGTCCTACGATGGGCCGGTTTCACGGAGAATCAGATCGCCTCGTTCAGGAAGGAGCGCGCAGTGAGCTGAAAGATCGCTGGCGCTCGCGGACCACGGCGATGAATCCGGATTGGCTCAACGATCGTGCAGGCAAGCCTATTTCGCGCCGCGTCCTGCTGGCTGGATTGCTCGCGTCCTCGGCCGCGCTCGTATGGGGCTACGGACTGCGCGCCGCATACGCAGCCGAAACCAGCGACACAGCGGTCAACTCCGGTAAACGGCGCAAACGCTTACGGCTCGTTAACTTCGACGATTCGGGAGAAAGGAAGGGAATTGTCATGGCCGAGAAAGTCGAAAAGACCGACGAGGAATGGCGAAAAATCCTGACGCCGGAGCAATTCGAAGTAACTCGTAAGAAGGGAACCGAGAGAGCGTTTACCGGCAAATACGCCGAGTCTCACGAAACCGGAATCTACCGATGCGTATGCTGCGGGAACGCGCTCTTTAGTTCCGAGACCAAGTTCGACTCCGGCACCGGATGGCCGAGCTTCTGGGCGCCGATGGCCGAAGAAAATATCAAGACCGAGACCGATCGTTCTCTCTTCATGACCCGAACCGAGGTGCTGTGCGCCAAGTGCGACGCCCATCTTGGCCACGTGTTTAACGACGGCCCCGCGCCGACCGGCCTGCGTTATTGCATGAATTCAGCGGCGTTATCCTTTGCGAAGAGGGCCGAGCCGAAAAAGAGTTAGAAGACACTCCAGGCGTCTCCGGTCAACCGGGTCTCGCCGCGGCCCGGCCACAGTTTGCTTGTGACAGCGTCTGCGCCGCAAAATCATGGGATAGAGGTTTCATCGCTATGAGCGAGTCGGCCGGTGATGTGTATTTCAATCCCTGGGATGAGAGCTTCCGCGCCAACCCCTATCCGCACTATCGGCCGTTGATGGAGGGGCCGCCACGCGTTCTTAATCTCTACATGCCGATGGCGCTGGTGGCGCGATACGCCGACGTCGTCCGTGTTCTGCGCGATCACGAGCACTTTTCGAGCGTCCCGCCCCGAACGCCGTATCTGGAGGAGCGACTCAAGGTTTTCGGCGAAGCGCCGCGAGTGCTGTTCGCCGATCCACCGGTTCATACCAGGCTTCGCCGCCTGGTTTCGCAAGCCTTTACGCCGCGCCGGATTCAAGCCCTGCAACCGATGATCGAGCGGACAACCGACCAGCTGCTCGACCGGGTGTCCGCCAATGGCGAGTTCGAAGTGATGGCCGACCTTGCTAATCCGCTGCCTATGAAGGTGATCGCGGAGGTGCTGGGCGTGTCGCCTGACCATTACGAAAGTTTCAAGCGATGGTCGGACTCGGTTATCGAAGCCGACAACACGCTGCCCGGAATGAAACTGCCGGACTCGGTGATCGACTCCTTCGCCGCTTTACGCGCCTACTTTGCCGAGGAAATCGAAAAGCGGCGCCGCCGGCCCGGCGACGACCTGATTAGCGTCCTGGTCACGGCGCGTGAGGAGAAGGAAGCGCTAAGCGAAGACGAGTTGCTGGCCTTCGTGGTGTTGCTTTTGCTCGCCGGCAACGAGACCACCACTAACCTGATTGGCAACGGGATGCTCGCGCTAGGCCGGAATCCCGACCAGTTCGCGCGCTTGAAGAAGGACCAAGCTTTGATCCCGAAGGCGATCGAAGAAATGCTTCGCTACGACGGCCCGGTGCAGGCGACGGTGCGCCATCCCAAGGCGGACGTGGAACTCGCCGGAGTAACGATCCCGGCCCAGACCTTCGTCTTCGTGATGCTGGCAGCGGCCAATCGCGACCCGGCGCAGTTCAAAGACCCCGAGACTTTCGATATCACCCGCGATCCTAACGATCACGTGGCGTTCGGCGAAGGGATTCATTATTGCCTGGGGGCGCCGCTGGCCAGACTCGAGGCCACGATTGCTCTCAGCCGCCTGCTGCAGCGCTTCCCGCGCTTGAGGCTGGCGGAGCAAATGACGCTCACCTACAAGGGCTCGTACTTCCTGCGCGGCCTAACCGCGCTGGCGATGGATGTCTCGTAGCTATTGCCACGAGCCTCCGTGCCAGGCGGCATCGTATGCGGCACTGTGCGCCGCCTTTGTGCTATAGATGACGCGTGGCAGCACCCTTGGCGGATATCCGCGTAATCGATTGGACGATCTGGCAGCAGGGGCCGGTGGCGACGACAATGCTCGCCGACCTCGGCGCCGAAGTAATCAAGATTGAGGAGCGCGACAAGGGCGACCCCGGGCGCGCGATCTTCGCCGTCTCCGGAGGCTCCGCAGAGCGAGGCGGCCGCAACTTTTACTTCGAAGCGAATAATCGCCACAAGAAGAGTCTCGCGCTTGATCTCAAGCATCCCCGCGGCCGCGAGATCGCCTACAAGCTGGTCGCCAAGAGCGACGTGTTCGTGCAGAACTTCCGCAAGGGCGTCGCGGCGCGGCTGGGCATGGATTACTCGACGCTGCGCTCGCACAACGAGCGCCTGATCTATGCCAGCGCATCCGGCTATGGGCCGGAAGGGCCGGATAGCGCCGAGCCCTCTTTCGATTATCTCGGCCAGGCGCGTTCGGGTGTGATGAACGTTATCGGTCCGCCCAGCTCGCCGCCGAGCTACATCTTCGGCGGTATCGCGGACCAGATGGGCGCGATCGTGCTGGCCTATGGGATCATGACGGCGCTGGTGGCGCGCGAACGCTATGGAACCGGCCAGGAGGTCGACGCCTCCCATCTGGGCTCGATGATCGCGCTTCAAGGGCTGAACGTCTCGTTCAAGACGATCTCGGGGATGGAGTTCCCGCGCTACCGGCGGGAGGAATCCTTCAATCCGCTGTGGAACCATTACCAGTGCGCCGACGGCAAGTGGATCGCCTTCGCGATGCTGCAGGCGGATCGCTACTGGAAGGATTTCGCCACGGCGCTGGGGTTGCCCGATCTGGCCGACGACCCGTGTTTCGCCGATATTCGCTCGCGTGGCCGCAACGCGAGTGCGCTGATCGAAATTCTCGATCGTACCTTTGCCAGCCGGCCGCGCGAGGAGTGGCTCAAGATCCTGCGTGACGGAGGCGACTTTATCTACACGATCGTGAATTCGATCTCGGATCTGCCTCAGGACCCGCAAGTGCTGGCGAATCGGTACATAGTCGACTACGAGCATCCGGTGATGGGCCCAGTCCAACTGGCAGGCCTGCCGGTAATACTGAGCAAGACGCCGGGCGATCCGTGCGGATACGCGCCCGAGTTGGGCGAACACACTGAATCTATTCTTACTGAAATGCTTGGCTATAGCTGGGACGAAGTCGCACAACTGCGCCAGGACGGCGTGCTCTAGCGCTGCGCGCTTATCGCGGCGGAGGATGGGCCGATGACTGAAATCGAAGAGAAAGAGCAGATACGGGACCTGTACGTGCGCTACGCGCTCTATATCGACGCGGATCGCCGTGAAGATTGGGTGGCCTGTTTCACCGAAGACGGCGTGTTCGATAGCAAACGTCTGGGGCGGCACGCGGGCCGCTACGCGCTGATGGCATTCACGCGTCTGTACAAGGAGTACCAGGCCGGCGTTCAGGTCCGTCACGTGATCAGCAATATCAGCGTGCAGATTGATGGCGATCGCGCCACCGGCACATGCTATCTCACTTACTACCACAGCAAGAACGGCAAATCGGAGTTGCTTGCGGTGGGCGGCTACAGTGACAAGCTGCGCAAGATCGATGGGAAGTGGCTGTTCGAGTATCGCAAGGTGTTCGTCGATGGCTGAGTTTCCAGGCGACGCCGGAGCTCTGTGACGAAGAGCACGCGCGACGCCGCTCGTCCGTCTATGGTTGCGACGACGAAATCGGCGGCAATAATTCCTGACAGCGAAAATGGCGCCGATATGCTCAGTGCCCGCGAGGCGGCCGAGCATCTTGGCGTCAAGATGAGTACGCTTTACGCCTACGTCAGCCGCGGATGGCTCAAGAGCTATCGCCGCAAGGTTGGCCGTCAGGCGCTTTACCGGCGCTCCGAGATCGAGAGTTTGCGCGGCGTGGTGACGCCCGAACGTGGGCGTCGCGGCCGCAGCCTGCCCGAGGCGAGCTCCTGGGTGACGGTGGCGCAACCGCCGCGCGGCGAAGGAACGCAGCCGGCGGTGATCGTGGCCGAATCAGCGGTAAGTTCGATTATCGGCGGGCGGCTGGTTTATCGGGGCTATGTAATCGAAGAGATCGCCGAACGCGCTTCGTTCGAAGAGGTATGCCTTCTGCTCTGGCAAGGCGAACGTCCGGCGCCCGAAGATGTCGAGGCGCTGCGGAGCGAGATCTTCGATGCGCGGATGCCGGCCTCGGCGGCGGCGGCGCTCGCGGCCGTCGGACTGGATGCCGCACCGCTGCTCAGGCTCACGGCGGTGATCCCGAGCCTCGGCGCGCTGGAGCGCAGTCAGGCGCCTCGGTCGCGGATGCGCCAGGCGACGCTGCTGATGGGAGTGCTGCCGCTGGCGCTGGCGCAAGGCAAGATCAATAGCGCGGCCGATGCGCATGGCGGGATGGCCGCGCGGCTGTTGCAGATCGCTCGCGACGGTGGGTGTCAGGACTGGGAAGTCGGCGCGGTCGAGCGGGTTCTTATCGCCTCCGCCGAGCACGAGCTCAACGCCTCGACCTTCGCGGCGCGAGTGGTTGCGTCCACCGGAGCCGATCTTTACGCCTGCACGCTGGCGGCGCTGTGCTCGCTGTCAGGTCCGATTCACGGCGGCTCGGCCGATAGGATCGAGCGGATGTTCGCGCAGCTCGCGACGGGCGCGCGAATCGACGCGTGCCTGGAGGGATTCGCGCGCGAGCAGACGCTGCCGCCCGGGTTCGGCCACGTGATGTATCCGGCGGGTGACCCGCGCGCGGTGCTGCTCAAAGAGGTGGCGAGCAAGATGGCGCGGCGCAAGGGGCGGCGGCTGTTTGAAACCGCGCTGCGAGTCGAGGATGCGGTGTGGAAGGCTCTCCGCCTGCGGCCGAATCTGGATTTCTATCTTACCGTGTGCGTGCGGATGCTGGATTTTCCTCCTGGGCTGCCCTCGGCGATCTTTGCGATCGGGCGCGCTGCGGGATGGATCGCGCATTGCTTGGAACAATATGCCGATAACCGGCTGATCCGTCCGCGTATCCGTTACCGCGGGCCTGCGCTGCGGCACTGGCGCTGAGAGCCGCCGCTAGGCCGCTCTCAGCGCCAGTGCCTATACGGCAGAAGCCGCGCGCGAGGCTTCTGCCGTCAGGCGAGCCGCTTGAGGCGCGCCTGACGCACCGTCTCCGCGATCGCTTCGGGATTCGCGACCGCTTCGAGCCTGATCATGAAATCGCGGCTGGCGGCCGAAGCCACGGTCACGTCGCCCAGGCCGAACATGCGCGGCAGGAAGCGGCGCTCCACTTCGACCGAGCGGATGTCAGCCAACTCCAATTCGCGCCGGCGGGTCGACAGCAATCCTTTTCGTTCGATCAGCCGCTCCGAAGTCAGGCTCCAGCTCATGCTCCGTCGCTTGAAGACCGCGCTTGACAGTATGAATCCCGCCGCGACTAACAGCGCCAAGCCGCGCTGCCACGGATGCGGCGGATACAGGTCCCGGATCGCCCAGCCAAGCAGGATCAGGGCGAGAGCGAAAAAACCGGCGAAACGCCACCATGAGCTAAGAATTCGGTCAAGTGAATACTCACGGACCGCCGCCGGGCGCGGCGCAAAGAGCCGCGCGCCGCATCGCGAACAAAAGGCCGCGTCAGCAACCGCGTCGAAACCGCATTGAGCACATCGCATAGGTTTACGGGCCGTCCGCAGCCGCGGAACGGCGCCTCAATTATGGGGGCGACGCTGCGCCATCGTCAATTCGGTGGCACCTGCGCGAGTTCGGGCGCGATCCGCCTGCGTATCCGCCGGGATGCGGCGCTTGCCGCCTCGCCTCGGAACTTGGTATAGTTGTGTCAAATCGACGCAAAGTAGCGCGAAGCGACGCTTCGCAACTCGGAACGCGCCATTAGGAAAGAACGCGATGGATACAGCTTTCGAACAATCGACCGCCGCTGCCGATCTTCAACACAAACTCGACGTGCTGGGCGCGGCTGACTACGACCTCGCCACCTGCCAGCGCTACGCGCGGATAATCGCCGAGATTCGGCGCCTCAAGCAGCAACGGCGCGCGGTGATCCTGGCTCACAACTATCAACGGCCTGAGATCTTCGAAGTCGCGGATTTTATCGGCGACTCGTTCGAGCTGGCGCGCAAGGGGCGCGAGGTGCGTGGCGCGGACGTGATTGTTTTCTGCGGCGTCAACTTCATGGCCGAGACCGCCAAGGTCTTCAACCCCGAGCGCACGGTGCTCCTACCCGATCTCAAGGCCGGATGCTCGCTGGCCGAGAGCGTGACCGCCGAGGCGCTGGCGGATCGCAAGGCCGAGCTCGCCGCGATCTATCCCGACCTCCGCGTGATTTCGTACGTTAACTGCACCGCGGATGTGAAGGCGCTGTCCGACGCCTGCTGCACTTCGGCCAACGCACTGCGGATAGTCGAAGCGATCGATTCCGACCATATCCTGTTCATCCCCGACCAGAACCTGGCCAATTACGTTCAGGCAAACACTAAGAAGAAGATCATCTCGTGGGACGGCAACTGCTACGTCCATCATCAGATTACGCCTGAGGAGATCGACAAAGTTCGCAGCGGTATCCCCGGCCTCAAGGTGCTGGCGCATCCCGAATGCCGCGCCGACGTGCTGGCGCTCGCCGATGCGACGCTGTCGACCAGCGCGATGATGCGTTACGCGCGCGAGAGCGACGCCACCAACTTCCTGATCGTTACCGAATGCGGACTTTCGGATCGGCTGCTGCTCGAAGTGCCAGACAAGCACTTTTTCAAGGTCTGCAAACTTTGCCGCTACATGAAGATGATAACCCTGGAGGGTACGCTCGATTCGCTGGTCAATCTGCGTTACGAGATCGATCTCAGCGAAGAAGTGCGCGAAGGGGCGCGCCGCGCGCTCGAACGAATGATTGAGCTGAGCGCGTAGGTCTGGCCGTCGCTGACGCCGCTCGCGTTTGATGTGGAGTCGGACGCCGCGGATAGGTTCTCGCGTAAGCTAGCCTCAGATTACATGAGCATCCGGAATTCGCTGGTGCGCCCGCGCGTAGCCGTTGACAGCGTCCTGTTCGCGATCGAAGGCGGGCGTCTCAAGTGCCTGCTGGTCCAACTTCATCGCGGATCGCTCAGGGGCAAATGGGCCTTCCCCGGTGGATTGGTGCGGGCTGGCGAACAGCTCGACGACGCGGCGCTGCGCGAGCTGCGCTCGACCACCGGCCTCGGCCAGGCTTACCAGGAGCAACTGTTCACGTTCGGCGATCCGCATCGCGATCCGCGCGGGCATGTGGTGTCGGTCGCCTATATGGCGCTGATCGCGGATCCGGGCGAAGTCCGGCCACCCGCGGGCAAGTATGCGGCCAGTCAATGGTTCGAAGTTTCGCGGCTGCCGCCCCTGGCGTATGATCACCAATTGATGGCCGATTACGCGCTGCGGAGGCTTAAGGCGAAGCTCGGCTACACCAATATCGCCTACAATCTGTTGCCCGAGGCCTTCACTTTCGCTCAATTGGAGGAATTATACGCAGCGATTCTGGGGCGACCGGTAGACCGGCGCAATTTCCGCCGGCGAATCCTGGGGATGGGTCTGTTGCGGGAGCTGCGTGTCAAGCGCCACGGCCGTCACCGGCCAGCATCGCTGTACCGATTCGCGCGGCGAGTTCCACAAACGGTCGAGATGATATAGTGGATTCGTAGGACCGGCGAAAGCAGATGGGAAGGCGCTTCATACGCAAGTTGCTGCTGTTCGTAGCCGGTGCGGTGATTGTGGCGGGGCTCTGTGCGCCGGTTTCAGCGTCTATCAGGGACTATGGGCGGATGAACCCACGAGCGCCAGCCATCCCACGCTCGACCCGGAGCTCTTTACAGGCAGGGTGCGCGAGGCTTATAAGGTTGCGCGCGACAACCCGGTGCTGCTAGCCCAACTTCATTGCTATTGCGGTTGCGACAAGGAAGAGGGCCATAAAAACCTGCTCGATTGTTTTCGCGACCGCCATGGCGGCCGGTGCGACATTTGTGTCAGTGAAGTGCTGCAGGCCAATCGCATGTTGCGGCAAGGTGCAACGGTTGAGCAGATTCGTGACGCGTTGCGTGCGCGCTACAACCATCAGGGTTAATTCGTGACAGCGTTTTTCTCCGCATACGTCGAGCCGTCCAGTTATCTCGGATTGCTGACGGTCCTAATCCTGTGCGGCCTGGGTCTGCCGATGCCGGAGGACGTTGTTCTACTGGCCGGCGGCTATTTGGCTCATCAGGGTCTGACGCGATATCCGATCACGCTCGGCGTATGCTTGATCGGAGTGGTGACCGGCGATACCACGTTGTTTTTTCTCGGCCGCCGCTTCGGCAGTGGCATCGTCCGCTATTTTGGCCTGGGTAGTCCGTCGGTTCAGCGCCAGGTTGACCATTGGCAGGAATTCATGCGCCGCTACGGCAATCGCGCGATCTTTTACGGACGCTTCCTTGCCGGGCTGCGTGCGCTCATCTACGTCAGCGCGGGAACGCTCGGCGTTCCGCCCAGCCGTTTCTTCCTTTACGATCTGCTCGGTGCCGTGATTTCGGTCCCGGTCGTGGTTTCGCTGGGTTATTTATTCGGCCACGAAATCGATGTCGCGTTGCGGTATATCGGAGGCGCGGAGCGGGTGATTGGCCTCGTCGCGGTGCTCTCGATAATGATTTACGTGACGCGCCTGATGATGCCGCGCAATAGTGCCGCAACGCCTTACGAGAAGTCACAAGCCGACGCCCAATAGCCATCGAGGACGGCGTGGTCCGATGCGGCCAGCGACAGCAAAATCGGCTGTGCCTGACGTGAGTTGCCCGTCAGCGCGTACAAACCGCGGCCGGTATTCGAATCCATCGGGCGGAGTATAACTATGCAAAACATACTTCCAGCCTTGAACCTCAAGGCGAAGCTGGTCCTGTTCATGGTGGTGCTGCTGGCGCTGACTCTGGGCGCGGTGGTGGGCGTCAGCCTCGGAACTCAGCAGGCGATCGTCGCCGCCACGCAGGAGAACCTCAACGATCTGGCGGGGCTGATGCAGATCAGCGTTCAGGAGCTGACGGCGGTGGGCAAGACCGATCGTGATCGCCTCGAAAACTACGTCCGCAGCCTGCGCAACAAAGGAATCGAAGTTTCGATCGCATCGAGCGAAGACAAGATTTTCTACAGCTCGAACCCGCGCCTGATCGGTGCCTCGCTCAAGCCTCCTTCAAAGCAATTCGTTATCACCGAGCGTCTGGGCCAGGGGGCGAACTCCGAGCCCGCAGACGCGCTTGTGCCGTCGCCGGAGACCAGCGGCGCCACTTCCATAATCCCGGTGATAGTCGAGGATCACATCATCGGTTACATCCAGGTGATTGCCGAGTTCGGTGACTTTACCGCGCTGGTTCACAACACCCAGATCCGATTGGTTACGCTGTCCTTCGGGATCTTCGCCCTCGGGATCGTGTTCGCGTATTTCCTGGCGCAGCGCTACGTGCGGCCGATCCATGCGGTCGCGGCCGCCGCGCAAGCCATCGCCGATCGCGGCCTCGAACCGATTCCCGCGTCGTCGCGCCGCGATGAGATCGGCCTGCTGACCCGCAGCTTCAACGAGATGGTGAGCCAGTTGCGCCACGCCCGCGAACGAGAGCTCGAACTCAACCGTTTGCAGCGCTTTACCGCATTGGGCCAACTCGCCGGTGGTCTCGCCCACGAGATCAAGAATCCGCTCAATTTCATCAGCCTGGCTGTCGACCAGTTGCGGGCGCGCTACGGGCCTCAGCTTTCGAACGAGCGCGAAAACTTTTTGCGCCAGATAGCGATGATCAAGGCCGAAATCCATCGCCTCACCGCGTTGATCCAGAACTTTCTCCACTACGGCAAGCCGATCGAAATCCACCCCGCGCCGACCGACGTCCGCGCGCTGGTGCACGACGTTCTCGCGCTTTCGGAATCCAAGCTTAAGAGCCAGGCGATCGATGTGGTTGAGGAGGGCGCTGACGTGCCGGCGATGCTCCATGTCGACGGCGAAAAGATCCGCACCTGCTTCATCAATGTTGTTGCCAACGCTACCCAGGCGATGCCTGACGGCGGTCTGCTCAAGGTCTCCTTCGAGCAAGTCGACGGAAAGCTGCTGGTGAGCTTCGCCGATACCGGCGGCGGGCTCGAGCCCGGCGTGGCGGACCGGGTTTTCGAACCTTTCTTCACGACCAAGCGCGAGGGAATCGGCATTGGCCTATTCCTGTCGCGGGCTATCGTTGAGAAGCATGGCGGCACGATCGCGATTGGCGCCAACGATTCGCGGCCCGGCGCCAAAGTGACTTTCACCTTTCCGATCGGGGGAATACACAAAGAGACATGAAGAAGGCTTCGGTGCTGGTGGTCGAAGACAACGACCCCGAACGCGAGATAACAACCGAGATCCTCCGTGAGGAGGGCTTCGCGGTGGAAGAGGCGGCGGTCGGCAAGCGGGCGTTGGAGTTGCTGACGCTCGGCCAGTTCGACGTGGTGCTGACCGATCTGATGATGCCGGGGATGTCGGGCGAGGAGTTGCTGGCGCGGATTCGGCCGGCCTATCCGGCGACGCAGGTGGTGATGGTGACCGCGCACGGCACGATCGAGAGCGCGGTCAAGGCGATGAAAAACGGCGCCTTCTATTATCTGACCAAGCCGACCGATCGCGAGACCCTGGTGATGACCGTGGCCAAGGCGGCCGAACTCGCCAATCTGCGGCAGGAAAACCTGCTGCTGCGCACCAGGCTCGAAGGCAAGCT
>JBEKLA010000067.1:0-16924 GCA_050010455.1 Binataceae bacterium (SeqCode) | reverse complement strand
CTTAGCCGAACTTTTCCCCAATAATACGACTTCGGTCTCGAACACCGCACAGGCCGCCTTCTATCGTATCTTCGGCGTCTCGTCCTACCGCTCGCTTGATATCTTCGATGCACGCGCCAACTACCGTTTCGATCTCAATTATTGGATACCGGCAATTCGCCGTTTCGACGTGATCACCAATTTCGGCACATGGGAGCATGTGTTTCGTATTGATCAGGCCTTTCGGACGGTCCATAAGCTGCTCAAGCCGGGCGGCGTGCTGCTCTGCGTCATGCCGGCTTTCGGCGACATCGATCATGGCTTCTACAACATTCATCCCGTGTTCTATCGAAAGTTTTGCGAGGCGAATGCGTATGAGATCGCCGATTTTCAGTTCATCGACAACTTTGCTAACAAGAACTGGTATTACCAGGACCAGGTCAAGGAAGAATTCGATTTTGACTCATTGCCGATCAAGCTGGCCGATATGGGCGACTATCGCGTCCTGAGAAAAAAAGTGTACGAGAATTACATCAAGAACAGCTCTTCGATCGAGACCAGACTCTATCAAGAGAAGCACGATAACACGATTGAAGACTACTGTTTTGTCGCCATCAAGAAGGTCAGGGACGCACCGTTCGTCGTGCCAACGCAGTACGGCGACCGGATACCGGGTAAATGGGAAAACTTGCGTTGGACGTTGCGCTTCGTTGCCAAATACGCTCGAGTGCGATGGCGTCGCCTTTGGCAGCGAAGCTGATGATCCCAAACCGCCGTCCGAGAGATTTTTGGGCCGAAGTAGCATTGGTCAAATCTTCCGCCAGCGCGCCAGCGGAACAGGGTGCTCGCGGCCGCCTTCCTTGAGTTCGCGCGCCATTTCCATGGCCTGTTCGATGCAGTCGTCGATGTCGAGGCCGTAGCGATAGCTGCCCGCGCGTCCGATTGAGTACACGCCTTCCGGCATCTCCCGGTAATACTGCTCGGCTTTGCGCATCTCGGCCTTGAACGGCATGGGATAGTGCTTGCCGTTGAGCGACGGAATTTCCATGCCGACTAGCGAGGTCGCCGCCTTGTGGCGGGTGAACTTCTTGTATTCGACCAGTCGCGTGAATTTCTCGTCGTTGGCGTAATAGAGGAAGTAGACGTTTTCCGGAAATACGTGCTCGGTCGGGAACACGATCTTATGGAAGTCGCGCCCCATATAGGGCAGGACGCCGTAACACTGGCCAAACAGCTCGTCCGGCGACAGCGAGCTGACTACCAAATCGAACTTCCGCTTCTCGCCTTTGATGACGAAGGTCTTGTTCGGCGTGTCGTAATGCTCGATCCTGGTGCTGAGCAAAACCTTCGCCTCGGCCGTGGAGATATCGAAGTACTTGTTGTAGCCATCGGGCGCGTAAGGGTAACCGGATAACGCCGTATCCCAGGCCGCGCGCGCTCCCTGTTTCAGCGCAACGCCTTTGGGCGACCAGTTGAAGTCGTCGATCTCGCGGCAGTCTTTGACGTTCCACATTTTGATGTTGTATTGCTGCACCATCTTCTCGTAGAGGATGCGGCCGACCGATCCGAGCCAGTACTCCTCGAGATTCTTGGCGTTGGCGACGCCCTTCAGTTCGCGCAATTGCCGGCGCACCTCGTCGCGGTCGGGCATGCGCTCGATATCGGAAACATTGATCGGATAGTTGTAGAACGCGTCGTCACGCTCGACATAGGTGTAAAACTCGTGCTCAGGGCAGAGGCGGATCGGGATGAGCCGATTGAGATAATCGAACACTTGTTCGTTCTGGGTCAGGAAGTGGCGCGGCCCGAAGGTATAGGGATGGCCGCCGAACCATTGAGTACGCACGCCGGCGCCGAGAAAGGGCGCGCCCTCCACGATGGTGACGTCCCAGCCGCCTGCCAGAGCAAGCTGATGCGCAGCCGCGCAGCCACTGAAGCCGCCGCCAATAATCAACGCTGTTTTCATGTCGAAGTTTCCAGTTCAGGTCTTGTACTAGGAATTGAAGGCAGAACAGCAGTCCTTTGAGGTGCGAAAGCGCCCCGATTTAGCATCCCCGCGAGCCGCCTGCCGAGTTCGTGAAATGGGGCCTCGATTATTCTATAACTAATCCATGCCGCCGCGGCGCAAACCGTTACGACGACAGGAACCATCGCCAATCTGAAGAGTATCCCCCAGTTCTGGTAGTCGATCGAGAGGTTGAGAACGCGCGGCACCAAGTTGTTGAGCACGTCAGAGATCGGAAGATGCAGGAGATAAAGACTGTAAGAAATCATGCCGATGAAGCGGGCGAGTCGCGAGCGCAACAGCGAATTCAATCTCGGGCAATCTGCATGCAGTATGTAAGACAAGATTACGAATCCTGAAAAACCCTCGATGAGAGCATGTTCCGTCATGCTCAGATATCCGAGGTGCGAGAGGTTGGTTGGCGTCATGATTCCCGCAAGTGCAACTAGAAACACCGGAAACGTCAATTGTGGCTTAAGTGCCTCAATCAACATTTTGCCGGCGCTGGGCACCATAATTCCGAGCTGAAAGCAGAACAGATAATTCTTCCAGGCGACCGGATCGTTATTGGAATATGTGATGAGACTGAGTATCGCTAGTGCAGCTAGCTGGGCGAAAAGCCCGAACCTGAAATTTGCGAATAACAGCAGCGGATAGAGGGCGCTTATCGCCATCTCGATCTGAAGACTCCACAACGGTCCGTTGAACCGCAGTGCGTCTTTTCCAAGGAATGCAGCATTTAGCAGTGCTCCGCGAGTCACGCTCTGATGGTGATAGAAAACGAGAAGCACTACTGCCACGACCAGAGACAGCCACAGCGCCGGCATGATGCGGAAAATTCGCCGAATTGCAAACTTTGCGTAAAACAGGACCGTCAGCGTCGAGTCGGGGAGTACATTGCAGCCAAGCACGTAGCCGCTGATGACGAAAAACAGCATCACCGCGCCGGTGCCGTTGAACAGCATTGTCAGAGCAAAGTTGGCAAGCTGATCGAGGTTCGGCGCGTCAAATGTGTGCTGATCTACGGCCCGGGTTTCGAACAGGTGGTAAAGAACGACCACAAGTGCGGCCACGCCACGGAGCGACTCAACTTGCGGTATGAAAGCCGTACGTGGCGCGACGGACTGTGTCACGTGTCAACTCTTAGAGGCGGCCGCGGCAGCAGGCTGCTGACGGCTTTTGGCAAAGCGACGCGCCGGCAACGCCAACAGCAGACTCAAGGCGTTCACGTTGAACAAGATGATTTGCCGGACGATGGCGGCGGCAATCTTGCCAAAATATCGCCGGACGCGACGCTCGATAAAAGCCATATAGAGAAACGGATCGACGGCGCGGGCAAACTCGTCTTGCCATCGCCGCATTTGCGGATGGCCTTTTCCGGTCCGATCGACCCGGCACGTCCGAAATCCATAGATCAACTGCACCCAATTGATCTCGTTGTTCTTCCTATGGAAAAGCAGTTGTGACTGGAAAGCGTAGCGCGGAAACTTCACCTCCGGGGGGCCTTCAATCCGCTCGTCGTCGGCCATGTCCAGCGCCAGACAATCTCGCGCATCCGCGACAACATGAACATCGCGCCAGTCGCGGCAGGACGCCAAAGGCACGGCATGATCGACAAAGCCTTCAAACGCTTCCTGCGGCCCATTCGGCCACGCCATGAGCGTCGGTCCCTGCAGGAAACGAATCAGCAAATGATCCGGGTGCGGGCGGTAATGCAGGCAGTATCGCCACCAAAAATTGTATAGCCCGCCTAACCGGAACTGATCGTTCATTGGCTGCCAATAGCGGAACAGCGTCTCGATTTGCTCTTCCGGCGTCAGCGCAAAAATCCCGTCCGCGGCCGCGGCGATATGGCCGAGCAGGAAAGGACGTAAGGCATCGCGCTTGACGCGAAGCGAAGGGCCGATGACAAGACGGTAACCCTCGCGCAATCGCGCGACGAGGTAGGCGAACGAGCCTTTGCTGTAGATCTGGTCGGGACCTACGAAAAAAAGCGCCGCATTGACGCGCGCCGCCTGGATCACCGCAAGTTGCTGGGTCAGCACCATCGGTCCGAACTTCCCATGCTGCTCGAAACCACCCACCGTCATTTTGTCAACTAGCTCGACATTGATGCTAGCGCGCAATGCCGGCATCGCCGCCGACGCCTCGATGTATGGCATGTCCTGCGCGCGCGTAAATATTAGTACGGCGCTTGTGCGCCGCAGCTCTTCGGGAATTTCTCCGACCATAGCGGCAAGATTGGGGATGCCGATGTCCGCGAAAAGCTCGCAGTAGGCCTGGCCGTAGACTGCAATTACGATGTGGATGGCGGCAGGAAGCGCCGTCGACGACGCGGTCGCTGGCATGACCGTCGTTGCCATCGGTCAGGCCTCGTCCGAAAGATATTGGCGATCCATGCTCTGATTGCTGAGCGCGGCCTCCGTCGCCTCGATAAAGTCGCCGATTTCGTACATCTGTCGCTCGGGCGGGCGGCTGAAATACATCGACTTAACGATTTGCTCGCTGGCGACAAAATTCCTTTGGAAATTCTTATGATCGCAATATTTCTGAAAAAGTTGATGCCCGCGCTTGACGAAAGCGGCGTTGTTGGTGACGAAGCTGATGCTGTCGTGCTCACCTGTCCTGAGGCTGTCGAGCGAGCGGAGATGGTTGGCGGCGGTGTTTAATTTGATCGGGGTGGATTGAATTGCGAATATAAGCGGCGCGAAGCCCGCGCGGTGAAGCTTCTCCAACAGCTGCTCTTCCGTGCCATTTACGTCGAGGCCGGTGCATTGCACGACGAATACACCGTTCGTTTTGAGGCAAAACCGGATGACCTCGAGATAATCATCGAGGGCTTGCGCGCTAAACTCCAACAGGTTTGCATTGGAGGTTACAACGTCGAAGGTTATCTCGCGATCGATAATCTCTCTGAACCGCCACCAGGGATAATGAGTGCACAGCGGCGAGATCGACTGGGTGCGAAGCGTCGGTGAGAACTCCAGATGACTGTGCGCCTTGGCAAAGTAAGCGACGTCATTGGCAGCCAAAGACGCTAGGACGCGCTCATCATGTCTGTGGCCAAAGGAGAACAGATTGACCCAATTCTGCAGGATGTAGAAACTCTCACACGCCTCGATCTGACTATAGTTGGCGAGAGGTCGGTGATGTCGCAGGAAGAACGACAAGTATCCACAGCCGGGTCCGATCTCGAGGACCGAGCGAAATCCGGGCTTTGCTCCTTGAATCTTGTTGTACAGCGCAAACATGGATAGCAGCGTTGAGATCGGCAACACCGGCGGACGGTGCGGCAGATATGTGAGCTGAAAGACGACAGCATCCTTGCAGGATTCGAGTATCAATTTAAATTCGCTCGAACTGAGTCCTCGTAACTCCTGCATGTACGGCGCGAAGCGATTCTCCTGCATTGTGTCGATGATTTGGCCGAGTTCGCGGATGGTCGACAGCCGCACCGGAAAACCGGTTCGCTCGAAATGATCGAGATTGTGGACCTGAGAGATGCGCCAACTCGGAGTCAACGACTTCGCGATTTGTTCGTGCGTGCGGTAGGTTTGTGGGTCCAACATTGAAGTACCTCTAGGTGTCTAGGATCGCGGGTTCATTGGGCTGCGTCGCCGCTTGTAGTTGGGCAGCCCTGTCGCCTATAAGGCGCGGGCTCGTCAGCCGCGGTTGTCGTGCATTGCGAATCCCTCGCGGCGCAAACCAACGGTATTCGTCATGTCGAATACCTGCGCCGAAACATTGCAGGGCCTCGTCGTGCCGACCAAGGCGCCGAAGCAAGGACCCACGCTCGATGCTGACCATGGGCTGATTTGGCTGGATCGCGAGCGATTGTGCGTATGCGCTTTCGGAGTCCTCATCACGCTGCAATTGCCGCAAAATGCGTGCTCGGGCGGTCAAAGCTTCCGCGCGCGCATTGAGCAATTCCTTGCCGCGCTCGGCCACGCTCAGCCCCGCTGCAGCGCGAGTATAGCAATCAAGGGCTTCAGTTGTCCGCCCCTGATCTTCCCGAAGGTATCCAAGCTCAAGCCAGTATTCCGTGAATGAAGGGTGCTCATCGGTCAGCCCAACCAGTGCCTGTTCGGCGACAACATCGATTGGCTGCGTTTTCATGCCCCAGATGGCCGGGAGTTCGCGGAGGAGTTCAAGAACGGGGGATTTGACCTCCGGCGGCAGAACCGCGGCCACGTAATAGGCGACGTTGTCCTCTGTGGCGCGCAACGCACGCAAAAGACAAATTTCCTCATAGGAGAAATCGGGGAGTTTGCCGTCCACCCAGATTTGGCCTTCGTGATTTTCCTGTGCCGGGACCGAAGTGGCGAGATAGCGGCGCCGGATCCACAAACGAGACCTGCGATAGGCCGCGGCCAATCCATTCGCGCGCGCCTCGCCCACCCCGCGTAAGATTAAACGCCGCGCAGATAGTAGGCGGCTTCCTCCTGGAAGCCGAAGGATGGCCTTGCGGGTGGCGACCTTCAATCCCTCCGTTTGCGCTGCTTGCACGAAGCGCCTCGCAAGATAGGCCAAATTCCTCAGCACGGGAATCCGTTCGCACTCGTGATAAAGCCGTTTGGCCGCGTCTCGCGCCTTGGATCGAGCGCGGTCTTTCCCTCGCGCCACATACCACGCGATGAACGGCCACCGGCGCTCGTCGACGAGGCGCACCGTCCACTCCAAAATCGGAAGGTGGAGCATCAGATAGAAGGCTCGGCCCACCTTCGAATTTCGCGGCCAACCCGGCGGATAAGCCCAGATTCCAACAAGCATTCTGGCAAGCGGACCGGGCGGCTCGGTGTATTGCACGTCCATCGCCACATCGGCCTGTCGCGCAATAAGCTTCGCCGAATCGCGCCACAGCACGCGGTCCACGAAGTAAACTGTAAAACCCTCGACAAAGAACGGGCCCGATACGATGTGAGCTGATTGAGCCAGGCGCGCAAACGGCACGCCGCGTGCGGTGGTTGGCTGGAGTGCTTGTCCCTCAGCCACTGGCGTGTGCGGCGGCAGCACATGATCGTGGATCAGATCGAGCAGTGCTGCTTCTTGCCCAATGCGCAGGAGCGAGCAATGTGAGGCCTTCATCCACTGGATGCAGGCATCGTTCGTCGGCACCAGCAGGATGTCTCGGGGACGGGCGCGCACACGCCGGCGAAAATCTGCCGAATAAAGCGCCATTGCTAAAAGCTGCGCAGTTTTTTCGGCTCCGAGCTGTTGCAGGCCGAAAATCACGCGATAAATCGTCCTTGCCACGAGCAACTGGGCGCGAAACATGCGGCCACCCAACCGCGCGCGATGCTCCTGCTGGATCCAAATGGAGTCTCGCTGTAAGGCAATTCCATGGGCGACTTCGCTGTCTTTCAGATTGCTCGCCCGCATGAAATAATCCGCCCACTGGCCGGCATTGGAAATGCGAGCGCTGTCGAGGCGAAACGGACGGTACCACCATTGCACGTGCTTCAGGAGCGGCTCGACGCTCAATATCGAGCAGATTTCGGTGACAATCGAGTTGACACGGTCTGTCGGAGCAGTGCCGACCAGGCGATCGAAATATTTTACGTGGATGGCAAAGGGAGTCTGCGACAATTGACGTAAGACGAAGCCGTGCGCCTCGATCGGCCGAATATCGTAATCCAAGAACCAGTCTCGACGAGGAGTTTCGCGTAATGCGGCACAAGTCATCGGATGAAGATGGCGGATGAGGAGCGAGTCAATCTGCTCTTGCTTGATCGCAACGACTGAATTTTCCGTTGGAAAGCGTTTCTCGATCTCGGGCAGTATCGTTTCCAGTACGACCTGCGGCGCCGGAACTATAACGGCAAGCCATCCTTCTTCGAAGCGGCGTGCCCAGCGTCTTAGCGTGCCCTCGGCATAGAGAACATCCGGAATCAGGAAGAATAGGATTTCCCCAAGGGCTCGCGCCTGTTCGATCGCGCGTGCCCAAAGCACGTTGTGCGATGAGAAATCTGCTGCATCGATTTCAGCGAGACTGAAGGTTACGAGTTTAACGTCGACGCTCGAGGCTAATCGGCCAAACAGAGGCGATGCGGCAATTGCCTTTGCGTCTGCTTCCGTCGTATAGATGGTGTATTGCGATGAGTGCGCCGCGGCGAGGTCGGGAAGATTACCCTCTGCAAGGAGACTTCGGAGACCCACGCGAAGAAACATATCAACAAATTCGCCACCCCAAATGACGGATACGAAACGTATCTTCATTCAGCCCCCACGCGACTGCCCACTCGCCTCAGCGGTCGAACTCCAACTGGATAGGCTTAGATAGGCGGCCGTTACAAGATGCCAACCACGCGCTCGAGATGCGCCCTGCGGAACTCAACCAGTCGCGGCTGTTCCGCGTCTCGTTGAAATTCGTTTGCGTCGCCAAGATCGCTAGTTCCTGTATTCCAAAGTTCGCGTTCGTGCAAATAGGCGGCAGTATCCGACACCGGCTCCGGAATGGGCAGGTCTCCTATCGGATTGCCATCATCAACCGGGCCTTCCGAGGGCTTTGGGCCCTGCTTCATGACAAAATTCATCGCAGTCCTCGCGGCCATTGGAGGACTGTCAGATGGCCTCTATTGAGTGAGCGATACCACCAGTTGGTGCAGTTGCCAAGGCTGCCCGCAAGCCGCGCACGAGGTCTATTGCCTTCTCAACGACCGCTGAGTTCCGAGCGTACTGGCTGGCCCAACGTCATCCTGACATAACGCTGGACCATCTGGCGTGTATCCGCCGGTTGGAACCCGCATTCCTCACGAAGCCGATCTGTGTTGATCCAGAAGGAACCCTTTGCCGCCACGCCTTCGGTCACATCGGATCGCGAGCTGGAGTATTCGAGGATCAGGCCCACAATGTCTCGAATGGCGCAAGGCCGATCAGCCCCCCAATTGACCGCGTCGATGCCGGCGGGTCGGGTCTTCAACACATGGTCGGAAAATCGCACCAGCTCTTCGACATCGATGACGTTGTTGAAAGACGCCTGTGGGTTGTAAATCGTGATCGGTGCGTCGTCCAATGCCTTGCGCAGCACTTTGCCGATCCAGGGGCCGAAATTGTTCGGCGCAAGCACTCCGGGCAGGCGCAGGCTGAAGCCGGGGATCCGGCTCGCGCCGGCGGCCAGGATGCGCTCGGCGACGTATTTCGTGGTTCCGTAAACGTCCGGACGGTAGAACGGCGCCTCTTCGGTCAACTCTCCGCCCGGAAATTGGCCGTAGACCGATATCGTTGACAGGTTCAGCAGGTATTTCACCGCGACCCGCCTTGCATACTCGATCAGACGCTCCATGCCCAATATGTTCGAGCGCGCGTAGTCGCTGGCGGTGCCGTCCCAGGTGACCGGCGTGCGCGCAGCAGCGTGAATGATGGCATCGACCGGGGGCAGATGGAGCAGACTCTCGGCTACGTCGGCCCGTACACACTCGGCCGCTCCGATCAATTCCTTCAGGGGCGGCGTGCGATGCCCCAGAGCCACGACTTGGTATCCGAGCGACACCAGTCGGATGGCCAGCAGGCCCCCGATCTGCGCTCCAGCCCCGGTAACGAGTACTTTCATCTCGCGGCGTCCGGCTATCTCATTTCCGCAATACTATCATTGATATCGCTAGCCATGCCTGGCTGGCGGAAATCAGATCGGGCGAAATGCCGGCAAGGGAGTCAACGCGCCTTTTGGCGGCGGATTGCAGCGCGCCAGCGTGTTCGAAAGCGTTAGAACTTGCGATGGGCAATCTGCTCGGCGGTCATCCGCGACTGCCGCAGGTACTGAGCGAACAGGTGCATGATCGACTGATGGACATCCTCGACGGTACCGTAATTCTCGGCGGCCACGTGGATCGTGACGTCGGCCATGCTCCCGGACCGGCCGCCGGCAAACCCGACCAGGGCGATCGTCGGTACGCCATCGGCCTTTGCCCACTTTGCGGCGCGCACGATGTTCTCCGAGTCTCCCGACGAACTGATCGTCATGACGACGTCACCGGGCCGGGCCATCGTGCGCAACTGATAGACGAAGATGTCTTCGAAGCCGATGTCGTTGCCGATCGCAGTGATAAGCTCTACAGGTGCACTCAGACTAACGACCCGCGGTTTTGCGGAGGTGTCGGTCTGAATGCCCTTTTGAAAGTCGCATAGCAGGTGGTTGGCGATCGCTGCAGATCCGCCGTTGCCGCACGCGTAGATGACACCGTCGCGGTCGATACAATCCTGCAAAATTTTGGCCGCTGCCGCTACTGCCGCCGGATCAATGGTCGACCACGACCTTATGATCTCGTCTCGATAGGCCTCGAAATATTGCTCGGCAGTTTCGAATCGGGTGGACGGGAATTTGGCCCTTGCGACATCCACTGATTGGCTCCGGGGATTTATCGTGGCTGTAATAGAGCAGATCGGCAAACGAAAGTATATGCTGGAACTGGTTCTGATCCTGCGGCCGCGGATGGAACCTTTAAACGGTGCGCGGGGTCGGCAGCGGCGGGGTCGGCAGCGCATGATGCTTGGTTGCGCAGTGCAAGATTGCGGCCGAACCATGGCTTTCCAGCAACAGATGAAATCTTACATGACTACCACCTACGGCTTGTATAGCTGATCCGACTTTGCTAAGCAGGAACGCGCTTTGCCGGGCGCAATTTCGGTGGGGGCCGTGACCGCAATTTACACAGTTTCGCTAAAGAGTTAGCCATGCGTTGCTTGGTCACTGGCGGCGCCGGCTTCATCGGCAGTCATCTCGTTGAGCGCCTTCTGGCGCTGGGCATGAATGTGACCGTGGTCGACAATTATTCGACCGGTCGCCCAGCCAACTTGGCGCTCGCTGCGAGCAACCCAAATTTACAAGTTCATCAGGCGGATGTGAGCGACGGTGCAGGCATCGCCCCGTTATTCGAACGGATTGATTGGGTTTTCCATCTCGCCGCGCTCGCCGATATTGTGCCCTCTATTCAGATGCCGAGGCAGTACCACAAGTCCAATGTGGATGGGACCTTTGCAGTGCTCGAGGCAGCGCGCGCGGCTGGCGTGAAACGCCTCATCTATGCGGCCTCGTCATCCTGCTACGGCATTCCCGACGAATACCCGACGTCCGAAACGGCCGAAGCGCGACCGCAATATCCATACGCGCTGACGAAATATGTTGGTGAGCAGTACGTCATGCATTGGGCACAGGTTTACAAACTCCCTTGCGTGTCGCTGCGATTATTCAATGTTTACGGGCCGCGTTCGCGGACCTCGGGAACCTACGGGGCGGTGTTCGGCGTGTTTCTCGCGCAGAAGCTCGCTGGCAAGCCGTTCACCGTCGTTTCCGACGGTACGCAGACGCGCGATTTCACTTTCGTGACTGATGTCGCTGAAGCATTCATCGCGGCCGCCCGCTCGAATCTCGCCGGTGAGATCATGAATGTTGGTTCGGGCAATCACTACAGCGTCAACCGGCTGGTTGAATTGCTCGGGGGAGAAAAGGTTCACATTCCCAAGCGGCCGGGCGAGCCCGATTGTACTTTCGCCGACATTCGCAAGATCAAGCGCCTGCTGAATTGGGCCCCACTGACGAGCTTTGAAGACGGGGTTTCGATCATGCTGGAGAATATCGACTACTGGCGTGAGGCGCCTGTTTGGACGATCGATGGCATCAGCACGGCGACCGCCGACTGGTTCAAGTATCTGGGGCAAACTACCGCGGTTCCGGCACAATGAGTCCAAAATCCTCGCTGCACACGATTGCGCCGCCAGAGAATGATTCGCGGACGCGACAAGCGCGCGACAAGGTCAAGACGCTGGAGCAGCTCGGTGAAATCGCCGCGATCGCGCGGGCCGGCGGCCGCGTTGTAGTTCTGGCTCACGGTGTGTTCGATTTAGTGCATATGGGTCATGTACGGCATCTCGAAGCGGCCCACCGCGAAGGTGACGTTCTGATCGTCACCGTCACCGCGGACGCTTTCGTCAACAAGGGGCCGGGGCGGCCGATCTTTCCGGAACAGATGCGCGCAGAAATGCTCGGCGCGCTCGAATATGTCGACTGGGTGGGCATTAACCACTCGTCTTCGGCTGAAGCGGTGCTTGAGGCGGTCAAGCCGGATGTGTACGTCAAGGGATCAGATTACGAAAATTCCGAGGACGACATCACTGGCAGGATCGTCCAGGAGAAGGATGCTGTGGAGAAACACGGCGGCCGGTTGGTCTTCACCAAGGACATCACCTTCAGCTCATCGTCACTGATCAACAAATATCTCAACATCTATGATCCGCCACTTCGCGATTTTCTCGACCGAATGCGAAGCGACGGCGGTTTGCGTGCTCTTATCGATCTGATCGAAGCGGTTAAGGATTACCGGGTTGTTCTCGTCGGCGACACCATCATCGACGAGTACCAATATGTCCGACCCTTGGGAAAGGCGCCAAAAGAAAACATCATCGCCTCGCACTTTGAGAACCGCGAGGTGTTCTCGGGCGGCGTGATAGCGACGGCCAATCACGTGGCGAGCTTCTGCCGGGAGGTCGAGGTGATCACGGCGCTGGGTGCTATGGATTCACAGGAGGAGCTAATCCGCGGGCACCTGCAGCCTAACGTCAAGCTAACCCGAATTATGCGCCCCGATGCTCCGACTGTGCGCAAGAGCCGTTTCGTCGAACCGAGCTATATGCGCAAATTGTTCGAGGTCTATTTTTTCAACGACAAACCGTTCGACGCAGAAACCGAGGAAATGGTGGCATCCCGGGTGGCAGAGGCGACGCAAACCGCCGATATCGTGATCGCCAACGATTTCGGCCACGGGCTCATCTCGCCGCGGATCGTCTCGGTGCTGCGCGACAATGCGCCATTCCTTGCCGTGAACGCGCAGACCAACGCCGGCAACCAGGGGTTCAATCTGATCACCAAATACGGAGAGGCGGACTACATCTGCCTCGATGCGCCGGAGGCCCGGCTCGCGGTCGCCGACAAATACTCAGAAATCATCGACATGGTGGAGAGCAAGCTCTCCCAATGCATCGACTGTGACCACATCATCATAACGAATGGCCCGCACGGCTGCATCGTATTCGAGCGCGACAACGGCCCGGCCGTTCGCATCCCCGCCTTTACTAATACCGTAGTGGACACGGTCGGCGCGGGCGACGCTTTTCTGGCCGTGACCGCGCCGCTCGTATGTGCGGGCGGACGCATGGATCAAATCGGCTTGATTGGCAATGCCGCCGGCGCCATCAAAGTCGGCATCGTGGGGCATCGCCGGTACATCGGCAAAGTTCCCATGTTGAAATTTCTGACCGCGCTTATGAAATAACGAGCCTCGACGCAAGCATGGCTGAACAGAAACAGAAGCGAATCTGGAACGTTTTGGTGACCGGCGGCGCCGGTTATGTCGGTAGTGTATTGGTTCCCAAGCTGCTCGCCGAAGGGCACAGTGTCGCGGTGCTCGATCTTTACATTTACGGCGAGAATCTTTTTGACGAATTCAAGGAACATCCTCGCCTGCGTCAGATCAAGGGTGACTTGCGCGATCCGCAAGCTGTTCGTGAAGCATTATGGGGCTGCGACGCGGTGATTCATCTCGCCTGCATTTCTAACGATCCGTCGTTCGAGCTCAATCCGGAGCTCGGCAAATCGATCAATTACGACTCGTTCCGTCCGCTGGTGCGGGCCGCCAAGGCCGCCGGCGTCGAGCGCTTCATCTATGCTTCTTCCTCGTCGGTTTACGGCATCAAGGACGACCCCGAGGTGACCGAGGAACTGGTGCTCGAACCGCTTACCGACTACTCGAAATTCAAGGCGATGTGCGAAGAGGTGCTGGCCGAAGAGCGCGCGCCCGGATTTGTCACCTGCACACTGCGCCCGGCAACAGTGTGCGGGTACGCTCCGCGCCAACGCCTCGACGTGGTCGTCAATATCCTTACCAATCAGGCCTACCACAACCGGCGCATTAAGGTGCTGGGCGGTACCCAGAAGCGACCCAACATTCACGTCCAGGATATGGCCGACCTCTACGTGTTCCTGCTGCAGCAACCCGAAGAGAAGATCGACGGCGAAATCTACAATGCGGGTTTCGAGAATCATACGCTCGATCAGCTCGCCGAAATGGTCAGGCGGCAGGTCGGCAACGACATCATGATCGATGTCGTACCAACGAACGATTTGCGCTCCTACCATGTCTCCTCGGATAAAATGCGCCGAAAGCTCGGATTCGAGCCTAAACATACGATCGAGGACGCCGTCCGCGACCTCGTGAGCGCATTCAGGGCCGGCAAGCTGCCGAATTCGCTCGATGACCCGCGCTACTTCAACATCAAGCGCATGCAAGAAATCAGCCTGAAATAGCCGAGCCGGAAAAACACTCGATGCCGGTGGGGATCGACTTCGACAACACCATCGTAAGCTACGATCGCGTCTTTACCGAAGCGGCGCGGTCACGCGGCTGGGTAGCGAAGGATTTCCGTGGCACCAAGAAGCAGTTGCGTGACGTGGTGCGCCTTCTCGATGACGGTGAGATCAAATGGCAAATCCTCCAGGGCGAGGTGTATGGCCAGCGCATGAGCGAAGCCGAGCCGTTTCCCGGCGTGATTGAGTTCATCGACGCCTTGCGGCGGCGCGGGATCGAAATGTTCATCGTCAGCCATAAGACGCGATATTCAAATTACGACGCGCTCAAAGTCGATTTGCGCGAAGCGGCGCTAACCTGGATGGAGAAGAATGGCTTCTTTGATCCGGCCCGACTCAGATTTTCGCGCGACCAGATATTTTTTGCCGACACAAGGGCCGAAAAGATTGCGCAGATTTCCGCCCTCGGCTGCGGCGTGTTCATCGACGATCTCGAGGAGGTGTTCGTCGATCCGACCTTTCCGGCCACTGTCAGGCGCGTGTTGTTTACATCCGATCATGAGTCCGCCCACGACCGGGCGATTGTCGTTCGCAAGACATGGCCCGATATCGCGCGCTATGTGCTGGAACACGCGAATGGTGTGGTGGATTTTCCCGATGAAGTCGCCAAGGTCGGCGAGCAGCTCGCCGGCGCCGTGCTGCGATCAGTGCGGCCCGCCCGCAAGGGCGGCGGCAACAATCGTCTGTTCCGAATCGAGAGCGAGGATGGAGAAGTCTACGCGCTGAAGTCCTATCCCCGGCAGCCATCTGATCTGCGTGATCGGCTATCGACGGAGTTCACGGCGCTCGAGTTCATGCGACGTCACGGCATCACCCATGTGCCGAAACCGATAGCAAAGGATCACGAGGCGAACTTTGCGCTGTATGAGTGGATCGCGGGAGCCCCAGTGGGGGGAAGCGTCGCCGCAATCGATGCCGCCGTCGCATTCACGCGTACGTTGCACGGACTACGCGATGCGATGGATGCGACGTCCATGCCGTCGGCGTCGGAGGCCTGCTTCAGTGCGCAGTCGATTGCTAAACAGATGGAGGCGCGGCTCGCAACGCTAAGCGCGCAGGCGCCGGCACACCCCGAATTGAGAAAGTTTCTCGACGAGGTGTTCACGCCTGTCGGGGAGCGCGCCGTCGCGCACGCCCGCAAAATTTATGCGCAGGCCGGGCTCGAATTCGATGCGCCGATTGATCCAGAACTACGCTGCCTCAGTCCTTCGGATTTTGGATTTCATAACGCGCTGATGCAGGCGGATGGCCGTATTGTCTTTCTCGATTTCGAGTATTTTGGGTGGGACGATCCGATCAAACTCGCGAGCGATTTCGTCCTGCATCCGGGAATGGATTTGACACCCGAACTCAAAAAGCGTTTTCTCAGTTCCATGTCCGATGTATTTCAGGCCGACAAAACGTTTGATGCGAGATTGCGCGGTTCGTTGCCGCTATATGCCATGCGTTGGACGATGATTCTTCTCAATGAGTTCTTGCCGGAGCGCTGGGCGCGTCGTGTGATGGCCGGCACCCGCGGCGACCGATCCGCGATCTTGCAAGCGCAGCTCGACAAGGCGCGCAGGATGGTAAGGCTTGCCGACACCGGGGATGTCATGGCATGAGCGCCAATCCTATCGCCGTCGCCCGCAGTCCGAAGAGTTTGCCGCTCGACGCCCGCTCGCAATACCTGCGGCGGCTGATCGTCGATGCTCTGGTCGGCGGCGAGCGCGGCCATATCGGCTCCTCGATGTCGCCGCTGGAAATCTTGCGCGTGCTTTACGACGACATCCTGCACCACCGGCCGAATGAACCCGATTGGCCGGAACGCGACCGCTGCATTCTTAGCAAAGGGCACGGCTGTCTCGCGCTTTATGCTTTGCTGGCGGACAAGGGGTATTTCCCCATCGACGTGCTCAAGACGTTCTGCCGCAAGGGGTCGATCCTCGGCGGCCATCCCGAGCACGGCAAGGTGCCAGGCGTCGAAGCCTCCACTGGCTCGCTCGGCCATGGCCTCTCGATCGGCGTCGGCATGGCGCTGGCGGCGCGGATGCGCAAGCGCGCGAATCGCGTGTTCGTGATCATGGGCGATGGTGAGACCAACGAGGGCTCGGTGTGGGAAGCCGCTATGTGCGCGGGCAAGCACACGTTGTCTAACCTCGTCGCCATTGTCGACTACAACAAGATCCAGTCGGCGGGACCGACCGCGGAAATTCAGGAGCTCGAGCCGTTGCGCGACAAGTGGCAAGCGTTCGGCTTCGCGACGCTCGAGGTGGATGGGCATGATATCGTGAAGCTGCGTGATGCGTTCCGCAAGCTTCCGCTCGATGGCAAGCGTCCGACCGCCGTAATTTGCCACACGGTCAAGGGCAAGGGCTTTCCTTTCGCCGAGCATGACCCGGAGTGGCATCACAAGTCGCGGGTGCCGAGCGACCTCGGCAAGCAGCTCTATGCCGCGCTGGAGCCGAGCTGATGCGCCAGACTTGCGTTAACATGGTGTACGAGCTGGCCAAGCGCGATGATCGCGTCGTGTTCATTGGCTCCGATCTTAGTCCCGGCCTGCTCGCCGGCATGAAGCGCGACTATCCCGACCGTTGGTACATGGA
>JBEKLA010000066.1:0-17045 GCA_050010455.1 Binataceae bacterium (SeqCode) | reverse complement strand
TCACGGTTGCGGCGCAACTCCCGCACGTTCTCTTTTCGCTGTTCCTCAACTTTCGGGTCGGCACGATACACCTTCAGCGGCCGGCTGTTCTCTTTTTCTCTGAACCGATTGAATCCGACTTTGACCATTTCTCCCGCTTCGAGCTGTCTCTGAAAACGACAGGCATCGTCAAAGTTCTTGTTTTGCGGATAGCCAAGTTCGATCGCGCGCAGCATCCCTCCCATCTCGTCGATCCGCCGCACCTCCTCCATGATCCGTTCTTCGAGCTGCTTCGTAAGCGCTTCGACATAGTACGAACCGCCCAGCGGATCCACGCTGTCAGTCACCCCGGTCTCGTAAGCCACCACCTGCTGAATGCGGACGTTGGTAAGCTCGGCTTCCTTACTGGGTATGCCCCATTGCTCGTCATAAGTGCGCAAATCGATAGTCTGCACGCCCGCGAGAGCCGCGGCCAAGGCCGAGATGCTAGTCCGTGCGATATTGTTGATATACTGTTCTTTAGTCAGTGACAGGCCGCTCTGCGCCGAGATCGTGCGGCACATCATCGATTCCGGCTTCTTCACCCCGAAGCGTTCCTTGGTAATCCTGGCCCATACTTTGCGCATCGCGCGCAGCTTGGCGATTTCGCTGAAAAAATCATTATGCTCGTGGCTGACCAGCCACGTTAGCTGCGGCAGGATAGCGTCGGGATCGACTCCTCTCCGCTTCGCCGCCTCCACGTAAGTGATCGCGTCGGCGACGGCGAAGGCGACCTCGTGCACGCGATCGGCGCCCTGTTCGGAGAAGTGGTAGGAGGTTACCGTCATCGGATTATAGTTAGGCACTTCGGCCGCGCAGAAGGCCAGGCTGTCTACCAACAGCCGAATCGCGGGCTCGGGCGGGAAGATATAGTTGCCGCGGGCGATGTACTCCTTGAGGATGTCGTTCTGCGCGACGCCTTTGAGCTTGTTCCACGGCACTCCCCGCTCGCGCGCGAACGCGAGCTGCATCGCGATGCCGATCGCCCCGGGAGCATTGATCACCTGTGACACTATCACCTGCTCGATATCGATGCCGTCGAAGGCGATTTCCCAGTCCTTGAGCGATACCAGCGAGGCGCCCACGCGCCCCACCTCGCCCGCGGCCTCCGGATAATCGGGGTCGTAGCCAAGCTGGGTGGGCAGATCGTAAGCGATGTAGATATAATTCAGACCGCTCCCTACTTGCGCTCTCCACAGGTCGTTGCATTCCTCCGGCGTCGCGTAACCCGAATACTGAGAAATGCGCCACAGATTGCTGCGATAGAGTGTCGGGCTTATCGCGCGCGTGTATGGATAAGCGCCCGGAAGACCCAGGTCGCTTCGATAGTCGAATCCACTCTCGGCCAAGTCGAGCGGCGTATAGACCCGCTTCACTTCGAGACCTTCGTCGCTGACAAATTTCTCCTTGGTCTCGGTGCGGAACGCGTCCTGATTGCGCTGCTCCCAAGCCTCGATCTCAGCGTGCAGCGCGCCGTCGCGGTCAGTGGTTTGATCTTTGCCGTTCGTAGCGACAGATACTGTTTCCGGTGCATGAGCCATTGATGTTAGGTCCTCTTTTTGTTCGCCCGCTTTACTAATGGCGCTCGTCCGACGAATCTCGATCGCGGCATTTAGGGCTGAGCGTCAACTGCTACTAAGTTAACAAACGCAGAGTTATCTATTTGGATGATAAATCTCCCCCTTGAAGATGGGCAGTTTCATATCGCTTTCTTGCTTTCAGCAATCCTGTTCATAAACGCGACGATTTCCTTCATCGGCGTGCCGGGCCCGAAATATGCCGCGATACCTTGTTCCCGCAGCGCCGCGACGTCCGCCGGCGGAACGATTCCCCCGACAATCACAGGCAGCTCCAGGCCTTTGGCCTTAAGCCCTGCCAGGACTTCCGGCACCGCGGTCATATGGCATCCCGACATCACGTTGAGGCCGACCACGTCGGCGGACTCCTGAACCGCCATCTCCACGATTTCTTCCGGAGCGAGATAAATCCCTCCCAGCACCACCTCGAAGCCCGCGTCGCGCAACGCCGAGGCCACAACCTTGAAGCCGATATCGTGGCCGTCGAGACCTGGCTTGCCGAGCAGGATTCGCAATCGCGGCCGCGCCCGCGACGACAAAGAATCCGTTTTGAGTTGTGCCTGCTGCGCCATCGGGTTTCGACCCTCTCGTCAGTTGCTCATGCTCACCAAAATCTCTTCGCGCGGAACGTCGCCCCATACGCGCCGGTAAACGTCATAGATCTCGCCCAGCGTTGCGTAAGTCTTGACCGCGGCCAGCGTCGCGTCGAGCGTATTCGCCCCCGCCCGGCATACTTGTTCTAGATCGCCGAGCGACCGCGCAACCGCCGCCTGATCGCGCGCTTCCCGAATCCTCCGCAGCCGCGCGATGCGGTCAGTTTCAAACGACGGCGGGATCGTAAAGACGGCTTCGATCGGCGGTTCGTCTTCGCGTCTGAACGCGTTGACTCCGACGATCACGCGCTCGCCGCTCTCGATCTGATGCTGCAGCGTGCGCGAGTATTCCGCTTTCTGTTTTTGCACCCATCCGTTGAGCGTCGCCGCGACCATCCCGCCCTGCGCCTCGATTTGATCGAGGATCGCCGTCGCCTTCTCCTCCAATTGGTTGGTCAGCGCCTCGACGTAATACGATCCGCCAAGCGGGTCTGCGGTATCGGCGACGCCGGTTTCGTTGGCCAGGATGTTCTGAGTGTTTACCGAAAGCCGGATTGAATCGTCGGTCGGCAGCCCGTACGCCTCGTCGTAGCAGGATACATGCATGCTCTGCGTCCCACCGAGAACGCCCGCCAGCGCGTGAAGCGTCGCGCGGATGACGTTGTTCATGGGCTGTTGCGCGGTCAGCACCACTCCAGAGGTTTGAGTGTGGAATTTGAACTGCAGCGTGCGGGGATTTTTCGCCCCATACCGCCGCGCCATCATCCGCGCCCACATCCGGCGTATCGCGCGCATCTTCGCGATCTCCTCGAAGAAGTGCGCATGCGAACAGAGCATGAACGAAAACTTGGGAACGAACTCGTCGACCGAGAGCCCTCGCGGCAGCACCGCGTCGATATAAGCCGTCGCGTCACCGAGCGCGAACGCGATTTCCTGCGCGGCCGAGCAGCCGCCCTCGCGGCAGTTGTAGCCGGAGATACTGACCGGATGCCATCCGGGAACGTTGCGCGCTGTGTATTCGACCAGGTCGGCGAAGAGCTTGAGATTGGTACGTAATCCGAGGTCGAAGAAATGGCAGGAGTGATGGTAGAGGATGACGTCGTTCTGGGTCGTGCCGCGCAGCCGGCCGGGTTCGACGCCCTGCTTCTCCGCCACCGCCATCAACATCGCGAAAAGGACCACGCCCCAAGTCGAGAACGACGCGCTGATCCGGTCGAGAGGGATCCCCTCGAACAACTCCTCCATATCCGCCAGCGAGTCGAACGCGACGCCGTTGCGGCCCACTTCGCCGCGTGCGCGCGGATGGTCGGAATCGAGGCCGCGGTAGGTCGGCAGATCGGGCACGATATGGATGCCGGTCTGCCCCATCTCGATGAGCGTCTTCAGCCGCGAATTGCTCATCGGACCGCCCATAAAGCCGGTAATGGGCCTAATGGTCCAAGGTCTGCCCCGATACATCGACGGATAGATCCCGCGCGTATAGGGAAACTGGCCGGGCTCTCCGAGGTCTTGCTTGGGCTCGAAACCTTCAAGATCGTCGAGCGTGTAAACGCGCTGCGTGGTTATTCCAGAAGTGGTCTCGAACTGAGCTTGCCGCTCACCGTTAAGCGTCGGCCGATCGGCGTATTGTGCTGATTCTGCCATCGCAACAGTTCTTCCTTCCGGCCCGTTGGCGGCTTAGACATCGCCGCCGGGCCGTCGGTCCGCGGCTAGATTAGGCCCAAATGCGGCGATTGTCACGAGACGAGCAGGATTCGTGCCTCAAAGCACGTACGATGACGAAGGCGCGATGATCGAAGGATTTTTTGTGACGCATCAGTTTTCGAAGAACCCGAAAGAAGCAGCAAATTTGACCTGTGTATCCGTCGGACCCAACTTTTTTCTCACAACGGGCCCACGCCGCATCTTGGGCGGCGGGAAGCGAACACCTCCGAGCGCTTTCAACTCGCGCCCAGTCAGCGACAAATCGATCAAAAAGCCCTAGGGGCCGTGTGCGCTGCCTCCGCTACGTTCGTGGCCTATGCAAGACGAAATCGCGGCTAGATAAGAATCCTTGCTACGACGTTGGAGTTTTTTGTTCTTGCTAATTCCATACAAGTTTTGGCATGCTTCTGGCTCACGAATTACAGCGAGACATCCAGTCCCAGTCGTATCGGAACGGGCTGATTGGCTTCGACGGCCGGATGCGGTCGAAGCTGCGGGATTTGAGTCCGGAGGATACAGTTCGTTTCCGACGGCGTCAGTTTTTGAAGAGCAGGAGGCATAGCGCAGATGGATTTTGCGATTTCAGACGAGCAACGGATGATGCTCGAGAGCGTTCGTCAATTCCGGATGAAGGAGTTGATGCCGATTGAGAAGGATTTCCTGCTCAAGGGTAAGCTCGAAACCAAGCTTCGTCACGATCTCGAACGTAGGGGGCGCGAGGCCGGGTTCTGGGCGCTCGAAGTACCGCAGGAATACGGCGGCCTGGACGTCGGCCAGCTCACGCTGTGCATGATCGACGAGGAGCTGTTCAAGCATCCGGCGATGTTTGAGTTCGGCGGCAGCCCCGAGCCGGCCCTCTATCTCTGCAACGAGGAACAGAAGAAGCGCTTCTTCTATCCTGTCATCGAGGGCAAAAAGCATAGCTGCTACGCTTTCACCGAGCCCGACGCCGGCTCCGATTTCGCTCGTATCCGCACGACGGCGCGGCGCGACGGCGACAACTGGGTAATCAACGGCACCAAGACCTTCATCTCCTACGTCGAAGGCGCCGACTTCGTAATCCTGTTCACGACCACTGACCCCAAAGCCGGCGCGCGGGGCGTCACCTGCTTCTTGGTAGATAAGGGAACCCCCGGATTCAATATCAGCCGTCAGATTCCCACCATGGGCGATGATTGGGATCCGAATGAACTCCAGTTCATCGATTGCGTCGTTCCCGACTCGGTGCGCCTGGGTGAAGTGAACGGCGGATTCGCGGTGGCGGACGCGCAGCTCACTCACGGCCGGCTGAAGATCGCGGCGTTCAACCTGGGATGCGCGGCGCGCTCGCTCGAAATCGCAATCGAGTGGGCCAAGCAGCGCGTCACCTGGGGCAAGCCGATTGCCTCGCGTCAGGCAATCCAGTGGATGCTGGCGGATTCGGAAGTCGAACTCGAAGCGGCGCGCTTGCTGGTCCATCGCGCGGCATGGCAGGCGGATAATAAGAAAAAGATCCGCAACGAGGCGTTTATCGCCAAGCTGTACGCCACCGAGATGGCGCAGCGCGTGACCGACCGATGCATCCAGATTCTGGGCGGGCTCGGCTACACCAAGGAAGTGCCGATTCAGAGCTTCTGGCGCCAGGTTCGTGTATGGCGAATCGGACACGGGACTTCCGAGATCCATCGCTGGATGATCGCGCGCAACATGCTTGGAATGTCAGCGCGGGATTCGGCTTAGCCGGAGAATCATCATTTCTTGAAATTGCGCGGCGGTGGTTATGAGCGTTTCCGTACCGGATGTTTACGAAAAGGTTAAGGCCCGAATCGGCAAGACCGAGCGCGTGAAGCTCGGCACGATTCGCGAGCGCGAGTTCCAGCGCTTCGCTATCGCGGGCGGCAACTCCAATCCGCTGTTCTTCGACGCCGTGGCGGCGAAAGCGGCCGGGTACCCGGCGGTCATCGCACCACCGCTCTATCTGAGCAGCGTGATGGGCTGGGAGCCGGGACCTCCGGAGGAGGCTCTGCGCGCGGATGGAACCGGAGGCCAGGAAGTCGCGGGGCTGCCGGTCGAAGGATTGCGGTTGATGGGCGGCGGGCAGGACCTCGAATTCCATCTTCCGGTGACCGACGGAATGGAAGTCACGATGGAGCTGGGACCCGAGAGTGTCGAGCTGAAGGAAGGCCGCTCGGGGCAGTTCCTGGTGATCACGCTCACGCGGCGCTATCGCGATCAGAACGATCGGCTACTCGTGACCTGCCGCGAAAATTTCATCGCGCGCTAGAGCGGAGTGCATCATGGCAGGCAATCAGTTGTTCTTCGAGGATGTGACGGTCGGGGCCGCGGTTCTAGCATTAGTCAAGCATCCGACCAACGCCCAGCTGTTCCGCTTCAGCGCGATGACCTGGAATTCCCATCGGATTCACTACGACAAGGTCTACGCGCAATCGGAGGGTTATCCCGACGTGTTGGTGCAGTCGCATCTGCACGGATGCTTTCTGCTCCAGGCCGTGATGGATTGGGTGGGCCCTCGGGCGCGCGTATTAGGCTTCCGATGGCAGAACCGCGGCATCGCGATACCCGGTGATGTATTGACCTGTAGCGGCAAAGTGATAAAGGCTGAAGGTGGGATAGTGGAATGCGAGCTGGAGGAGCGCAACCAAAAAGGAGACCTGTGCGCCCCCGGATGGGCGCGCGTCGAGTTGCCCAAGCGGCGCTGAGTCTGAGCGAGGCTGGTTTAAGGGCTTAAGCCAGCTTCACTCGGGCCAAACGCGACGATCCTCCGCAGCCCAACCCCGTGGCCCAAGCGTGGATACTGCGCGCTTGGGCCGCGGCATATAAGCCCTGCCCCCCTGTTACCTTTCAATCAAATTTCGTAGCGAGTTTCGTGGTCTGAGAGACTGCGCGAGGTTCCGGCCGGTCCGTAGACCGGCCGGACTCGAAGCGGATTTTGTCCCAAGCTATTTCGCCGTGAGATAGGTGCGCAGCGCGCGGAAATCATCGGCCGGGATGTTTCCGAGCATCCGCATGTGCATCGTGATCGCTCGCCACTCATACGGAGCTTTTTCGCTTCCCGGGCGCGCGTTGTGACACTGGTTACAATAAATTGGCCACAACTTCGCGCCTTTCCTGAACAGCCGCTTTTGCTCGGCCGCGGAGGTTTGCTCCTGTGCCGCGACTGGCCTGTAAACCGTGCCAAACATTACGCTCACAAGCAGAAGTGCAATTACTAGCTTTTTCATGGTGCGCCCTCCTCCCTCAGAACCCAACCGTAAACTGGCTAAGGAAGGCATGGTCGTTTGGTGTTGAGCCGACTGGTGTCGTCGTGCCGTCGGCGGCAACGAAAACGCCTCCCGCGCGTGGGAGTTCGATATCGAACTCGTTCTCCCAAACAATCGATGGCGTGAAGTAATAATCGAGAGCCAGAGCCACTTCGCGAGAGTGCGGCGCCCACAGCGCAGGCGACCCGCTTATGCCGAAGTCGGGGACCAGTCCGGTCTGGATACCTCCCACACCAACGCCGGTTGCGCCAGTGATGTCGTCAATCGCGACGGCGTGCTGATTTACTCCGGAATAGCGAACCAGCGGCTGCAGCTTGTGGATTACGTCGTTGACCGGGTCCGGCAAGAAAGCCAGATTGACCTGGTTGAGAGTGTAACCGAGCTGTACGTACCAGCCCTGACGGTTGTCAGACGAAAAGCCCGCCTGCATCGCTCGATACGACTCCAACCACTCGCCTCGTGCCTGGAAGCTCCCGTTGAAGTAGTTAAAGTCGACACCCCAGGAAGTTAACCAGTGGCCGTTCATCCACTTGCCATCATAGGTCGAGGCCCCGAGTTCAAGCCGTCCCAGATTCGCATCGACCGGTATCGGATAAACGCGGAGCCGCCCGCCGATCGACTTGCCGTTGCTCTGGGCGAAGGCCGACGAAATCGGGCCACCCATCGCGGCACCGGGAATCGGCTCGCTGAAAGTCGGCCCGTTCCCGGTCCAGATTGTGTAATCGACATCTTGGCCGGGTTCGCCCCACTGCAGCCCGCCGCGGAGCTGAATGCCGATCTCGCCCGGCGGCACCACCGCTTCCACTCCAAACGGCAGCGGCGCGGTAACGAAGCGATTAACCCACATCGGGCTCTGGGCTTCGTACCAGTCGCCAAATGGGTTGTCGAAAACTCCTCCCACTACCGTCACGTAGTCATTAAGAAACAATTGGAAGTCGGCTGTGGACAAATCCACTCCGGTTCCAGCTTCGCCGAATGACGTGGAGATCACGCCTTCGAATAGAATCCAGTCGGCCGGACGATAGAGGATCATCGGCTCCCAATCGAAAAAGAACGAGTTCTGAGTCGCATTGTGAATCGCGTCGATCGGGTAGCTTTGCTGGTCGACAATGAAGTTGAAACCCGCTGCGCCGGTTACCGTGAACGTATGCGACCCCAGGTACTGGTCCATGAATCCCGAAAAGGCGGTGGGCGAGACCTGCTGCTCCTGCATCTTGTTGGAGACCACGCTCTCGATCTGGGCTTCCTGTTTCTGGACCGCCTGCTTTTGATCGGCCTCGAGTTGATCGACCCGCTTGGCCAGCGCATCGATCATCTTGCGTTTTTGCTCGTCCTCCTGGCGAAGCTGCTCGATCTCTGCCCTGAGTCGCCGCACCTCCGACGACTTCGTAGGCTTGGGATCTGCTGCGGGATCACTCCCGTCAGCCGCGATCGCCCGCCACGGCATTAAGAGCAGCGCCGAAATCAGCACGAACCAAACACGATTGCTTCTACATAACTTCATAACCGAGACATCCCTTTCCAGAGGAATTTCCGCCCCCAAACGCTCCCTCGCCTCCCATAGCCAAAACTCCCAAAGCTTCGGCCCCAAATCGCTCAAATGTGATTAGTCAAAGACTCATACATGAACAGCTTTTCAAATACCAGCGGTTATGGAAAATAGAAGGGCTGCTTATGCACCCTTTGGACACACGTTTCCACGAGTTCGCGGAATTGTATTTGGTGCGGAGCGCTTGGACTAATAAAGCAGCTTATCTATGCATCCTTCGGACACGCGCTTCGACGATTATTTGGGGGGCTTCGCATGATCGCCCAACCGAAAAGTGCTTGGCCGTTCTGAGCCTTCAAAAGGACAAGACGTGGCAGCTGTGCTGGCGTACTAGCCGCACCGATGGTTAAAGGTGGGACGACAAAGCGCCGGATAGCCGAACGCGGAACTCAAGAAGGGGTGGCTCGCTCGTCAGAGCGCCACCCCTTGCGGCTTAGGCTCTTCTCTTCGTCTCATCCGTGCCGGCCGTTACGGACGGCTCAACTGGAAACGCACCAACTCTCCATGCATCGGTTCGCTAGTGTGCTTGTTGGGCAGATTGGAGAGCGAGGTCCACACGTCGCCGGTCGAATAATCAACCGCAACCATGCGCGCGTAGGATATCTGTCCCGGGATCCGATAAGTGGTGAACGTCTTGCGCTCCGGGTCGAAGCGATAGAGCGAATCCGCGCCGTTGCCGGTAATCCATACGGCCCCCGTAGCCCCATCTACGCGCACCGAATAAGGGAAGGTATCCGGCTCGGGAAGCGCGTACTCAGTAAAGGTGCCCTTGGCGATGTCGAACATCGCGAGCTTCCCGGTGCCGCTCTCTGGAATCCACAACCGCTGCTTGGCGTCGATCGCCATACGGTGCGGCCCGGAGTTCTTGTGCGGCATCTGGCGCTCAGTAGCAACGCTGGTCTCGGGATCCAGCATCCCCAGAACGTTTTCGAGATACTTCGTGTACCAGATGCGACCCTGCTTATCCATCGCGATTCCGTAAGCCGTCGCCTTATTGCCGGGGAGGCTGTATTCCCTGACTTGGCCGCTTTTGGGATCGATACTCGCCATCGCATTGCCACCGAACTCTGAAACCCACAGCCTTCCCTGCTGATCGTATTGGATGTAGCCAAACGGATCGTAAGCGAAGGAATGGACCAGCGATCCTTTCTTGAGCCCCGGATACGTTCGGAATTGCTCGGTCTTGGGATCGAACCGGCAAACCATGTCGACCAATTGGAAAGTCATCCACAACGCGCCTTCGCGATCGAAATGCAGCGTGTGGACGCCGCTGCCCTTTAGCGGCAGCTTGTAGACCTTATGCGCGCCGTCGCGAGGATCGACCCGAATCAACTCGTCGTGGGTATAATCGCCCACCCAGGCAATCCCGGTCGAGGGCTCGATCGCCATGTCGTGCGCCCAGGTATCGGGATAACCGACGTCATACTCCGTGATCACGACGCGGGCAGCGTCACCGCTGGGCGGGGCCGGAGCCCGAAAATGTGGCGTTTTGCGATCGGGGCCAAAACCGTTGGTGGCCAGCCATTGCGCAAGCACGTGCTCATCGATGTTGGGAACGACGCTATAGACGTCAATCTTGTTGCCACGCATCCACTTGATGATTTTGATCCACTCGTCAACCGAGCGCGGCTTGCGCGTGTCCGGACCGCCCGCGAAGGAGTGGCAGATAGTGCATCCGACCAGAAAATTGGCCTTGAAGTCGCCTTCGGGCATCGAAGCAAGCCATGCGTACGCAGGCATCTGAGCAGCGATATCTTGTGCCGGCGAAAGCTGAAAATCCTTGCGGGCGTCGCGCTCCAAGAGGGTAAAATCCTTGACGTCGGCAGGTTGATAGCCGATTCGGCTCACCTCCAATCGATAGCGGTCTGGAGAAAGCCCGCGAATCTGATACCTGCCTTTCGTATCCGTCAGGACCGTCGTAGCCATTTTCTTCGCCACGTCCTTGGCGGTGACGAATACACCCGGGATCGGGCTGTGATGCTCGTCAGTCACCGTGCCGACGAGTGTTGTGGCCTGTGCCTGAACCGAAATGGACGCGATGCAAAAGACGAGGCCTGCCAATAGGAAGAATCGCCGTTTCATAAGTTTACCTTTCGTCGCCGTCGCCCTAGTTAAGAACTGATAGCTCCGCTCGCAGCGGGGTCTTTGGTTACCTAAAATGCTTACGATTAGCAAGGCCAAAGACCCAGAAGGGGGTCGTTCGGCAACGTATCGATGCCTCGGCAAGCGGCACGCGAGCCCGGCTTACCGCAAAGGCGAGAGGGGGAACCATCGGCGAGCAGGGCTCGGCATCGCCGATCGCAAAGCGAGGTCCGGGAAGTCGATTAGCTACGTCTCAGGTCACGTCGACTTCACGTCGGAGAGGAATTGGGTGACCAAGCGACGCAGTTCCTGGGTTTGCGTGTTCAGATTGGCGGCTGCATTGTGAACCACCATGGCGGCGGCACCGGTTTGCTCGGCGGCAGCTGTAACACCCGTGATGTTCTCGGTCACCTCGCGCGTGCCTTCGGCAGCTTGTTGGACGTTACGGGTGATCTCGTCGGTCGCGGCTTCCTGCTCCCGGACCGAGGCAGCGGTCGAAACCGAAATTTCGCAGACCTTGCCGATGGTCTCGCTAATCGCAGCGATAGCGCCGACCGCATCGTGGGTTGAGCTCTGCACGCCCGCGATTTGCTGAGTGATCTCGTCGGTAGCTTTGGCCGTTTGGCTCGCCAGCTCCTTAACCTCATTGGCTACCACAGCGAAGCCCTTGCCCGCTTCACCGGCGCGCGCCGCCTCAATGGTGGCGTTCAGAGCGAGCAGATTGGTTTGGCCGGCGATGCCCTTGATCAGGCTGACCACTTCACCGATACGCTGGCCGGCTTCGGCCAGCGCGCGCACCCGCTCGTTCGCTTTCTGGCTGTCGGAGCGCGCCGCGTCCGTTACCGATTGCGCTTCCACTGTATGACGCGTTATCTCCCGAATCGAAGCAGAGAGTTCTTCCGTAGCCGCCGACACCGATTGCGCGTTGGACGAGGCCTGGTGAGCGCCGACGGCCACCAACGAGGCTTGCGCCGCAGCCTCGTTGGCTGCCGCCGACATCGTAGAAGAGGTGCTGCTGAGCTCCTCGGTGGCGTCAGCAACTTTGTCCAAGACGCTCCCGACCCCGGCTTCGAATTCTCTGGTCAGGTCGTCGATTCGGCGTGTCCGAGCCGCCCGCCTCTCCCCTTCGCGCTCTTGCTCGGTGCTAAGCTGATCGGCCTTGATCATGCTCTCGCGGAGGGACTTTATCGCTTCGGCCACGTGGCCAATCTCGTTGCCGTGGCCCAGAAACTCGTCAAGGCTCGCTGTCATATCACGCTTAACCAGACGGTTCATGACCGAAGCCAGCCCCGCCAACGAGCCCGAAATGCTTTGCGTAAGCCTCCAGCCCAACGTGCCCCCGAGCGCGCCGGCTATCAGCATCGCTGTTATCATCATTACAAACAGCCAGTGAACGGTCGCGATAACCTTCGCATACTCCTGCGTCTGATGCTGTCCGACAAAGCTAAGCAGTTCGGCGACCGAATTTTCGTTCAACGCATAAAGCGGCATCAGCCTTTCGAAACGACGCTGATTGGCTTCTTCAAACTTGCCCGCTTCCACCAAGGGCAGAATCTCCATCTCGGCGATCTGGAAGAATTGGTCGGCGGGCTCGTAGGTCTTTCTGACCAGGTCTTTCAGGGGGCCTTCGTCCAGGCGGGCCAGCCAGGATCGCCTGAGGGCTTCGTATCCCCTCTTCTCATCCTCAAATTTGCTGATGTAAATGCGAGTCCGGTCAGGCGTGCGGCTAGAGATCATGCGATAAACCAGGAAATAGGCCGGCTCCAGAGAAGCGCTGGAGGGCGCGAAATCTCCGATGATCGCCTTTTCGTCATCGAGTTCTCTCTCCAGATTGGCGCCGATCCTAACCGTATTAAAAGTCACGACGGCGACGACGCCGAATACCAACATCACCACTCCGCACACGCCTATCAGCGTGAACAACTGGGCTTTGATCCCGATATCCTTGAAGCGAACCATCTTTGAACCTTCTTGCCCGAGACTTTGGCTAATCCTCAGCCATGCTGATTACGGGGAGTGTGTCGTCGTCCCCCCCTGAACATCAGTTCAGGAGTGACGCATGCGAGCAGCGCGCAGGGCGAAAAAGTCACCGGCCGAAAGGTCGCAGGCATCGCCACGAATCGGTCTGATAGCGCAACAAACGCGCCTCGCAGGCTCGCGCGGCGAAAAACGTATCGATCGGCGTCATATTAATGTCTCCGCAGGGAGCATCAATATTCTCTTGGTGCCCCAGCCTTGCGCGACAAGCTAAGGTTTCAGTAAACGGAAAGGTTCGCGATGCAATTTTTCACAAATCAGGAAAGCCGATGGTGAAATTCTGGCATGTGTGTTGCCTGTTGACGCCCACACCACGAGGTCAGTCGCATGAGCGAGCTTAAGGAGCGGTTTGTTTCCGGATCGGGGTTGCCCATCCAGCGAGTCTACGGTCCGGAGGATCTGCCCGGCTTCGACTATCGGGAAGATCTGGGAGATCCCGGCGAACCGCCTTTTACCCGCGGCATCTATCCCAACATGTACCGCGGACGGCTGTGGACGATCCGGCGCTTCTCCGGCTTCGGCACGCCCGAAGAAACCAATCAGCTCTATCGCCGCGAGTACGAACTCGGTCAGAACGGATTTTCGATCGCGTTCGACGCCCCGACCGAGGCCGGAATCGATTCCGACGATCCGCGCGCCGCAGCCGACGTTGGCTCGACCGGCGTGCCGGTCGATTCGTTGGTCGACATGGAGACCATGTTCGATGGCCTGCCGATCGACAAAGCGGCGACTGCGATCATTTCGCAAACCATGGGGTCGCCTCCGCTGACCGCGATGTACTTCGCGATGGCCGAGAAGCGAGGCTTCGATCTCAAGCGGCTGGCCGGCACCACCCAGAACGACATCACCACGTCACTGGGATGCCTCTACCTGGTCGATCAAGTCGCGCCCAGATATCAGATGAGATTTGCGATCGACCTGATGGAATGGTGCAACGATATCGCCCCGCACTGGCATCCGGTGAGTTTCGATTCCTACAACTACCGCGAGCAGGAAATCACCGCGGTTCAGGAATTGGGGCTGCTACTTGCGACCGCGATCAGTTACGTCGAGGAAGCCAAGAAACGCGGCCTCGATCTCACCCGCTTCATCCGCCAGTTCACGTTCGACATGGGCTGCCACAACGATTTCTTCGAGGAAATCGCGAAGTTCCGCGCGGCACGCCGCCTGTGGCACTCGATCGCGAAGGATCGCTACGGCACCACCGATCCGAAATGCTGGCAGTTCCGCTTCCACGCACAATCGTCGGGATGCACTCACACCACCCAGGAGCCGCTCAACAATCTGGTTCGGATTGCCTATCAAGTGATGGCGTGCGCGCTCGGCGGTGCGCAATCCGTGCACGCCAACGGCTTCGACGAGGGCGTATGCCTGCCCACCGAAGACAGCATGCTGCTCTCTATCCGTACCGAGCAGATTCTGCAGCATGAGACCAACATCACCGCCACCGCCGACCCGCTCGGCGGCTCGTATTATCTCGAATGGCTCACGTCCAAGATCGAGCAGCAGACGCGGGACTATATCGCCCAGATCGAGGCCAAGGGCGGTATCGTGGCGGCGCTCGAAAGCGGCTGGATGCATCACGAGTTCATCAAGGCGATGATGGAGTATCAGCGCAAGATTGCGGCCGGCGAGACGGTAGTTGTCGGCCTGAATCGTTTCAAGCTCGATCGGGAGCGCTATAAGGCTCCGCTTTTCCGGCCCAATCCCAAGGCCGCGGAGATCCAGTGCGCGAAGATCGCCCAAATCAAGAATCAGCGTGACAACGGTCGCGTCACGCGCGCTCTCGTGAAGCTCCGCGACGCCACCGCTTCCGGCGCCAACATCATGCCGCCGGTGATGGAAGCCGTCAGAGCCTACGCGACTCTCGGAGAGATTTGCGGCGTGTGGCGCGAACTGTACGGTCTGTGGAGAATCCCGCTGAGTGCCTGAGCGCAAGAGCTGACCAGCTGCGGTTTCTGTCCGATCTGAGGAGCGCGACGATGATGAAAGGAAATAATCCCAAGGTGCTGATGGCCAAGCCCGGTCTGGACGGTCACTGGCGCGGGATCATCGTGGTGAGCATGGCACTGCGCGACGCCGGCATGGAGGTGGTCTACGGAGGCAACATGACCGCCGCCGAGATCGCCGAGGCTGCGATTCAGGAAGACGTCGACGTCGTGGGCCTGTCGATCCTCGCGCCCGGCCACATGCGCCTCATCTCGGAAACGCTCGAAGCCCTAACCCTCCGTGGGGTAAGAGACATTCCGGTGGTCGTCGGCGGTGCCATCCCGGAGGAAGACCTCGCGCCGCTCAAGCGGATCGGAGTGCTGGAAATATTCCGCCCCGGCAGCGATCTCGCGGACATCGTCACGTTCTTTCGCGAGTCGCTGCCGAAGCTCTCAGTGCATCAGCGGCCCCTGATCGAGCGCCGCAATGGCTAGCCATCACTCTCCGCTCAGGAGAATTCCGGGCCGCACCTAATTCAACCGCGGGACGCCCGCCTCATCGCGCCTTGCGAGCCGCCGGCGCCGCCTTCTTGATCAGCCGCGCGGCCTTGGCCGCATCCGCTTCGCTCTCGAAGCCGAACACTGCCGAGTAGCGTCTGCCGACTACCTGCGCGATCAGGAAAGCGAGATTGATACCTGCATCGGCCATCGCCTTGGCGATAGCGTGTCCGAGGCCCGGCTTGTCATCGCCCTCGACCACCAAGGTTGGAATCGCGCTGCCGCTCAGCCCTGCTTGCTTTGCAGCGGCCAGCGCCTTGCGGCCAGTGACCGGGTACAATTCAATCGCGGCCTTGCTCTCACCGGGCCCGTAGCGATAGCCCATCACCACCTTCAAGTCCGCGCCAGCCGCGACGAGCGTCTCGAGCGTATTGGCTAGTTCGCCGGGGCGGTTCTCCACTTCCTTGCGCCACAGAGTCGCTTTCTTCACCGTGACTGCCATCTTCGTCTCTCCCACTGAACAGCTGCTATTTACGACCGTTTGGAACTAACTAACGCAGCGTCAGCCAACTTATGGCTTACGTCGGCATCTTAAGCAACCGGCCGCGCTCGCTGGCACGGTCGAATCGAATCGGCGAACGCCGGGACTATCGCCGCGGCGCTAGCCCTGGCGGCGGAAATGAGGCAAGACTTCCTTGGCGAACAGCTCCATCGAGCGGGTTCCATCCTCGAAGCTCATCCCCGGCAACTGCATCGCCATCACCAGATGGGTGAACCGGCTGCGGCGCCGATAGCTCTCCAGCGCCTGGATAGCGTCGTCCGGCGTGCCGATGATTACCGATTCGCCGAAAAAGCGCGCAATTTCCGGCTGGCGCAACTGCTCTACCGAGGGGATATTGCGCATCGCCGCGTCGGCGGGCAAATCCGACGCCTTGCCCATCCAGTCGCCGTACGACGACAGAACGTAATGTACGTGTTTTTCGGCGATGTCGTAGGCTTTGTCACGGGTCGGCGCCAGATAAACCAGGAGCAGCTGTGCGATGCGGAAATCCTCGACGCGATGGCCTGCGGCGCGCAACGCGTCGTCGTACATCTGTTGCTGGTCCGCTCCGCCGGTCCCCATAAAGTGATAGCCGAGGCGGCCGACCCGCGCGATCGACTTTGGCCCGCGCGCCGCCAGCCAGATCGGCGGATGGGGCTGCTGTACCGGCGGCGGCTGAAGGTTGACGTTGCGCAGCTTGGTGAATCGGCCGTCGAATGAAAACGAGCGCTCGGTAAAGGCGCGACGGATTATCTCCGCCCCCTCTTCCAGGCGCGGACCGCGTTCCTTGCGCGGGATGCAGAAGCCTTCGAACTCCTCGACCCGGTAGCCCTGGCCCAGGCCCAGATCCAGACGCCCGTTGGAAAGGATATCCACCGTCGCCGCATCTTCGGCAACTCGCAGCGGATGATGGAGCGGCAGCAGCATCACGAACGTTCCAATCCGGATGCGTTTCGTGCGTGCGGCAATAGCAGCAGCAATCGGCAACAACGAAGACGAGTAGCCGTCTTCCAGGAAATGGTGCTCGGTCAGCCAGGCGGTGTCGTAGCCGAGTTCCTCAGCTCTGACGATTTGACGGAGTTGAGCTTCGTAGAGGTCCGGAAACGGCATGCGCCATTGAGCCGGATTGCGAAACGTGTACGCGAAGCCAAAATTAATCATCACCGCCTCAGCCCGAGCGTTTTCGGAATCACTCCGGCTTATGAATCTGTTGGGTCAGGTAGTTCGCTTCGCCGACTTGCTTGATGAGTTCGAGCTG
>JBEKLA010000065.1:0-17079 GCA_050010455.1 Binataceae bacterium (SeqCode) | reverse complement strand
CCGCCGACCTGAGCCGCCAGCGCGTCCGAGATATAGTCGCCGTTGAGGTTCATGGTCGCGATCACGTCGAACTCGTCGGGGCGGGTCAGGATCTGCTGGAGCGTGATATCGGCGATATTGTCCCTGACCAGGATCTGACCGGGAGGCGGCTTGCCGTTGCAATCGTCCCATCCGATCGCGCGTCCCTGGTACTCGCGCTTGGTCAGCGCGTAGCCCCAATCGCGGAAGGCGCCTTCGGTGTACTTCATGATGTTGCCCTTGTGCACCATGGTCACGCTCTTGCGCTTGTGTTTGATCGCATAGTCCAGCGCGGCGCGAATCAGCCGCTCCGAACCTTCGCGCGAGATCGGCTTGATACCGATGCCCGAAGTCTCGGGGAAGCGAATCTTCTTCACGCCCATCTCGGTCTGCAGGAACTTGATCAGTTTCTTGGCTTCAGGCGACTCGGCGGGCCACTCGATACCGGCGTAGATGTCCTCGGTGTTCTCGCGGAAGATCACGACGTCGAGCTTTTCGGGATGCTTGACCGGGCTCGGCACGCCATTGAAGTAGCGCACCGGACGCAGGCACACGTAGAGGTCGAGCATCTGGCGCAAGGCGACGTTGAGCGAACTAATACCGCCACCCACCGGCGTGGTCAGCGGGCCCTTGATTCCGATTAGATACTCGCGGAAGGCCTCGACCGTCTCCTCGGGCAGCCAGGTGTTGAACTGGTTAAAGGATTTCTCTCCGGCGTAGGCCTCCATCCAGGCGATCTTGCGCTTGCCGCCGTAAACCTTCTTGATGACGTTGTCGAAGACGTACTGCGACGCACGCCAGATGTCGCGTCCGGTGCCGTCGCCCTCGATAAACGGCAGAATCGGCCGATCGGGGACCTCAAGCGTGTGATCGGGCTTGAGCCTGATTTTTTCGCCGTCGCTAGGAACCTTGATGAGTTTATAAGCCATCGCCCTGATTACCGACTCCTTTTGTCGAGCGCCCTGTCAGCTTGGCACGGCGCGGAAATTGCCATCCCCTACTCGGTTTGGTATCGCCATCATACAAAAAAGGCGCGGCGATACCAGAGCCCGCGAGCCTAATTAGGTGATTCCGCGGCTGGTTCCAATAGCACCAGCCTCGCGATCGGACTAATAATCGAGTCGGGCGGACGGCCGGGGAGCGATATGGACTTTAATTTTACTCCAGAGCAGGAAGCGTTTCGGACGCGAGTGCGCGATTGGCTCGAACGCAATGCGGCCGAGGTCTTCGGACCCAATCGCGAGGCGCTTTCCTCCAGCGCGACTCTGGGCGGCGACGACGAACGATGGGATCGCGTGCGCGAATACCATCGGCGGCTCCATCAGGCCGGATACATCGCGCTGCATTGGCCCAAGGAATGGGGCGGCGCGGGCGCCGGGCTGGTCGAACAGTTGATCTACCAGGACGAGGCCTTGCGCCTGGGGCTTCCGCTCTACGGCGCGAATCAACTCGCCATCGACCGAATCGGCCCAACGATCATCTTCCTCGGTAACGAAGAGCAGCGCCGCCGCTATCTGCCCAAGATGCTGACCGGCGAGGAGATCTGGTGCCAAGGGTATTCCGAGCCCAACGCCGGCTCCGACTTGGCGGCCTTGCAGACTCGCGCCGTAATCGACGGCGACGACTTCGTCGTCAATGGGCAGAAGGTATGGACCAGCATGGCGCAGCGCTCCGACTGGCAGGTGCTGCTGGTTCGCACCGACCCGAGCGCTCCCAAGCATAAGGGGATCTCCTATCTGCTGGTCGACATGCGCAGCCCCGGGATCACGCTTCGTCCGCTGGTGCAGATGACCGGCGAGGCCGGCTTCAATGAAATCTTCTATGACAACGTCCGGGTGCCGCGAAAAAATCTGGTCGGCGAGATCAACCAGGGATGGCAGGTATCGCTCGCGACGCTGATGTACGAGCGCGTATCGGGCGGTACGCGCCATCCGGTCGAGCGCGCGATCAATGAGCTAATCGCTTTGGCGAAGAAGGTTACGTTCGACGGCGCGTCCGCCGCGACCCATCCGTACGTGCGCCAGCGGTTGGCCCAGTTCGCGATCGAGGCGCGATGCCTTCGCCTGAGCCGCTACCGCTCGCTCACCGCGCAGCTCAAGGGCAAGATGCCCGGTCCGGAGGGATCGTTCGGCAAGCTGTTCGCGACCGACCTTAACCTGCGAGTCGCGATGTTCTCGCAAGAGATGATGGGGCCGTATGCGAATCTGACGCGTGGATCGATCGGAGCGCTCGACGAGGGACGCTGGGTGCATCGCGCGCTCGGGGCGCGCGCGCTCACGATCGCGGCCGGCTCCAATGAGATCCAGCACAACATCATCGGCGAACGCGTCCTGAAACTGCCCAGGAATTGAGCGCCGCGTACTTCGGATCTCGGTTCGACGAGCACGGTCGCGTGCAGTCTCATTTTATGACCAGCGCGCGCAAGTGTTTTTCAAGAACTCGCGAGTCTCAGCATCCAGAAGGTGGCCGTGACTCTTGAGCAGATGTGGCAAATACTTGCCCGCGCAACGAGCGGCATCATAGACTTCTTCATTCTCAGAAGCTTTCTTGAGCAAGCGCACGACCTGATCGTCAGAAGCTTTCTGGAGATAAGGAAGAATCAGCTCGAAGTTGCTTTCCGCATTTCGATATCCCTTGGAAGATCCGATTATGTTGATAATCGAGTCGATAGCAAAGGAAATGTTGCATCTCGCAATACCCGGCAAAAGATCGCACTGGCGAGGGTGATCGGGATCGATTTTGGTTGCCTGAATATTACCTAGAAAACCCTTCGGCAGACTGCCATCAATAGAAAGAGGAAGGACGATCATCTTCTTTCTGAACGCGGCGATTCCCGACTCCTGTGAACACCAGCACGATTCGTAGTAATTCTTACTTAAGATCGCTACAAATAAGTCGGCCTTTCCGATCTCCTTGAGAATCTTAGCTGGCCATTCGTCGGAGACATCAATGTCTTCGTGCGCAAGAAAGGAAGGAATATCCATTCCGGAAAGGAGATCCTTTATCCTTCCCGCGACAGCCTTGTCTTCTGTTTGATAGCTCAAGAATGCGTACATCGTCGAAATCTCTCGTCACAGTGTATCTCTGATCCGGTTAGGGGCTCAAAAGGTGCCGCAATGGTGGGCCAAGCGGCCTACAGCAAACTGCCCTGCTTGGTGCGGCCGAGATGGGTGTAGGCGCGTGGCGTGGCGACGCGGCCCTTGGCGGTGCGTGCGATGAAACCTTCCTGCAGCAAGTACGGTTCGTAAACGTCCTCGATTGTGTCGCGCTCCTCGCCGATCGCCGCCGCGAGGCTCTCGACTCCCACCGGGCCGCCGTCGAACTTGTCGACGATCGCGAGCAGAATCGCGCGATCCATCTTGTCGAAGCCGCAGGCGTCGATCTCCAGCAACTCCATCGCCTTGAGGGCAACTTCGCGCGTGACGATCGGGGCGTTGTGCACCTGGGCGAAGTCGCGCACGCGGCGCAACAGGCGGTTGGCGATTCGCGGCGTGCCGCGCGAGCGCGAGGCCAGATCTACCGCGCCTTCATCGTCGATTTTGACCTTGAGCAAACGCGCCGAGCGCCGGATGACCTCGGTGAGTTCGGTGCGGCTGTAGAAATCGAGATGGAACTGCTGACCGAAGCGATCGCGCAGCGGCGAGCTCAGTAATCCCGAACGCGTGGTCGCACCGATCATCGTAAACGGCTTGACCGCCAGGCGCATCGAGCGCGCGCCCGGCCCGCGGCCGACCACGATATTGAGCTCGAAGTCTTCCATCGCCGGATAAAGAATTTCCTCGACCGCGCGCGACAGGCGATGAATCTCGTCGATAAACAGCACGTCGCCGCGCTCGAGGTCATTGACGATCGCGGCGAGGTCGCCGGCGCGCTCGATCGCGGGTCCCGAGGTCGAGCGCAGATTGACGCCCAACTCGCGCGCGATGATATGCGCGAGCGAGGTCTTGCCCAGGCCGGGCGGGCCGGAGAACAGCACATGATCGAGCACGTCGGCGCGCCCGCGCGCGGCGTCGATCGAAATCCGCAAAACCTTTTTGATCCGATCCTGGCCGACGAACTCTTCCAGCGTGCGCGGACGCAGCGACAGGTCGATTACCTGCTCCTCCGCCTCGGCCGGCGCCGCCACAGTGCGGACGCTATCGCTTGCGGCCGTCGAATCACCGTCGCTCTTGCCCCGCTTATCGCTCACTGAGCAGCACCGCCAGCGATTTGCGGATTATCGCTTCCAATTCGACACCTTCCGCGCTGCCGTTGGCCGCTACGGAATCGACGGCGCGCTTGGCCTCGGCCGGCTTGTAGCCGAGATTGACCAGCGCCGAGACGGCGTCGTCGAGCGCGCTTGCGCCGCCGGATGCGGCCTCAGCCACCGGAACTCCCGGCACGGGCGCGACCAGTTTCAGGTCCGCCGCCTTATCGCGAAGCTCGCGCACGATTCGCTCCGCGACCTTGGGGCCGACACCGGGCACGGCATCGATCCGCTCGACGTCCTCGCGGCCGATCGCCGCCACCAGCTCGGCCGGGGTCAGCGTCGAAAGGATCGCCATCCCGAGCTTCGGCCCGACGTGCTGCACCTGCATCAGCAGGTCGAAGGCGCGCTTCTCGGCCGCACTCACGAATCCATAGAGGTTGAGCGCGTCCTCGCGCACCACTTGCCGGATTTCGAGAAAAACTTCGGCGCCGATCGGTGGAAGCTGATAGTACGTGCTGAGCGGGATGAACACCTCGTAGCCGACGCCGCCGGCCTCGACCACGATCCGGCCCGGATCGCGCGCCTGAAGCTTGCCTCTGAGCGTGGCGATCATGGCGTCCTCCGCCCCGCGTTACGCCATCGCGGCGCACGGCGACCGTTGAACGCGCCGAGAGCCGCCGGGATGCGCGCCATCGTCAGATGGCAGAGCGCAAGCGCGAGCGCGTCGGCGGCGTCGTCGGCGAGCTCGATCGTTTCGTCGAGAGCAAGCGTCTGGCGCACCATGAATTTCACCTGCGCTTTATCCGCGCGCCCGTAAGCGGCAACCGTTAACTTGACATCGGTGGGATTGTACTCGAACAGCGCCAGATCGCGCTGCGCTGCCGCCAGCAACACCATCGCGCGCGCCTCGCCGAGGCGAAACGCGCTCTGAACATTCTCCGCGACGAAACTGCGCTCGAGGCTGACCGCGCCCGGCGCGTGCTCGTCGAGCACAGCGGTCAATCGCTCATAGATCGTACGTAGGCGAAGGGGACCTGGGTCGCGAGGCCGCGTGCGGATCGTTCCCGAATCGACGCGGCGGAACGTGCGGCCGTCGCCGTCGACCACTCCGTAGCCGGTCACCGCACTTCCCGGGTCCACCCCGATCACCCGCATGCCCCACCTCAACCTGGGGCGCACCGCCCCGTATCCCGAGGCCGCCGTAAATCGGCAGCCGATCACCGCACGCTAGGCCGAAAGCCGCGCCAGTTCGTCGTCGTCGATATTGAAGTTGGCGGCTACGCTCTGCACGTCGTCGTGGTCTTCCAGTTCGTCGACCAGCTTCAAGACCTGCTCCGCGGTATGGCCGGAAATTCGGACCGTGGTATCCGGCTCCAGGCTCACCTCGCCGCCAACCACCGCGATCTTGGCGTTATCGAGCGCCGTCCTGACCGCGGTATAGTTCTCGGGCGCGGTTACGATCTCGAAGCTTTCGTCGCTGGCGTTGACGTCCTCGGCGCCGGCCTCGAGCGCGATCTCGATCAGGCGATCTTCATCCGCCGCCTGCTTGTCGACCGTGATCAAGCCCTTCTTTTTGAACATCCAGGCAACGCAGCCCGCTTCGCCCAGGTTGCCGCCGTGACGCGAGAACATGAAGCGCAGGTCGGCAACCACGCGGTTGCGATTATCGGTCAGGACGTCGACGATAATCGCAACCCCGCCCGGGCCGTAGCCCTCGTAGGTTATTTGCTCGGGTTGCGCGCCGCCGAGCTCGCCGGTGCCCTTCTTGATCGCCCGATCGATATTGTCGTTGGGCATCGATTGGGCTTTGGCGGTGGTCACCGCCGTGCGCAGGCGCGGATTCGCGTTGATATCGCCGCCGCCAAGCCGCGCGGCGATCGTGATTTCCTTGATGAACTTGGTGAAAAGCTTGCCGCGCTTGGCGTCACGGTCAGCCTTCTTGTGCTTGATCGAACTCCATTTTGAATGACCTGACATAGCTCTCTCGCGAAAGCTACGCTACCACAAGCCGCCCGTAAAGAGGGAGCCGCGCCGCCGATAGTGTCCGCATTTGAAATTAGCGTTTTGGACCAGAGGCTGCCCGATGTGCGATGTCCAAGAACGGTCGCTCGGTCTCTGTCAGCAAAGCCCGCCACAGTCGCCGAGGTGTCGGGGCTTTTATACGAAATTCCTCGATAAGAAGTCTAATTACGGCTTCTCGTGGTCAATTAACGGAAAATTGCTTGCCTCAGGGCCAGCTACTCGAACGCATACACTTTCCTGGCTCAACCCAGGTGTCCCTCGTATCGGAAAATCCAATCGTCGCCGGTAGCGGTAACCTGATATTGAAAAACGGAATTCATGACTTTCAATCGCCAGCCGTCCTGTGTGCCATGAATCGTTAGCCCCATTCGCACATCTAGAAAGCGGCCGTCTCGGAGTTGTACGGGCGCCATCTGTCCGCTTTGGCTCCCTAATAGGTAAGCGTTTCTGCGTGGGCCTTGGTAAACGCGCAGGGCGTTGCCTCTCGCCATTATGGTGCTGCGCAACAGCAAGTTAAACAGTTCGCAGAGCGAGGCAGCAGAGTTATCATCACCACGCTTATATGCGACGGTCAGAGTTCTGGCTTCGGCGAGTATTTGGTCAGCGTCAATCTTGCGTGGTTTGGCCATATCGCAATCATTATCGCGCCGCCGCGATGCGCGACTTCAAGTTCGGGTTCGGGCGTGCCGCGTGCGATACGTTTCGCGTAACAGCTACTCTGCAAGAATCGGATCATTCCTGCGGAGCAGATTGGACAGGGCAACGAGGTCCGTGACACGGCTGGGATCAGGCAGTTTTCCCTCGCGATATCGGCGCAACATTACTCGCGCGGACAGACCGGTGCGGCTTCGCGCGCCTTCTTCAAGCGACCCCACGATTTGCTCACGGGTGAGCTTCATAAGGAGGCCATTACTCGCGCTCGACATGATCCCTCGACCCCTACGAACGGTCTGTTTTGATCTCGCAGACATGACGGAGTGGATTTTATCAAGATCACTACCCAGGCGCCATCGCGACCGTCCCGCCGCGACGGTTAACACCAGGGCGGAATCCGCCTATGATGCGCGTCAGTCATGAAGATCAGGATTCATCGTATCGGCACGGTCTCGTTAATCGCGTCGCTCCTTCTAAGCGCCTGCTATTATCCGGGGGCGCGGCAGGCGCCGTCTACCAGCCGCACCGTTGCGGTGCTCCATCTGCCTTACGACCTGGCGCTGGACGCGGTGATGAACGTGATAAAGGCCCACGATTATCGGATTCATGCCAACGACCCAACTCACGGCGTGATCGAGGCGCAGACCCCGCGCTTCACCATCGCCGATGCGGATTGCGGCATAGTCGGAACCGCGTTTGGCAAGCAACTCGTGACCCCGACCCAGGATTCGTCGGCGGTCTTCACGTTTCACATCAAGCCCAAGGGTCCCGAGGAGAGCGTCGTTCTGATCCAGGCGGTGTTTTCGACTCCGATCCGCGTGCCGTTTCATCCGCCGAGCAACGCCGAATGTGTCTCGCGGGGCGTTCAGGAGGCCCAACTGCTCAACGAAATCGAGCAGCAGGCGGCGCTAACCCATCGTCCGAAGTACAAGACGCCGCCGCCGGCCGGATCGGCACCCAGTCCCTGATTTACGGCCCCTCCGGCGAGTTCAAGTACATCGAACTGGCTTCGCGGCTGGCGGGATTGCCGATTTATCGGCGCGCGGACTTTTTCGACGGCTCGCGCTCGACGATTCGCTCCTGATTCGTCACCGGTTTCGGGATATCGAACATTTTCCAGCCGAAGACCGCGATCGCCCCCAGCACGACGAAAGTCGCGGCCAGCGTCCACGGCGTTCCGATCGGGCGGTCAGCGGTCTCTTTGCGGACGGTATCGAGCTCGAAGCGAGGGGCGCCCTCGGCGGGCGCCGCGACGCGCACAACCTTGACGTTGCGGAAGAAAGCCTCGCCGGTATTGAGGCTGGAATAACCGCCCAGCCGGCAGGCGATTTCGATATCGCCGCCGCGCTTGCCGATCTTGAGGTACATTCCGATTTCATGCCACGGAGCCGTTCCATGAACGTCGTTGGACATGGCGCCGTCTTCCATGATGCTTAGCGATGCGCCGGTCGCTTTGTCGCCGACTCCTTCGGTGCGGACCTCGACGCTCAGGTAATACCATCCGGGTTCCAGATCGAGGGATTGCATCCAGCGCGCGTCGTTGGGTTTGGAGTTCTTGACCTCGAGCATCGCGGGCTCGCCCGGCCGGCGAATCCAGGCGTAACTGCTGACGTCGGATTTTTGATCCCAGCTCTCGGTGCGCCAGTGATCGGGCGAGTCTCCCGCTCCCTTGCTCAGGTCGGCGTTAGCCAACAGGTTCTCGGACGCCCACACATCGCGCGAAACGGTCGTCGCGACAGCCAGGACAACCATCATCAAGGCGAGCACGCTCAGGTGATAGCGCGGCATCAGGACCGGCGTGGCAGCCATCGCTAGATCCAGCTCCAATTGCCGAAGGTTGAGCCCTGCAGCCACATCCGCGCGTAATAACCCGCGCGCTCGATATGCATCCCGGTCCAAACCGGGAAGAAGTAGATGAACAGGACCAGCGAGACGCTTAAAAACGTTGCGCAAACCCACTTGCCGGCATAATCGGTGCGGCGCAGCAGTTCGATCCAAACTACGGCTATCGCGATAAAGCCGGCGGCTCCGATAGCCGGGCCGAGACCAAGCATGAAGACCGGCAGCAGCGTCAGCATCATCGCCGCCTGCTCGACCAGTTTGGCTTCACCCTCCCAGCACTGAACCAGCACCATCGCCAGCGCCAGGAAGCCGAGATAGATTGCCGGCATGTAGTGATAAAGAAACAGTGTGCGTCCGACTATCGCGTTGGGAACCCAGATCGCCAGGTAGCCGACGTAGCCAATCGCGATGAAGGCGCGCACGATGCTGCGGCGCTCGAACCACTGAGACGCGACGATAAAGACCGACGTCAGCGCGCCCCACCAGATCGCGGGGTTACCGCCGCCCCAGATCGTGGCAACGTTGCCCTTGGCCGGAAAATCCTGCCAATACGCGATCGGACGCAGCATCAGCGGCCAGCTCAGCACCGTGGAAGAATAGGGATGGGTCGCGCTGGCGACGCTTTTTTCATACCACGCGACCTTGCCGTAATAAGCGAAAAGGTCTTCGATCCCGCCCCACCATCCAAGCGCGTAGTGCGGCAGGAAGACTCCGACGTACACCATCGCGCCGACGCCGCCGGTCAGCGCCAGTGCTCCGATAATGTGCCGGTTGCGCAGCGGGTCGGGCAGGCTTCCAGCATGTTTGCCCACGCCGCTCAAAACCCTGCTTCGCCAGAGAAACCAAACCAGAAATCCGACGACGAGCAGGAACGTCAGCGCGGGAATGTAAAGCTTGGCGCTCAGACAGAGTCCCAGAACGATCGCCAGAGCGAGCAGCGTGCGCCGCTGCTTCATCAGGTCGGAAGTTTCCATGAAGCGAAACAACAAAAGATAGGATTCCGCCGCGCACGTCACGTACACGATATCCAGCACCGCGGTCCGCGAATCGACCAAAAACAAGCCGTCGCTCAGGGCAAAGGCCGCGGCCAGGGCAGCGGCGAAGCGCGACGCAAACATCCGCCGTCCCAAAAGGTACGTGATAGCCACCAATCCCGTTCCCGCCAGCGCGTTCGGCAGCCTCCAGGCCCACGAATGGTCGCCGAAAAGCCCGATACTCAGCGCGATCAGCAACTTGGCCAGCGGCGGATGGGGATCGAGGAATTGCCGGTTGTGCAGGTAATGGCGCGCCTGGCCGACGAAGTGGACTTCATCGAAAACGATCTCGTTGGGATACCATAGACGCCAGAAACGGATTGCCGCCGCGACCGCGACCAGCGCCACGATTATCACGGTGTCGGACGACGCCCACTCGCTGAGTCCTTTGGTTTCTTGCCACTCGCGTGTAGCGGGGCCGGCGTCGCCCGCTCTAAGCGCCCGCCACGCGTCGCCAAAACTTATCTTGCGCTTGAGGAACTCCCACTCATGGGCGTATGCGGCGAGCGCTGCGAAGGCGATAACGTTGATCGTCGAAAGCACCATCGCGAGCGGATCGTGGGTCGAGAAGAAAATCTTCGCCTCGAGGATATGCATCACGTCCGCGAGATTGACCAGGAAGGTCACGCTGATAGCCGCCAGAACGACGCCCAGAATCGGCGTCTCGACCACCAGCGGAATCAGAAACACCAGCGCCGGATAGAGGTAGCGCTCGTGCATCCGCGGGGCGAACATGAACGATCCGAACAACGCCAGCAGAATACCCAGGTTCAGGCGTTCAGGCGTCTGCTTGCGCCAAATCAGGTAGAAAATCCACAGGAAGAGCACGCTCAGCAGGCTCATCCCGATAATGAAGTAAGAGACGCCCATCACGGTCATGGAATCGGCCTGACGCAGGCCGCCGACCAATGCCATGAAATTGAAGGCGTTTACCGAGGTCTCGTGATAATAGGCGGCGGTCGAGCCGTAGAGCGAGAATATCCACGTCCACGAGGACTGACCGAGCTGGAAAGGCAGTATCAGCAGGACGCCGACGATCAGGAACACCGTCGCCGAGGTTATCCATTGCGTGATACTCGCGCGCAGCAGCGTCCACCATCCCAGCACCGGCAGGAACATCAGCGCCTGAGGCTTCACCAGCGCCGCCATCGCCGCGATTCCCCATCCCAGCTCGTACTCGTCCTCGAGCACCATCGCCATGCTGAGCAGCATCAGCAGCGCCGGGATTGAATCGCTCTGCCCCCACGCCAGCGTATCGAACAGCAGCGCCGGATTGAGGGCGAACAAAATCATCCCGATCCAGGCAAGCTTCGGCGGAAGCTCGGAACGCCGGATCATCGCGAAGATCAGTATTGCGAGCACGAGATCGGCCAGCAGCGCCGGTGCCTCGACGATCAAGCGCAGCGTGTCGCCCGAGGCGCCGATCGCGTGGGCCAGTGATCCGGCGGTCCACAGCGCGTAGAGATATCCGGGCGGGTAATCGAGGAAATAACCGGGCTGATACGTGCCCGCCGGACCAACATCCACCAGGCGCATCGCCCAGGCCTGGTACGTTCCGACATCTATTCCAAGCCCCGGCAGCAAGGGCACCAGCGCGATCTTCATGATTCCGATCGCGACCAACAACAGCGCCGCCCAGGCCAGGCCGGAACTGCGATCGAACAGCAGCGGCCGAAGGTACAGGTACAAGGCGTACAGCACCAGCCCGATCAGCACGGTGCCGGTAAGGATTCCGATTGCCCTGCCGTCGACGCCTGTCGCTTCGGTATCGGCGGCCCATACGCGCGCGGCGCTCAGTAATACGAAGGACAGCGCAACCGCCACGCATCCGGAACGCGCGATCGCGAGGTTGCAAAGATTCCGTGGACGCGCCATCACATCAAAACATTTGCGTCGTCTGACAAACACGATTCGATAACATACCGTATCCGATAGCCGCTATGAACAGCGCCGGATGGGCGCGTTCGCGCATCGCTATGCTAGGCTTTCTTTCATGAGCAGCGCTGACCAGACCGCAACCGAGCTTATCCGGCTCGCGAAGATCGTCCACGAGCTTCGCGAGCGATGTCCCTGGGACCGCGAGCAAACCGCGCAGAGCCTGTCCAAGCATCTGATCGAGGAGGCCTACGAGACTCTCGACGCAATCGAACACGGTTCGCCCGACGAGCTGGCCGACGAACTCGGTGATCTGATGGTTCAGGTTCTGTTCCACAGCGTGCTCGGCGAAGAGGAGCGGACCTTTGACCTCGAACGCGTGCTGCGGATGGCGGCCGACAAGCTGGTGCGCCGTCATCCTCATGTATATGCGGGCGTCGAGGCCAGCACCGCTGAGCAGGTCGTCCGCAATTGGGAACAGCTCAAGAAATCGGAGCGGCTTGGCGCCGGGGCAGCGTCGGCGCTCGACGGCGTCGGCCGCGCGCTGCCCGCCCTGATCCGCGCCGAGAAACTCGGCGTGCGCGCCCGCGCCGAGGGCGTCGATTGGCCCGATATCCACGCGGTTATCGCCAAGGTTCGCGAGGAGCTGACCGAGGTCGAAGAGGCGCTCGCGCGCGACGATTCGGCGGCCGCGGCGGCGGAACTTGGTGACGCCTTGCTCGCGCTCGCCAACGCGCCGCGATTCGTCCATCACAGCGCTGAGGAGACGCTGCGTCGCGCCTGCGACAAGTTCGTCGCGCGCTTCATCGAGGTCGAGAAACTGGCCGCATCGCGCAACCTGAAGCTCAGCGACCTCCCGCCGGATCAGATCGACCAATTATGGAACGAAGCGAAGACGATCATCAAGGATCGCGCGTGAGCGAGAGCGCTGCGGCGCGCATCAGCAGCCGCCTGGCGTGCTGAGTCTCAAGTTCGTTAAATCAAATCCCCTGGCGGCGATCGTCCTTTTGCCCCTTTCGTCATCCTGAGCGCCGGCTGCCGGCGCGAAGGATCTCGCGCGGTCCTCCGCGCGTAATCCACCACTTCATTCAGGATGACGAAGCATGCCGCTGCTGAACGTTTGTAGGTCAATCTATAACTCAGGACGCTAGCACCATCGAGGAACAACGCGGCAGAATCGTGGCGGCGCGGCCATTCGATAGCCCGCGTGAAGACCCGGCATTGAACTCTGTTCTTTTCGTCGCTGGGCGAGTGTAGAGTTATGATGCTGGTAACAAGAGCGTCGTCTTAACAGCTTGCACCGGGTCTTGACCGATGGATGCGCTGACCGTCCACCGAATTCACTTCGCTTTTACGATCATTTTTCATTATCTCTTTCCGCCGCTCACGATGGGGCTGGCGCTGCTGATCGTGGTAATGAAAACCATCGCGCTCCGCACCGGCGACGAGCATTACAATCGCGCCGCGCGCTTCTGGGCACGGATCTTCGCGATCAACTTCGCCGTCGGCGTGGTCACCGGCATCCCGATGGAGTTTCAGTTCGGCACCAATTGGGCGCGCTTCTCGAAGTCCGCGGGCAGCGTGATCGGACAGCCGCTGGCGATGGAAGGTCTGTTCTCCTTCTTTCTTGAATCGAGCTTTCTCGGATTGTTCCTGTTTGGCGAGCGCAAGCTCGGACCGAAGCTGCATTGGCTTGCCGCCTTTCTGGTGTTTGTCGGCTCGTGGATATCCGGATTCTTCATCGTCGCGACTAACGCCTGGATGCAGCATCCGGTGGGCCAGACCGTCGCGCCCAACGGCCAAATCATGCTGACGAGCTTTTGGGGGCTGATTCTGAATCCGTGGCTGCTATGGCAGTACCCTCACGTCATGAGTGCCGCCGTCGTAACGGCGAGCGTGGTGATGAGTTCGCTGGGCGCGTTCTATTTGCTGACGCATCAGCACGAGGATTACGGACGCACCTTCGTCCGTATCGGCGTGATCGCGGGCGCAATCGCGTCGATGCTGATGATGTATCCGACGGGCGACGGGCAGGGGCGCAATGTGGCCTTCAATCAACCGGTCACGCTGGCCGCGATGGAGGGCCTGTTTACCAGCGAGAATGGCGCACCGTTGGCGCTGATCGGCCAACCCGACCTCGCCAAGATGCAACTCGACAACCCGCTGGTCGTTCCCGACGCGCTGAGCTTCCTCACCTATCGGCGCTGGAACGCCGAAGTCAAAGGCCTCGCGGCTTTTCCGAAAGAACAATGGCCGGACAACATCCCCCTCCTCTACTACAGCTACCACATCATGGTTGGGCTCGGGACGATCTTCGCCGCCGTGATGGCGGGCGCGCTATTGTGCTTGTGGATGGGACGCTTGTATGAATTTCCCCTCGTGCTGTGGGCGCTGATGCTGCTCGCGCCGTTCCCGTATATCGCCAATACGGCGGGCTGGATGACGGCCGAAATCGGGCGCCAACCCTGGTTGATTTACGGCCTGATGCGCACGGACCAGGGGAGTTCCGCGCAAATCTCGGCTGGTAACGCGATGTTCACGTTGACCGGCTTCGCCGGGATGTACAGCGTGCTGGCGGTGCTGTTCCTGTTCTTGATTTACCAAGAGGTGCAGCATGGCCCCGACGGCGTCGGCGAAGCGGGTCCAGGCGGCGCGACGCAAACGTCGGCAGCCTAGGCCAGTGTTGAGTGTCCTCAGTGAATGTCATCCTGAACGAAGTGAAGGATCTCGCGCGGTCCTCCGCGCGCTTAGGCGGTGAGCGATTATGCGCGCAGGAGCACGCGAGATCCTTCGACACGGCTCGCTATGCTCGCCGGCTCAGGATGACGGAAGGGGCCAAAGCGCGATGACCGACGGAGAATTTGATTCAACGAACCTTAGACTCGCCACACTAGGAGATAAGTCACGGAAACGCTCTGGTTCTGCATAGTCGCGGTGATGATCGCGATTTACGCGGTGCTCGACGGGTTCGACCTCGGCGCGGGGATAATCCATCTGATAGTCGCGCGCAGCGATCGCGAGCGCCAGATTCTGATACGCTCGATCGGCCCGGTCTGGGACGCCAACGAAGTATGGCTGTTGGCGGGCGGTGGCGCGCTGTTCGCCGCCTTCCCCAGCGTGTACGCCGCGTCGTTCAGCGGCTTCTATCTGCCCCTGATGATCGTGCTGTGGCTGCTGATCCTGCGCGGAATCGCGATCGAATTCCGCCACCACCTCGAAAGCCTGGTTTGGCAACCGTTCTGGGACGTAGTGTTCGCTGGCGCCAGCGCCTTGCTCGCGATCTTCTTCGGCGCGGCGCTGGGCAACGTGATTCGGGGCGTTCCGCTCGACCACGAAGGGGTTTTCTTCCTGCCACTGTGGACCAATCTGATGGTCAGCGGCAACGTCGGAATTCTGGATTGGTACACGGTGTTGTTTGGTCTGGCGAGTTTCTTCGCGCTGACCGTGCATGGAGCGCTGTGGGTCGCGATGAAGACCGAGGGCGAGATGGCGGCGCGATGCCGCGTCGTGGCAGATGTCGCATGGTGGCCGATGCTCGCGCTAACCGTCCTGGTGGTGTTGCTGAGCCCGTGGGTGCGGCCTCATCTGGCGATTAGATACCTGGGCCAGCCATGGGGCTTCGTGTTCCCGCTCGTGACGCTCGCCGCGATCGTGGGAGCGAAGCGGTTCAATCGCGATGCCACCGCTCTGGCGGCGCTGCTCTGTTCGAGCCTGTATATCGTTGGGATTCTGGTCAGCGCGACGTTCGGGATGTATCCCTACCTGTTGCCGTCGAACACCGATCCCGCGATGGCGTTGACGGTCTCCAATAGCGCCGCATCAGCCTACGGCCTGCGCGTGGCCCTGACGTGGTTCGTTCCGGGAATCTTGCTGACGGCAACGTATTTCGTCGTGGTGTATCGCAACAGCGCGGGCAAAGTTCGTCTCGGCGACGAGGGCTACTAGAAGAAAAAGAAACGGTTTGCTATCGCTGGCTTGCGAGGCTAAGGGTCTTTCCGCGAGCGGGTATGGCGCTTTGAGCTAGTTTTCGCCTTTATTCGAGGAAATCATCCAGTAGACATTGGGAGAAAAATCCGCAGCGGTTGGGGAAGTACGCCTGCTTAGATCGCTTGGTTCCGATTTACCCCCGCCAAGACGTACGACGACTCACCATGCACCCAAGACTTCGCGACATGCATTCCAGACTCTGATACGAGCCTCTCCAATTTGAGCCGAGTGATGATGCCATAAAACGAGGCTCGTCCGTCAGAAGGAACCAACCAGCCGTCACCGTATGGGCGGGCCTTAGGATCGCTGGCCCACGCCTTGAAGTACGAATTCCGCGATTGAACAGCGAACAGCCCGACGCCAATCCGATTCAGACGGGAGGCAATGGCCCGGATAGCCTCGATGCGGAGACCTTTCTGAGGGATGGCTGACAGCACGTTCGCGCATAAGGCAAGTTCAAAGCGGAGCGGTACACGCGAAAACTCCGAAATGTTGTACGCACGAACATTGGGCCAGCGCCGAGCGACGAACTCTCTAATGGAAGTCTGTTGTCCCGCGATGGTTTGGACGCGCGACAACTGAATTTCCGAGTCCACGACCGTCACGGACTCGGCAACCCGCACCAGATAGCCAGTGTATCGGAGTTTACCGCACCCATAGTCCAAGGCTGTGGAAACCGCAGGCTGTGAAAGCAACCAATCCCGAAGGTACGTCGATGGCTGGCTTATCGGTTTCGCCGCGTTCTCAGATCTGATTTCGAAACCAGCGGCCTTATAGTGCACCCAACACCTGCCTCACCTGGTTTCGCCGGTTCCCGTCTTCGACTATCGCCCTCACCTCCCGATGCGCGTAATTCGCGCACAGAGGAAGAACGAGGCGCATTAACATCAAGAGCATGATAAAGGTTGCGAGCAGCCATGCTGCCGGTTCGGTTCTGCCCAGAAACATAAGAGAAAGCGCGCACGGCAGCGTTATCGCAGCGGCTTCTAGGAGCATCCAGAACCAAGACCATTGGTCGAGCGCCATTGTGACCATCTGCTCGTCTATGACCGCTTTGCCTTTTGTGCCAGAGGCGTATCGATAAAAGACATCGCCCATCAAAACGTCCCTATTCTCCGCAATTCGTTTGAGCTTTTCCAAAGAGACCGCCACACCAGCTTCGCCTGCCATTGGAACCAGAATTTCGTGAACGTCAAAATTGCTTCGGATGCCGAAGACATCTGAGATCCGATCGTGCCTCCTGAACATGCGAAATGAGAGAGCAACTACGAGCGCAGGAATCACATAGCCGATCGCAACTGAGACACCCTGGATGATGACAGTCATGTCAAGCTTTCCTAGCAGGGTACGGAAAAACGAGTGATCGGCAGCGCTCTATGCTGTTTTCATAGTGTCGGCGTGGATTGTAGCGGTGCAGGTTCGAGGTTCGATAGGTCGAGTATCTCGATTCTGAGCGTT
>JBEKLA010000064.1:0-17499 GCA_050010455.1 Binataceae bacterium (SeqCode) | reverse complement strand
GCTCGCGTTACGCAACTGGCCCTTGTCGTCGTAAACGTATTCTTCGTTCAGCGCCCATCCGATTCCTTGCGCGGTGCCGCCCTGCATCTGACCTTCGACATAGGCCGGATGAATCGCGCGGCCGGCGTCCTGAGCGACGGTTACGCGCAGGACCTGAACCTTGGCGGTATCGGGATCGACTTCAACGTCGACGCAGCAAGCGGCGAAGCCCGGGCCGACGCCGCGGGCGCTGACGGTAGCGCGGCCGGTTATCGGGCCGCCGCTGCGCGGAAACTTCGCGGCGAGATCCTTGACCGACATCGGCGGCACGCCATTGTTCTTGGAAATTGCCTTGCCGCCCTGGAAATCGACTTCGTCGGCCTTGCGCTCCCAGATTTTGGCGGCGCGCTCCTTGAGCTGGCGCACGGCATCCTGCGCGGCTTCGTAGACCGCCATCCCGGTCGCAAAGGTGACGCGGCTGCCGCCGGTCACGTCGGCATGGCCGATCGAGTCGGTATCGGCAACTACCGCTCGAACATCTTCGACGCGAAGGCCGAGGACTTCGGCGGTGATCATCGCCATCGAGGCGCGGCTGCCGCCGATATCGGGCGAACCGGTGACCACACTGGCGCTGCCGTCGGCGTGGATATTGACCGTGGCGCTGGACTGCATCCCGGCGTTGAACCAGAAACCGACGGCGACGCCGCGGCCGCGATTCTTGCCGGTGAGCGGCGTTTTGTAGTGCTCGCTGTTCTTGATCGCCTCGCAGACCTCGATAAATCCGATGCGTTTGAAAGGAGGTCCGGCGGCCTGGGGCGTGCCCTCCTTAGCGCCGTTCATGATGCGGAAGTCGAGTGGATCGATACCGCACTTCTCCGCCAGCTCGTCGACCACGCTCTCAGCGGCGAAGGCGGCGTTGGCCGCGCCCGGCGCGCGATAGGCGGCGGTCTTGGGCTTGTTGACCACGACGTCGTAGCCGTCGATCTGGATGATATCGATCGCGTATGGGGCCAGGACGGTCATCGCGCCCGCCATCACCGGAGAGCCGGGAAACCCGCCGGCCTCGTAGGCCATCCAGACCTCGGCCGCGGTGATCTTGCCCTCCTTGGTCGCTCCCATCTTGACCCGGATGTGAGAGCCCGAGGTCGGGCCAGTGGCGCGCAGCACCTCGGAGCGGGTCATGACCATCTTTACCGGCGCCCCGGTCGCCTTCGAGAGCGCAACCGAGAGCGGTTCGAGGTAGATGGTAGTCTTGCCGCCGAATCCGCCGCCGATCTCGGCCGGTACGACTTTGATATTGCCCACCGGCATCCCGAGCACGCGAGCGCTCATCGAGCGCACGTCGAAGGCGCCCTGAGTCGAGCAATAGATGGTGGCGTGGCCGTCGCTGGAGTAAATGCCGACGGCGTTGTGCGGTTCGATGTAGCCCTGATGCACCATCGAGGTGTTGAACTCGCGCTCGACGATGTAATCGGCAGCTTTGAAACCGGCCGCTAGATCGCCACGTTTGAACTGGGTGCGCGAGGCGACGTTGGTCGGCTGATCGGGTTCTTCCTTGTTGCGCAGCTCGGGATGGAGAATCGGCGCACCGGGCTTCATCGCTTCGAGCACGTCCAGCACCGGAGGCAGCACTTCGTATTCGACCTCGATCAGCTCGAGCGCCTGCTCGGCGATATGCGGCGAGGTCGCGGCCAGAGCCGCCACAGCATGGCCGTTGTAGAGCACCTTGTCGCGGGCCAGGACGTTGTGGGCGAGGTAGTAAGGGTTGAGCGCGATCTCGCCGATGAACTCGATCTTGCTTTCGAGTTCGGGCAGATCTTTGCCGACCACCACCGCCTTCACGCCTGGCAGCTTGAGCGCTTTGTCGAAGTTTATCGACTTGATCCGGGCGTGCGCGTGGGGGCTGCGCAAAACCTTGCCATAGAGCATGCCGGGAAAACTGTAATCGGCGCCGTACTTGGCGCGTCCGGTGACTTTATCCACACCGTCGGGACGGACCGGACGGGTACCGATAACGCTGAATTGCTGAGTGGACGGGGCTGCCATAACCTAGGCCTCCTGCATCACTTTGGCGGCGTCGAGCACCGCGCGAACGATCTTATCGTAACCGGTGCATCGGCACAGGTTCCCGGCGATCGCGTAACGCACCTCGGCCTCGCTCGGCTTGGGATTACGGTCGAGCAACGCCTTGGCGGCGACCAGGATGCCGGGAGTGCAAATTCCGCACTGGAGGGCCGCGTCCTCGAGGAATTTCCGCTGCAACGGATGAAGGTCGCTACCGGTGGCGAGCCCTTCGATGGTTTCGATGGTCTTGCCCTCGGCCTCGACGCCCAGCATCAGGCACGAGCATAGGACCCGGCCATCGACGATCACGCTGCACGCGCCGCAATCACCGGTAAGGCATCCTTCCTTGCTGCCGGTCATGCCGAGCACGTCGCGCAAGACTTCGAGCAGGCTCTGACGCGGTTCGCACAGGAACTCGGTCTGCTCGCCATTGATAGTGCATTGAACTTGTTTCTTATGTGTCATTGCCTTAGTCCAGAAAGTTTATCGCGATCAGTTGCCGCGCGCGCGTTCGGCAGCGCCTTCGAGAGCGCGCCGGGTAAGCACTCCGACCACGTGGCGGCGATACTCGGCGGTTCCACGCATGTCGTCGATCGGTTTACTCGCCTCGATCGCCAGATGAGCGGCGGATTCGATCGCGTCAGCGTTGAGCGCCTTGCCAATCAGCGAATCGCCGGCCTTGCGGGCCACTATTTGCGTCGGACCGACCGCACCAAGCGCGATTCGGGCGGCAACGCATCGATCGGCGTCGAGCGTCACCGCGGCGCCGACTCCGACCACCGCGATATCCATCTCGTTACGCGGGATCAGGCGCAAATAGCAATCGCTGGAATGAGGCCGCGGCGGCGCTATGCGCACGTCGACCAGAATTTCGCCCGGTTGAACCACGGTCTGGCCCGGCCCGGTGACAAAGTCTTCCACCGGCACGTCGCGCTCGCCCTTGGGTCCGACCAGATGCGCAACCGCACCGAGCGCGATCAGCGCGGGGACGGAATCAGCCGCGGGGGAGCCGTTGCATAGATTGCCGCCGACCGAGGCGCGGCTTTGGATCTGAGTCGAGCCAATCAGATGCGCGGCTTCAGTCAGGCCGGGATAATGACGGCGCATCGCGGCGCTCTCGAAAATTTCGACACACGAGACGGCGGCGCCGAGCCGAAGTCCAGTCTTGTGATCGAAACTGATTTGACGCAGCTCTGGTATGCCTTTGACATCAACGAGGCACGATGGCTGGCGCACTCCGGCGCGCATCTGGATCAGAAGATCCGTGCCGCCACATAAGACCCGCGCCCCGCCGTTGGCGGCCGCGAGCAGACGCACCGCCTCCGCGAGCGTGCTAGGAGCTTCGTAGCTGAACTCGTGCAAAGCGATTCCTCCCTGAAGTCTGCTGCGATAGCCCGCAGCGATCCCATTAGATAGCGCACCTTTAGGGTCGGCGAAAAGCGTTTCGTGCCCGGTTTTTTCGCGGGCGACCTCACCCGCGCGTCACGGATGACGGACCGGAGGGCGTTAATAAACGGTTTGCAGCCTCAGGGAGGGGTGCGCGCGGCCATCAGTTGGGCAATCGCGAGGGCGACCGGATCGGAGCTTCGATTCAGTTCCCGGATCACGCTCCTGCGATCGGCCGCGGGACGATTCTGGTTGAGCTTGAATTTCCCTTCCAGGCGGCTAATCGGGATTTCGAAGCCGACGATCATGTCCATCATAGTCTCGAGGAACTTTTGCGGAACGTCGAGCTGCCACGGTTTTTCGAATCCACTTTCGTAGAGTTGCACCGAAGCCTTGAGCAGTCCCAGCAATTCGGCGCGGTCTTCGATCACGCGGGGTATTCCGTAAGCGTGGACGGCAACGTAGTTCCAGGTCGGAACGGCAGGATGGGTTTCATACCACGAGGGCGAAATGTAGGTGTGAGGTCCGTGGAAGATTGCCAGGACCTCGGCGCCATCGTTGAAATCGCGCCACTGCGGGTTGGCGCGAGCCATGTGGCCGCGAAGCGTGCCGCGATCGCCGCGAACCGCATCGAGAAGCAGAGGCAGATGGCTGGCAAACAGCTCACCGGCACTGTGCGATACCAGCGTCGCGAAGCCGTGGTCGCGAATCGCCTGATGCAGCGTCGTTTGGTCGGCCTCGCGAAACGCGTCGGGAATGTACACCAGCCTCACCTCTTTGATGGCGCCCGGGTTACGAGTTTAGTCGGCGGCGGCGTTTTGGCGCCAGAGGTTGCTATCCGCCCTGGACACACGAACGCCCAGGACGGGAAGACCGTTTGAAAAAGACGGTTACGTGTGGGGTTTGATGTCGTCGGTCCCCGAGATGTGGAGGTTCCGCTCAATCCACTTTGCCGGGATTGAGCGGAACTGCCATTGGTCGCCGATCTCGTTCCGGCGCTTACGTTGCGGTATTTGGAATCAGGCGCGCGAGCGTGAAGTCGGAGCCGATTTCCTGAAAGATCGTGTTCAGGCCACTGGTCGGGCGCGACGCCGATACGCAGGTGCTGCTGCCTCCAGTCGCCGTGTAATCGGAGAAGAAATTGGACGGCGAAGAGGCGATTTGCTGCATCGTCTGGCACGGCGTGATACTCGGGCTGCTGTCAGTCGAGCAATCTGTGGCCGCCGCCGTCGCTCCATAGGCGACTGAGTATACGATGGTTCCGGCCGCCGCGGCTACCTGGGCCCTCGTAATAGCCTGATGGCACTCCTGGGTGGCGGGGTAAGGAGATGCCGGTGATGGTCCCATGTGGTCAGTGCAGCCCCTCGTAGTGCAAGTCGGAGAATTTGCGGCGCCGTCGCTGACGAGGATCATCACGTTCTTCGTAAGCGGCTTGGAGTTGGCGACGAGCAACGCCTGTGCGGCATCAATCGCGCCCGCGAAAAAGGTGCTCTGGCCACCAGGAGCCATAACACCGCTGCAAGTCCCGCCACCAAGCGTGACTATGAGGCCGGAGCTGGAGTTCAGGCCGGACGTGTCAGAAGTGCGGTAGTCGCTGGACAAGGGGACAATCTCGTAGACAGGCGAATTGTTGTAACCAGTACTTTGGGGCGTGCTGGTCGGGCAGGTCGTATCTTTCGTTACCTGGGCGGTCGAGCTCAGGCCCGGGAACACTAACAGGCCGACTTCATCGACGGGATTGGCGACGTTGGCGCCGGTTGTAGGCGTCAAAGTCGTGGCGGTGCCGCAGGTCGTGAGGCCAGCCTGACAGGGATACATCGTCTTGAGCATATTCAAGATAGCGTTTTGCGCACACTTCAGTCTGGTGTTGTTGCATTGGGGGTCGGAGTCGGTGTTATTCATCGACGCCGTGGTATCGAGGATAATTTCGACATTGTACGGGCCGCTGTATCCGCTCTTGGCGGCCGCCGTCGCCATCGACGTAACCGTCCATGACGACACGCCAAAGACTTTGGCGAAAGTGGTCGGCACGACCGCCTGCTCCTCAACGACAATCGCGTTGGCATCCGCCGGAGAGGCGGTGCAGACGACCCCGATACTGGTCAGGCATTTGACCTTGGGGTATCCGCTCATCATCGTCACGCTAGTCAGGTTGGACTGGGCGTTCTGATCCCCGGTCAAGCCGCTATAACTCGTAGCGGCGGAAATGGCTTGGGATGCGGTTCCGGTGAATAGTTCCGAAGCTCCAGCCAACGCGGCCTGCTGGGTGGCCGCCTGGAGCTGTTGATACGCGAAATAGACACGGGCGACGTCTATCAATATCGCCGCCGCTCCAAGGAAGCTGACCATGGCGATGGCGATCAATACGATGGCCTGGCCGCGCTTGACGCCAAGCAACCTGCGAAGAAAAGGTGCCTTGGGATCGTTGTTTGATTTCTTTGATTTCATTGTATGGATGCCGCCGTTTTCGCTGATAGGTTACAACTGGGTACGGACACCCCAAAGATTTGAAGGGTGCATGGATAGCTCAACGTCACCTGCGCCTTGTTGCTTTGCACTAAGTTGGATTGACCTCCGCTGCACGAAGGGTTAGTCGCGCTGCTCGCAACCGTGGTCGAGCCGAGCACGATCGTAAACTGAAGATTCGATTGGTTGAGATACGGCGCCGCCGCGAAGACCGCAGTGGCAGTCGTCTGACAGGGGTCCGTGGTCTGCCCGCGGCTAATCGAGAGCGTCTGCGCGCCTGCATTCGCAGCAAAGGTGAGCTGCAATTGCTGATCGAAGACCACCGCGAATCCGACCGCGGCCGTCAGCAGCATCAGCAGCACCGGCAACGCAAAGGCCATCTCAATCATCGCCTGGCCGCGCTGGTGGCGAGTCCGTCCGCAGATCCACCTATCGCTGGACCGCGGTCTACTGCGGGAATTCTTCCGGACCACATTGGCGTCCCCGCGCCGATTTGCGTTAGCAGCAAGTCTCATCGTGACAACAAAAGTAATCGCGAGGTAAGGGCAGCACATACTATACCAACTCATTTTCGGGTCGAGATTTTCCCTCAATCCCGATCTTTATGCTTCGCTGATTCTTGCTTCCCGTACCGGCCAAGTCCCTTGTGAACAATTTTTGCACTCTGGCTTATATGGAGCAAAGATGCGTTATGTCTCATTTTGACGCATTCAACTGGCTCGGAAATTTTTTCGGAGAACGAAGCATCGGAGAAGGAAGCAGAAGAAAAAGACTCGCTATATTTCAGCTTATCTAGGGCCCGTGTTGAGGCCCAAAAGAGCCTGCTTTAGGCACACCGTGAACCGGGAAATGCCTCAAAGCTGGCGATCGGCATCGAGCGGCGCTAATCGCGGGCGCGAGGCCAAGGGGGCAGTGCTAATCGGCAGGTTTTGCTCGCATGATTTCTTTGACGCCTGGCGGCGCGGAATGTCTCGAACATGACACATCCGTGACCGCTATGTTCCGCTAACGGACAGAAGCGTAGGCGGTCCCGATTATTCCTTGAAGCCCATCTGAGCGGCAAGGCCGGCTGCGGCGCGGGCCAGGATAATCGGATGCGCCCCCATCCGCTCGAAGCGCGGATCGGTGGTCTGGCCGCGCACGAAGCGGACGTAGATCTGCTGGACCACCGTCGCATTCCTCCACCAGGCCCAGCTTCGATAGAACGGCAGCGCACTGATATCGCGGCCGGTTTTCATCGCGTAGCGTTCGGCCAACTGCGCGCGGTTGAGGAATCCGGGCTTGGTGGTATGGGCGTGCCCTTCGCTCAATTCCAGCAACTCTTCGGGGTCGTCGGGGTCGCGCCAGTAGCTCAGCGCGAGGCCGAAATCGACCATCGCGTCACCGATCGTGGCCATCTCCCAATCGAAGATGCCGGTGATGTGGCCGAAGTCCCGGTCGTCGAGCATGATGTTGTGCAGGTAGAAATCGTTATGCAGCAGCGCGGGCGGCTGCGGCGCCGGCATATGGGCGAGGTACCAGGCGCCGAGCTTGTCCATCAGCGGGATTTCCTCGGTCTTGGCGCGCTCCCATCGGCCCATCCATCCGGTGATCTGGCGCTGGAGAAAGCCTGAGGGCTTGCCGATATCCGCCAGGCCGATTTTCTCGTAATCGACCATGTGCAGCGCGGCCAGCGCGTCGATGAAGGCTTCGGATATCTTGCGGAAGGTTTCGGGGCTGTCGCCGATCTCGGCCGGCAGCGGCTGGCGCATCTTGATCAGGATGCCCTTGCGCCGTTCCATCACGAAGAACGGAGCGCCGATAATCGAAGGATCTTCGCACAACAGCACCGCGCGCGGTGCGGGCGGGAACACCTGCCATACTCGCGACAGCACGCGGTACTCGCGATTCATGTCGTGAGCGGTGGGTACAAGCGGACCGAGCGGCGGGCGGCGCAGCACCCACTCCTGCGAGCCGAATCGCAGCAGATAGGTCAGATTCGAGTGGCCGCCGCGGAACTGCTTGACCTCCATCGGGCCCTCGGCGCCGGGAACCTTCCCGCGCAGATAGGCGGCAAGCTTGTCGTGATCGAACTCCTCTTCTTCCCGAACGTCGAATAACTCGGCAACCGGCTCGGCTATTTCTGTCATCGCAGTCGCGGACGCTCCCTCAGATGCGGCAAGGCCAAATGGTCAATCGGTAACGTTTCACTTCCATTTGCGAAATTCGCGGCGGGCGATGGTCATGCGATGGACCTCGTCGGGGCCGTCGACGATGCGCATCGCGCGCTGCTCGCGCCAAAAGCGTGCGATCGGGAAATCGTCGGAGACGCCAGCGGCGCCGTAGAGCTGGATCGCGCGGTCGAGCACGATCATCACCATGTTCGCCGCCATCACTTTGATCATCGAGATTTCCTGGCGGGCTTCCTTCTTGCCCACGGTGTCCATCTTCCACGCCGCGTGCATCACCATCAGGCGGGTGGCGTCGATCTCGATTCGCGAATCGGCGACCCACTGCTGGATGTTGGCCTTCTCGGCCAGATAGCTGCCGTGGGTGTAGCGGGTGTTGGCGCGCTTGCACATCAGTTCGACCGCGCGCTCGGCGACGCCGATCATGCGCATGCAATGATGGATGCGGCCGGGACCGAGGCGGGCCTGCGCGATCGCGAAGCCGGCGCCCTCGCGGCCGAGCACGTTGGTGACCGGCACGCGGCAATCCTTATAAAGGATCTCGCAGTGGCCGCCGCCGCCCGTATGCCCCATCACCGACACCGGGCGCACGATTTTGAATCCGGGAGTATCGGTGGGAACGATAATCTGGCTGGCGCGCTCATGGGCGGGAGCGTCGGGATTCGTGACCACCATCGCGATCGCGAATCCGGAGCCGATTGCGTTCGAGGTGAACCACTTGTGGCCGTTGATTACGTAGTAATCGCCCTCGCGTACCGCGCGGGCTTTGAGCTGAGTGGGATCGGAGCCGGCGGTCTCCGGCTCGGTCATCGAGAAGCACGAGCGCATCGTGCCTTCGAGGCAGGGATCGAGCCATCGCTTCTTCTGTTCGGGAGTTGCGAACTCGGCGAGGATTTCCATGTTGCCGGTATCGGGCGCCATGCAATTGAAGGCGCGCGGGCCGAGCCAACTGCGCCCCATGATTTCGCATAGCGGGGCGTACTCCCAGTTCTTGAGGCCCTTGCCGTGCTTTTCGTCGGGCATGAACATATTCCATAGCCCTTCGGCCTTGGCCTTCTTGCGGATTTCAGTGACGATCGGGGCTTCGCGATGGGGATCGCCGCTAGCGTGGACTTGCTCTTCGGCAACTTTTTCGGCCGGATAGACATGCTCGTTCATGAAGTCTGAGACCCGGCGGCGCAGATCTTCAACTTTCGGCGGCAGCGTAAAATCCATCGGGATTCCTCGCGATTTATGATCGAATCGGCCTATTCATAGCTCAGGTCGTGATTAAAGAGAAGGAATGTTACGGTCGGTCGCGCGAGTTGCGCGCCCCGCGATGACGCGAGCCGTGAGCAGGTTGCCCCTTTTATGCAGCGCGCTCGCCGGGCATTCAGCCGGAGCCATTCTTTGAATTCACCCAACATGCACCCAAAAGCTGACATCCAGATGGCACGATTGATCCGGAACGAGGCCTCCAATTCGCCTCTTTTTCTCTAAATCGAATCGCGCGACAATGCGCCCATGGCGAAATCGAGAACGCTAACGCGACGTGGACATCGAGACCAAAGCGGCGGTTTCAATCTTCGCGACGCGGTTCTGAATATCGCGCTTATGAGCGACCCCGGGTCGCCCGCTCCAGAATTTCGCAGCGCTTCGTCCGCCGTCGCAGTCGCCAAGGCACCGACTACGTAATGGTCATGTTGCGGAGAGTAGCATTGCCGTTCGTCCCGCTCGTACGTGCCGCTTGCAAAGCCGTCCACTGGATGGATGAACACGACGGATCTATCACCTCTCTCGCTACAGTCTTCATCGCGATATTGACCTTTTTCCTGGTTCAGACTTCGAGCGAACAGTGGCAAACGATGGCGCGGCAGTTGAAAGATTCCGAGGCCGCGCAAGCCGCCTCCCTTTCGATCCAAGGACTGCACATCGAGAATTTTCCGAAGAATCCGCGGGTTGTCTATGACGTGAAAAATGCTGGGGCTACGCGCGCGGATCGAATTACACCGATGATCGCAAGTGAGGCAGCAACGGAAGGCGCGCGGGCAAGGGAAGATTCTTGGCCTTCGCGCCGCGTCGCGGCCCGGCGTGCAATCCGAAATCGACGCAAGGTTGCTCTTCAGCGAGTGTGGCGAGTCTCAAGTTCGCGTAACACGAAGGGGCTAGTTTCCAGTGTCCTATTGCCGTCATCCTGAGCGCCAGCGAAAGATCTCGCCCGGTCTTCCGGGCGTCAGGCTGAGGCCGGGACGTTGGCGCGCGGAGGACCGCGCGAGATCCTTCACTTCGTTCAGGATGACGCAGAATCGCAGGTGCTGGATACTTTATAAGAGAACTTCAGACTCAGGATACTGGCGTCCTGAGTTATAAATCGGCTTACAACGTTCGGCATCGGCATGCTCCGTCAATGGCTCACCGGCGGCTCAGGATGACGAAAGGGGCCGCGAGGCGTGGGCATTTGCCTTGCATCATAAGACAGGGTAAAAGAATAGCGGTGGCTAGATTCGTCGCACTACTGTTGGCGATCGCGGCGCTGATTCCGATCAGCGCGGCGCCGGGGTTTGCCACCGCGAACGCGGTGGCTGCCGATTGCTGCGGGCCGAAGTGTCCCGTGGGCACGATGCCCGGTCGTCGCGCGACGCCGGCTAATCACATGGATTGCTGCAAGGCGGCTCCGCAGGCTCCGCCAGCGATCGCGACCTTCGCCAAGACGAATCCATCACGGGAGATACGCGCCGCGGTGTTCTCGACCGCGACGCCGGCGATAGAGCGATGCGCGCAAGCCGCGCCCGTCGCGTGGGCGTCGGCGTTATCTCCGCCTGCGGCCGCGCTTCATCTGCTCTGCTCGCTTCAGATCTGATCGTTCCTTTCCATCACATTCGCTGATCGCGGAAGTTCCGCCCGGATGACAGGGCGAAGGCTTTCGCGCCACGCGCTTGCACGAGTCCAAAGCGGACTTTGGGCAACGCGAACGGTTCCGGTTTTTGCTGAGGGAAGGAGACATTACATCATGAAACCAATCACCGTACTTTGCGCTCTTGCGCTGCCACTTTTGATCATGGCGCTGCCCGCTCGCGCGATCGCGGCAGATGCCGTGCAAGAGGCCAACCTCGAACAGATGATCGAGAAGGCCAAGACGCCCGCGGATCACGAGGCGATCGCCAGGCATTACGACCAACGGGCGGCCGAAGCGAACGGGCAGGTACAGTGGCATCAGAAACTGCTCAAGGCGTACATGGCGGCTCCACGTCTCTCGACGATGCAGATGCACTGCAGCCGCTTGGTGGACCTGTACAGGAGCGAGGCCAAAGAGGACCGAAAATTGGCCCAAGAACATCGGGAAATGGGCAAGGCGGCGAAGTCCGAGTCCGCATCGCAGCCGTGAACGCACCCGCGCAGCAGCGCAGGCATCGCTGCGGCTGAGCATTTCCGGGAGGCGGGCGCTCCGGAATCGGGGCGCCCGTCCCAATCGATCATTAGAGGCCAACATTGAAGACGTTAATAATCGAGGTCGTATTCGCGGCGGCGCTGATGATTGGTATCGGCGGCGCGGCGTTCGCCGGGCCCCAATCGCTGGCGATGGCCGGCGAACATTCAGAAGGGCGCCGCGTCGGGAGCGCGAGCGGTGTTGACGCGCTGATCGCGGAGGCGATGGCGCACAGTCCGCTGATCGACGCGGCGCGCTATCATTGGGAGGCGCAAACCAAGGTGCCGCAGCAAGCTGCGACGCTACCCGACCCCGAGATCACGTTCCAAAACTTTTCGGTCGGCGATCCCGGCCCCGGCTCGGGCCTGGGCAACAGCGATTTCGCCTATCTCGGTTTCGGCGCTTCGCAAGATGTGCCCTTCCCCGGCAAGCTCGGCCTTCAGGCGGCGATCGCGCAAAAGGACGCGGACTACGCGCGCCATCAATACGAGAGCGCGCGGCGCGACGTGATCGAAAAAGTGCGCGAGCTGTATTTCGAACTCAGCTATCACGTCAAGGCCGACGCGCTGCTCCATCAGGTGCGCGACGAACTCGGCCGTATCGAGCAGATCGCCGAGACCCGCTATCGGGTCGGCGAGGGCCAGCAGCAGGACGTTATCAAGGCGCAACTGCAGCAGACCGAAATCCTGAAAGAACTGGCGATGCATCATCAGGACGGCGAGCAGGTCCAGTTCGAACTCAAGTCGGTGATCGGACGCGACGCGGGCGCGCCCGATATCGCGCCGGGCGCGCTCACGCCGACGACGATTCATCTGAGCGCGGCGGAGTTGCTCAAGCTCGTCGACGCGCGATCGCCGGAACTCGGGATGCAGCACACGATGGAGGAGCGCGGACGCAGCAGCCTCGAGCTGGCGCGCAAGGGCTACTTACCGGATTTCAACGTCGGCTACATGTTCCAGCATACCGGCAATCGCTTTCGCGATTACTACATGCTGACGATCGGCGCCAAGATTCCACTCTACTTCTGGCGCAAGCAGACTCCGGCGATCGAGCAGGCGGGGCTCGAACTCGAAGCGGCAAAGGCGCAGGTGCGCGCGCGCTCGCTCGATATGACGTCTGCCGTCGATCGCCAGGTGGTCGCGTTTCGGACCACCGAGCGCGTGATTGCGGTCTATCGCGAGGGGCTCATCCCGCAGGCTGAGAACTCGCTCGCGGCGGCGCAGGCGGCGTATCGCGTGAGCAAAGTTGATTTCCAGACCCTGATTTCGGCGCTGATCGATCTCCTGAATGTCAACCAGGATTACTATCGCGTAGTCGCCGACCACGAGATCGCACTGGCCAAAATCGAACAGATAGTCGGTGACCTGAAATGACTAATCATGTGGCGACCTATAAATCGGGCCGGTTGGCGCGCGCGACGGTAATCGCGACTACTGCCGTGGTAATGATGCTGATTCTCACAGCGATGGGAGCGGCCTTCGCGCAGGCGGTCGCGCCGGTTCAGATTTCGTCGGAACGGCGCCAGCTTATCGGGCTGCAATTCGCGACGGTGCAGGAAAAGGATCTCGTCGACCAGATTGACGCGACCGCGTCGATCGAGGCCGACGAGCAGCGCGAGGCTTACGTGCAGACTCGTTTCGCCGGATGGATCGAAAAGGTTTACGCGAATCAGACCTATCAGCACGTGAGCCGCGGCCAGCCGCTGTTCACGATCTACAGCCCGGACCTGGTCAGCACGCAGCAGGAATATATCCTGGCGCTCACGGCCGGAGAGCATCTTGGCGGCAGCAGCGTCGAGGGCGTCGCGGCGAACTCGGCCGCGCTAATCGACGCGGCGGCGGAACGGCTCAAACTATGGGGAATATCGGAGGGCCAAATCCGGCGGCTCGCGCGCGATCACAAGATTCGCCGCGCGCTCGAAATCGACGCGCCGGCTAGTGGCTATCTGGTCGAGCGCGCCGCGCTACCGAACATGTACGTGCAGCCCGAGACGCGGCTCTACACGATCGCGGATCTCACGCGGGTGTGGGCGTATATCGCGGTGTTTCAGAACGACGCCGGCAAGGTGAAGCTCGGCGATCCGGCGGTGCTCACGGTCGACGCCTATCCGGGCGAGCGCTTCGCCGGCAAGGTCGATTTCATCTGGCCGCAAGTCGACGTGGCGACGCGCACGATTCGCGTGCGATGCGAATTCGATAATCGCGCGGGCAAGCTGATGCCGGGGATGTTCGCGCGCGCGACGCTGCAAATCCCGATGGGGCGGCGGCTGGCGATTCCCGACAGCGCCGTGCTGCGCACCGGCACGCGCGACGTGGCCTTCGTCGATCGCGGCGACGGTTATCTGACGCCGCGCGAAGTCGGCCTCGGACCCCATCTGGGACAGGACTACGTGGTGCTAAGCGGGCTGCGCGCGGGTGAGCGAATCGTAAGCTCGGCGAATTTTCTGATCGATTCGGAAAGCCAACTCCAATCCGCGCTCGGCGGCTTCGCGCCGCCGGAGCCTGCGCCCGCCGCGAAGCCGTCGAGCGAGCCCGAAGCGGCGGCCGGAGCGAAGATCGAGATGACCACCGAGCCGAATCCGCCGTATCGCGGGCGCAACAAGGTTATCTGCAAGCTGCGCGACGCCAGCGGCGCGCCGGTCAGCGGCGCCAAGGTCTCGGTCACGTTCTTCATGGCCGGGATGCCGGCGATGGGGATGCCGGCGATGCGCGTGCAATCCGTCGCGGCCGAGCGCGCGGGCGGTATCTATGTCGCCGAGGTCAATCTCGAATCGGGCGGTATCTGGAAGGTGACAATCGCGGCACACCAGGGCGACCGTCAGATCGCGATGCGCCAGCTCGAAGTATCGGCCGGCGGCGGCATGTAAGGGAGCGGCCAAGCCATGATCGAACGCATTATCGATAGCTGCAACAATAATCGTTTCCTGGTGTTCCTGGGCGTGGCGATTCTGGTCGCGGCGGGAATCTGGTCGCTGAATCGGATACCGCTCGACGCGCTGCCCGATATTTCCGACGTCCAGGTGATCGTCCATACGCAGTGGATGGGCGAGCCGGCCAAGATAATCGAGGACCAGGTCACCTACCCGATCGTCAGCACGCTGCTGGCGGCGCCGCACGTCAAGGCGGTGCGCGCCCAGACCATGGCCAACGATTCCTACGTTTTCGTGATTTTCGAGGACGGCACCGATATCTACTGGGCGCGCAGCCGCGTGCTCGAATATCTGCAAGGATTGGCCGGGCAGTTGCCGCCGGCGGTGTCGCCGATGCTGGGACCGGACGCCACCGGTGCGGGGTGGGTATACGAGTATGTATTGATAGATCGCAGCCATCGTTTGAACCTGGCCGACCTGCGCAGTATCCAGGACTGGCACGTGCGCTACGCGCTCGAAACCGTGCCGGGAGTGGCCGAAGTCGCGTCGATCGGCGGCTTCGTGCGCCAATACCAGGTGCGGCTGGACCCGAGTCGCCTGCTCGCGCTGCATATTCCGCTCGAAACCGTGATCGACAAGATTCGCGACAGCAACAACGAAGTCGGCGGGCGCGTGATGGAGATGAGCGGCGCCAGCTACAACGTGCTGGGGCTGGGTTATATCAACTCGGCGGCCGATCTCGAGCAGATCGCGGTGGCGACCAATAACGGCACGCCGGTGCTGATTCGCGACCTGGGTATCGTCAAGCTCGGACCCGACTTGCGCGAAGGGTTCGCCGAATGGAACGGCGAGGGCGAGGCGGTCGGCGGGATCGTGGTGATGCGCTACGGCGAGAACGCGCTCGACGTGATCAACGGCGTCAAGCACAAGCTCGACGAATTGCGCAAGAGTCTGCCGCCGGGAGTCGAGATCGTCGCCGGTTACGATCGCTCGGGACTGATCGAGGACTCGATCGCAACGCTCAAGCGCGACCTGATCGAGGAAGCGATTATCGTGAGCCTGGTGATTATCGTATTCCTGTTCCATTTCCGCTCGGCGCTGATTCCGATCCTGACGCTGCCGCTGGCCGTGCTCGCGTCGTTTATCCCGATGTACTACCTGCACGTGAGCTCGAATATCATGTCGCTGGGCGGACTGGCGCTCGCGATCGGCGTGCTGGTCGACGCCTCGATCGTGATGGTGGAAAACGGCTATCGGCGGCTGTCCGAGGCGCATCACGCGGCCGAGCAGAGCGGAGCGGCGGCGGTTAACGAATCGGCGCGCAAGCGTATCCTGCTCGACGCGGCCAAGCAGGTGGGACGGCCGATCTTCTATTCGCTGGTGATTATCGTGGTCTCCTTCCTGCCGGTGTTCATGCTCGAATCGCAGGAAGGGCGGATGTTCAGCCCGCTCGCGTACACCAAGACCTTCGCGATCACCTTCTCGTCGATCCTGGCGATTACGATCGTGCCGGCGCTGATGATTCTGTTTATCCGCGGGCGCCATCTGCGGCCCGAAACAGAGAATCCGGTGTCGCGCGTCTCGCAGGCGCTCTATCTGCCGGTGATCCGATTCTGCATGCGCTATCGCTGGTTCACGATCGCGATCAACGTGCTGTTCCTGATCGCCACGGCGCCGCTGGCGCTCCGAATCGGCAGTCAGTTCATGCCGCCGCTGTTCGAGGGATCGAGCCTGTACATGCCGACGGCGCTGCCGGGAATATCGAACACGGCGGCGATCAACCTGATGCAGACGCAGGATCGGATTATCCGCAGCTTCCCGGAAGTCGTGAGCGTGTTTGGAACCGCCGGGCGCAGCGACAGTCCCACCGATAACGCCGGAATCGAAATGTTCGACACCACGATCATGCTCAAGCCGCCCAGCCAGTGGCGCCCCGGAATGAGCTACGAGCGGCTGGTCCAGGAAATGGACGCCCGGCTGCGTTTTCCCGGCGTACCCAACACGTGGACGATGCCGGTCAAGAATCGCCTCGACATGGAACTTACCGGAATCAAGACCCCGGTCGGGCTCAAAATCCAGGGGCCGGACGTAACCGAGATTCAGAATATCGGGATCGTGCTCGAACAGTTGCTGGCGCCGATCGCGGGCACGCGCGGAGTGTTCGCCGAGCGCGTGGCGCAGGGCTTCTATCTTGAAGTCGCGGCCGACCGTGCGGTGGCGGCGCGCTACGGGCTCACCGTCGGCGACGTGCAGCGCGCGGTGAGTTCGGGAATCGGCGGCGAAAATATCGCGGTCACGGTGCAGGGACGCGAGCGCTATCCGATCGACGTGCGCTATCTGGCCGATTATCGCGACAATCTCGACGCGCTGAAGCGAGTGCTGATCATGACGCCCAGCGGCGCCCAGATTCCGCTCGGCGAGGTGGCGCAAATCGAGCTTAAGCCGGGGCCGGCGGCGATCCGCGACGAGGACGCGCAGCTCACCGGATACGTTTATATCGACCTTTCGACCAGCGACTACGGCGGATACGTCGCGCGCGCGCAACAGATGCTCAATAATCGATTGCGCCTGCCAACAGGATACTCTGTCAAATGGTCGGGCGAGTACGAGTTCCAGCTCCGCGCGCGCCGGCGCCTCACGTTTATCCTGCCGATTGTGTTCGGCGTGATCTTCGTCCTGCTCTACACGCTGTTCAACTCGCTGGCCGAGGCGGTGGTGCTGATTATCCCGTGCCTGTACGCGATGAGCGGCGGCCTGGTGCTGCAATATATCCTGGGCTTCAACTTCAGCGTCGCGGTGTGGGTTGGCTATATCGCGCTGTTCGGAATCGCGGTCGAAACCGGCGTCGTGATGGTGGTCTATCTGCACGAGGCGCTGAACGCGCGCCTCGCGCAGGGGGAAATCGATGAGCGCGCGATCGAGGAGGCGGCGATCGAGGGTGCGGTGCAGCGGCTGCGGCCCAAGCTGATGACGGTGACAGTGGTGATGCTGAGTCTCGCGCCGATCCTGTGGGAGAGCGGAATCGGCTCCGACCTGATGCGGCCGATCGCGGCGCCGATCGTGGGGGGCATGATCACGTCGACGGTGCACGTGCTGATCCTGGTGCCGATATTTTTCGCGATCATGAAGGAACGCAGCTTGCGCGCCGGCACGCTGCGGCC
>JBEKLA010000063.1:0-17616 GCA_050010455.1 Binataceae bacterium (SeqCode) | reverse complement strand
AAGGAAATGAAGGAGGTGCAGGTATGAGCGACACGCCCGGCACTTATGCTCACGGAAGCAGTCCTGTAACGCTCTGGCGTTACCAACCCAATCCACGCCTAGCGGCCGCGCTTCGCAGGTGGCTGCGACCGGCGTTCTGCCTGCTGGTCCTGGGTTGCCTGGTTTGCCCGGCTTCCCGGGTGCGCTCGCAGGACCTGAGCGGTTATACCATGGACAACTACATGGAGTGGCTGCAAAAGTACGCCGACGCCAAACCCGACTTCAAACCCGGCGACGTTCTCACGGTGAAGGATCTCGAACGGATTCGGCCTTTCGTACCGCCTGGTTACTTCGAGCAGCTCAACTTTCCCGAGCTGCATATGGAAATCGCGCAGCCCAGCCCGCATCCGATGGCCCGGGTGTATCAGGATTGCACTGAAAAGTACGGCTCTCAGGTGCGGCTGGCGCCGGACGGGGCGCTGGTCAATTATCTGTGCGGGCAACCGTTCCTCAACGGCGATCTCAACACCAACGATGCGACGTCCGGAATGAAGGCCGCGTGGAACTTCGACTACCACTGGGACTACTACGGATTGAATGGGATGCTGATCTGGGTCTGGGACCGCATGGGCGGCAGCCATCAGGCGATGGCTCCCAGCGCCGTCGAGGCGCCACCGCCGAGCTTTATCGAAGGAATAAACTATGTGAGCCAGTGGCCCACCAATATCGCCTCCGATTTCGGCGGCGGGGGCACTTTCCAGCGTATCCTGCAGTCATACTATCAGCGCGCCAAATTCTCGCATCTGGCGCAGCTCGCGGATCAAGGCGGTCTGGTTCCGCTCAAGGGCGCCAAGGATTTCGAATGGAAGGAGTTCAACTACTTCGTCGAGCCGTTCGATATCCGCGGCACCGCGTTCATTATATTCCGCTATGAGGACCCGCATCGCGCGGACGACGCGTGGGCGTACGTGCCGACGCTTAGGCGGGTGCGGCGGATTTCGGCGGAAGTCAAATCCGACTCGCTGCTCGGCACCGACTTTTGCCTGGACGATTTCTACGGCTTCAACGGCCGTCCGCTGGAGTGGAATTGGAAGTTCCTGGGCTGGAAGCAGGTTCTGGCGGTTACCGATCCGAAGTGGGATTTCCCGCATTTCTACGGCCCCAACGGCACCATTCCCGACGACCGCTGGACGCTCAGGCAAATGGCGGTAATCCAGCGTATCCCCAAGGATCCGCGCTATCCCTACAAAAGCGCGCTGATGTTCGTGGTCGGTGAAAACTGGTTCTCCACTTACCACTTCGCGTTCGACCGTGGCGGGAAGCTGTGGAAGGTCGTCGACTGGCGCTGGAAGTATACCGAGGAATACAAGACCTTTGCCGAGATCAACCACGGCGTACACAGCATGGTGTTCCAGAACGCCACCAACGTCGATATTCAGAACAAGCGTGGCACGATGGTTCCTGGTCCGGGATTCGGTTATCCGGACCTGAACGCCCGGCAAGTGGAGCGCGTGTTCGATATCAACCGGCTGGAGGAGATCCATCGCTAAGTCGAACTTGAGATCGCCGCTGGCCGCCGCCTGCACAAGCAAGCGCCGGCCGGCGGTGTTGCAACGGGTCCAACCGGCGGCGGCTATTGCAACCGTGGCGAGAGCGCTAGACGCCGGATACGCCAGGATCGCGAACCGGCCCGGCGAGGAAAGGTGCCAAAATGGCTTGGCAAGTCACTATCGATAACGGGTCCACCTTCACCGACGGGTGCTTGATCTCCGAATCGGGCATGTGGTCGGTGAAAGTGCTAACCACGCCATACGACCTGATGCGATGCTTCACCGGCGTCTTCCGCGCCCTGGCCGAGGCAAGCGGGGTCGGCACCGAAGCGGAGCTGCTAAAGCGCGTGGCTGAAGTGCGCTATTCGACCACCGCGGGAACCAATGCGTTATTGGTCAAGCGTGGCGCGAGGGTCGGTATGGTGACCAGCCCTGAGGCGGAGCGCGACGCTTACGGTCTGCGCCAGACGGCGCCAGAGTTAATCGAGAGTATTGTCGGCGATCGCGTCCGCGGCATCCAGATGGGCAACGGTTCGGCCGACGCTCAGGATCGCCAGATCACGGCTACGCTGCGCGAGCTGTTGAGCCGCGGCGCCGAGTGGATAGTCGTATCATTTCCGGATCCGTGGGGCCGACAGGCTGAAATCGAATTCAAGCGCCGCTACATGCGGCTGTTCCCGGGCCATCTGCTGGGCTCGGTCCCGATCCTGTTTTCGCGCGAGCTGTGCGAAGACCCCGACGATCGCCGGCGCACGGCGACCGCGCTGCTCAATGCTTTCTTGCATCGCGAGACCGCACGGTTCTTGTATCACGCGGATCGCTGGACACAGGAGCGCCACGTGCATCAGCCGCTCCATGTGATGAGGAACGATTGGGGCTGCGGACGCGTCGCCAAGACCACCGGCGTCAAGACGCTCGATTCCGGCCCGGTGGGAGGGCTGTCGGGCGCGGCGCTGCTGGCGCGTGTGGTAGGCCAAACGAAGGTCGTCACCGTAGACGTCGGCGGCACCAGCGCCGATATCGGATTGGTCGAAGACGCGGTTCCCAAGAGCGAGCTGTTCGGCCAGGTGCACGGGCTGCCGCTGGCTTTCTCGTTCCCCAAGCTGAGAACCGCCGCGCTCGGCGGGGGCTCGATTTTTAGCGTCAGCGACAAAATTTTCAAAATCGGCCCCGAGAGCGCGGGCGCGCTTCCCGGCCCGGTTTGTTTCGGCCGCGGCGGAGAACAACCAACCCTCACCGACGCCGCGCTGCTCGCGGGCTTTATCGACGCGAAGACTTTCGCCGGAGGACAGTTCGCGCTGAATCCCGAACTCGCCGACGCGGCGATTACGAGAAAGATCGCGGAGCCGCTGGGCCTCAAGGACGCGGCGGCCGGCGCTTCGGCGATGATCGAAACGTTCGCCGAACGGCTGGCCGATGAAATCGGCGCGGTGATCAAGAACGCGGGATGGCAGCCCAACGAGACGACGCTGCTTTTGTACGGAGGTTCGGGACCCCTGTTAGCCACACTGGTGGGACAGCGTCTCGGCGTCGGCGAAATCATGGTCCCTCACGCCGCCGCCAGCTTCAGCGCGCTGGGCGTGGCTTTTTGCGAACTCGCGCATGGATACCGCGCGATCGTGCCCGCCGATGTCACCCAGGAAACCCTCGACGGAGAAGTGCTTCCCGAACTCGAGCGCCGCGCCAAGCGTGACATGTTCGGCGAAGGCGTCGCTGAGGCCGATTGCGAAACACAACTTCGGCTCTGGCAAAGCGGCGAAATGAAAGAAGCGCATCGCAGCGGCCCCGGCGCCTTGAAGATCGAGCGCGACGGCGGGAAAGGGCCGGTGGTAGTAGACTTGCGGCTATCGAGGCGCGGCAGCGGTTTGCAGGCTTTCCCGGCCGGTCATAAGGCGCCGCTTCAAGCCGCCCTTGAGGCCAAGCGGCGCGTGCTACTCAAAGGCGAGCCTTGCTCGGTTCCTGTAGTTGACGCAGCTGGCCTCAAGCCAGGCGAGGGCGGCGAAGGACCGTGCGTAATCGAAGCCGGATACTGGAGCAGCGTCATCGCGCCGAAGTGGAAGTGGTCACTGGCTGAGTGGGGTTTCAGGATCTTCAAGTGAGTCCGGCAGGAGGAGCGCATGCGAGTCGCAATCACAGAGTATCTGCAAATTGATCTGGAATCGGAGCGATGGCTGTGCCGGCGCTGTGACAAGGACCTCGGCCCGGCGCGCGGCAATTACAAGGAAGGCCTGCTGGTCAGCGACCGCGACCCCAGGGAGATCCATCGGCCGATTTTGGATGACCGCCGCTACCGCTTTACTTTCGCGCCCGATCCGAAGTGGTGCCGAATAATCGAATATTACTGCCCCGGCTGCGGAACCCAGGTCGAGACCGAGTATCTGCCGCCCGGCCATCCGTTGATGCGAGACATCGAGTTGGACGTGGACGATTTGAAGAAGCGATGGCGCGAGTCCTGAGACGATGGGTCGCGCAAAAGTCCTCAGACGGATGGGTGGCGCACGTCGCTAGCGACGCGTGAGGCTGAGTTATGAAGCGAATTGCGGTTGATATCGGCGGCACGTTCACCGACTGTTTCATCGCCTGGAACGGCCAACAGGTCGAAGGCAAGGCGCTGACGTCGCATCACAATCTGTCGCTCGGATTCCTCGAGGCGGTCGCCGACGCGGCAAAGCAAATGGGCCTCGAGCTAGGGGAGGTGCTGGAGGCCGCCGAATCGATCCGTTACGGAACCACGCTTGGCACCAACGCGCTGATCGAACGCAAGGGCCCGCGCATCGGCGTGCTGATCACGATGGGCTTCGAATCGATGATTCGTTTGAGCCGGGGCCGCGGCTACGGCGAGGGGCTGCCGCGCCATCTCCAGGTCGATTTGCCGCGCGCGACCCGGCCGATCCCGCTGGTCGATCCCAATCTGGTGATCGGGATCCCCGAGCGAGTGGATTTTGAGGGCGAGGTCTTGCTTCCCTTGAACGCTGACGAGGTGCGGTTGCGAGTCCGCCGCCTGGTCGATCGCGGCGCACAGGTGTTCGTGGTCTCGTTGATCAACTCCGTGGTCAATCCGCTTCACGAAGAGCAGATCGAGGACATCATCCGCGACGAATATCCGTCGACGCTGTTCGGATCCTTCCCGGTGATCCTGGGTCACCGGATATCGCGGCGCAAGTCCGAGTACGCGCGAACGATGTCGGCGTTGATTTGCGGCTTCCTCCACGAGCACATGTTCTACTCTCTGGGCAACCTGGAAGAGGCTTTGCGCCAGCGCAAGCAGCAGAAGCCGGTGCTGCTGATTCACAACACCGGCGGCATGGCGTCGCTGGAATCGACTAACGCCCTGCAAACGATCCATTCGGGGCCAGTGGCCGGGCTCGCCGCGTCCCAACATCTAGCGACTGAATACAAACTGCCAACGGTGGTCGCAACCGACATGGGCGGGACCTCGTTCGACATCGGAATTATCGAGGCGGGCGCTCCCTGGATCTATGACTTCCAGCCGGTGATCGACCGCTGGCGCGTCGCGACCCCGATGGTCTACCTGCGTACGCTTGGCGCTGGTGGCGGCTCGATCGCGAGATACGACCGCCTATGGCGAACAGTCGAGGTTGGACCCGATTCCGCAGGGTCGGATCCCGGGCCCGCCTGCTATGGACGCGGCGGAACCCAGCCCACCGTCACCGACGCCGACTTGATCCTGGGCTATCTGAATCCGGATTACTATGCGGCCGGCAACCTTCGCCTCGAACCCGAATTGGCGCAGCTCGCGATCGAGGATCACATCTCGGCGGATTTGAAAATGTCCCCGGTCGAAGCGGCGTTGCTGATCAAGAGCCGAGTCGACGCCAAGATGGCGGACGCCATCTTCAAGGAGGTTTCAACCCGAGGATTCGATCCGCGCAAGGTGGTGCTGGCGTCTTATGGCGGCGCCGGGCCGGTTCATTGCTGCGGATTCGCCGAGAAGCTCGGCGTTCATCAGATCGTGATTCCACCGTTCTGTTCGGTCTTTTCCGCCTTCGGCGCTGCGAATCTGGAGCAGCTCCACGTTCATGAACGGTCGGCATACCTGATCGTCTACAACCCGATGACGCGAAAGATCACGCTGGATATCGACGCCGTCAATGCGATGGTGGCGGAACTCGAGCAGCGCGGGATCGAGGATTTGACGCGCCAGGGCTTCAGCGGCGATGCCGTGCGCCATCGGCTCGAATTCGACATGCGCTACGGCAACCAACTCGTCCAATTGAGCGTAGCCAGTCCGCTGGCGAGGCTGAAAGAGGTCGATGACATTCTCGCTCTGGTCAACGCTTTCAGTGAGGCCTACTCGCGCCATTACGGAGAGCGTTCGGCCTGTCCCGAGGCGGGGGTCAAGATCGTGGCGGTGCGAGTCCTTTCCTGGGTGCCGGGTGAGCGAGTCTCGTTGATAGGCGAACAGCAGAACGGCGCGCGGCACGACGTCAAGCCGAGCGCGCATCGGGAGTGTTATTTTTCGAACGACAGCGGAGCTGTACGCACCGCGATCTACAAGTGGGCCGATCTTCCGGTCGGAGCGGCGATTGGCGGTCCAGCCGTGGTCGAAGCACCGCATACCACGTTCGCGGTCGCGCCGGGTTGGGAGTTTCAACTGGGCGGCGCGGGGCTGGTGTGGCTGAGGAACCTGGCAGCGCAAGGGTAACCGAGAGGATTCAAGCGATGGCAGCTGTAAGCAAAAAGCTCGAACAGTTTCTTGACGAAACCGTGGTGTTTTACGGCCCCGATCGCGAGATCTGCAAGGATCACCGGCTCGCGCCGCGCACGCCTATTGAGGAACGCGCCATGAGCCAATTCCGCGATCCTCATGAAACCAGTTTTGTGCGCGGCAAGCTCGACGTGGCGGTCGAGGAAGCGTTCGACATGCTCGAGCATACCGGCGCGGCGCCGGGCGCGAAGTGGGGAGACCTGATCGCCGGCATCTTCACCGGCGCCGGCGACCTCGCGGTGGCCAGTTCCGGCGGAGTGCTGATCTTCTCGGTCGTGTGCCAGCCGATCATTCGCTACATCGTGAAATACTGGATCAAGGAGCCCACGGTAGGCGTTCGCCCGGGCGACGTCTTCATGAGCACCGATCCGAAGTACGGCAATATCCACCTGCCCGACCAGAACATGATCGTTCCGATCTTCAATGACAAGAACGAGTTGGCCGCATGGGTGGTGGTCGTGGTCCACGAGGGCGAGAACGGCGCGATCGAACCGGGCGGGATGCCGTCGGCGGCGGAATCGACCTATGTTGAAGGAGTGCGGATGCCGCCCGTGAAGGTCGGCGAGAATTACCGGCTGAAGCGCGATATCGTGACCTGGCTGCAGAACAGCGTGCGCGATCCGATGCTTCAGATCCAGGACATGAAAATCCGGCTCAGCACCTGCCTCAAGATCAAGGAGCGGATTGAAGAGACCGCAAGGGAGTATTCGTGGGACGCGGTCTCGGCGACCTTGCGCTGGACGCTCGAGGACACCGAAGCCGAGGTTCGCCGTAGGCTGAGGGAGTGGCCGAACGGAAGAGTGCGCTCGGTGGTGTTCCCGGACAGCACCTTGCGCGAGAACTGCCTGATAAAGCTCGTGCTGGAGCTGGTCAAGCGTGACGACCAGTTGATTATCGATTTTCGCGGCTCCAGCCCGGAGTTCAAAAATCGCTCGAACAACACCGAACTGCACGCGCTCAAGGGGATGCTCGCGCAGGACTTCCTCACCTTCGTCTGGCCCGATCTGCCGCGCAACCAGGCGGTGTTCGCGCCGATGGAGGTGCTGGCGGACCACGGCTCGGCGCTCGACTGCAGCTACGAAGCGCCGACCGCGCAGAGCATGATGACCTTCTTCCCGGCGTTCACCGCGTTGCAATTGGCGGTGCCGAAGTTTCTGTACTGCGTCAACAAGCGTTACACCAACGTGATCGCGCCCTGGTACAACATGATCACAACCTTCATTTACGGCGGGCTGAATCAGTACCAGGAAATCGTCGGAAATTTGTGCGCCGATCTCAACGGGATGAGCGGCGGCGCGCGCGAAAACGCCGACGGCGAGCACTCGATCGCGCCGATTTTCGCCGCGATGACGGATCTCGGCGAGCAGGAGCTGCTGGAGGAGGAAACGCCGATTGTGAAGGTCGTCCCCCACCGGCTGATGTGCGACAACCAGGGCTTCGGCAAATTCCGCGGCGGCACCGGCTATCAGGTTATCGCCACGGTGCGGCGCTCGGATGACTTTGGATTCATGACCACCTGCGTCGGCTCGAAGTTTCCATCCACCTACGGCCTGTTCGGAGGCTACGGCGCTCCCACCTATCCGTTGTGCAAGATCAAGGGAATCGACGCGCTCGGATTGCTCAAGTCGATACCGGTCGAGGACTGGACGATTGCCACGCTGATGAATCGCCAGCCTTTCCCGGGCGCGAGGTACTCGACCCATCACATGGGACTGCAATACGAAATCGTCAAACCGGGCGAACTGTATATGATCTGCCAGGGCACCGGCGGCGGCTACGGAGATCCGCTCGAACGCGACCCCGAAATGGCGATGACCGATCTCAGCGAGGGCCTCATCTCGGACTGGGTCGCGAAGCACATTTATCATGTGCGGTACGATGAGCGGACCCGCGCTGTCGATCTGGAGGCAACCAAGAAAGCGCGCGACGAAGAGCGCGCGCATCGCAAGCGCCGCGGCAAGCCTTACGCACAGTTCGTCAAGGAGTGGAGCCGCGAGAAGCCGCCGAGCGACGTTCCATTCTTTGGGAGTTGGGACGACAAGGATGTGATTTATCTCGGCAGCCCGGACAACACGATTTCTCGCACCCAGATGGTCGGCGTCATGATGCCTGATCCCAAGGACGTTCGCATCCATCAACTGGAGGAGGAGCTGCGCAAGGCCGGCGTGAAGCTGGAAGAATAAGCGCGGCGAGTTACCGCAATGGCTGGCGGCGATCGCAATATCTGGCTTCGCGTCGGAATCGGACTCGGCCGCGTAGTTGACCGCGGGGCGGACATTTGGCTCGATCCCGGCGCGGTTAGACGCGCGCTGCTGGAACTTCAGAGCGTCTTTCCGGCGACGCATCTCGAAATCAGCCTTTCAGACGTAGTGGGCTGCGCGCCAACCGACGGCAATTGGTCCGCGTTTCTGCAAGGTACCGGCCGCTGGAGCGAGCTCATCGCCGAACTGAGCCAGGCGATCGGAGATGCCTTTCGAGCTCCTGTGGCGTGGGGCGTAGGATTGCCGGACCCGCGAGTGGTCGCAAAGTCGATCGGCGACGAGTCCGAACGCGGCGCGCTCAAAGCGGGTCTCGAGATCGCTTCTTTCCTTAGACGGCTGCGCGAATCGAGTTTGCGATTCACAGTGGTTCAAATCGCCGATAGCGACGCGGCAGGTATAGCGCGAGCGGTCGCGCCGATACTGAAGAACAGCCAGCTTTACCAATGGGCTCGCGTGATCAGCGTCGCCAGGATGGAGCATGTTCCAGCCTGGAAAGGTCAGGCGGAAGCGATTCTGGTACGCGCAGCGGAACCGTTGGCGCTTGAAGCGGCTTGGCGTATCGGCGAACCGCTGGCAGGAGGCCTCGGCCCGTCGTTTTGGAACGGCGAGTGGGCAGAATCATTCCAGCTCCCCGATCGCTTCTCGCTCTATGGAGAACTTCCCTCGGAGGTCACACCCAAGGCTCTAGTCGAAGCCGGCCGCAGCCTGCGTTCGCGGATGCAGCGCGATCGAAGCGATTAAACTATACGCGACCGCTGAAAGTAACCGCGGATCGCCCCGGCACGGGCTCCCGCTCGGGATAGCCGCGTGCGCAGTGCCGGTCGACGGATTGATAGACAGCGGAAAGTTCGAGGCGGAGATTTACCAATGCTTGAGCTTGGACGAGATTGCTGGACTCTGATCAACCTGGTGCGCGCGCAAGCGGAGAAGTACGGCGATCGGGAGTTTCTGCGGTTCAAAGATCGCGCGGGCTTATCGTTTCGAGATTTGGACACGCTCAGCAGCAGCCTCGCCGCGAGCTTCGCCGTCAACGGGGTCAAGCCGGGCGACCGTATCGTCGCGGTGCTGGAAAACTGCCCTGAACTGTTTCTGTCGCTAATCGCAGCCAACAAGGTGGGCGCGGTTTTCGTTCCGCTCAATACGCAGCTCAAGGGTGCATTCCTGGAGCATCAGCTCAAAAACAGTGCGCCCTGCCTCGTCATCGTAGACAATCAAACTTCCCCGTTGTTCGAGACTGTAGATCTTTCAGGATTGGACTTTCAGACAGTCATAGTAGTGGGAAGACCACGCGAAGACGACAGCCGCCGTTTTGCGAACCGCGAACTACGCTCATTTGCGGATGTAGCGCGCAACGAAAATGTACTTAGCGCTATTCACGATCCATTACCTAGTGACGTTTCGACTGTAATCTATACCTCGGGCACGACCGGACCGTCCAAGGGCGTGATGATGCCCCATGGTCATTGCTACCTGCTTGGCTACAACCTCGCAAAAGTGATGCGGCTGACCGAAGACGATATCTATTACGTGTGCATGCCGCTATTTCATACCAACGCGCTGTTTATGCAGATGATCGGCTCGCTGATCGCGGGCTCGCGCGCGGTCCTGGCGCCGAGATTTACCGCCACCAACTGGCTGGCGGACGTTCGGAGTTACGGCGCGACCGTAACCAACGCGCTCGGAGTGATGCCGGAGTTCATATTTCGCCAACCTCCTACGCCGGATGACCGCGACCATAAGCTGCGCGCGGTGATGGCGGTTCCGATCGCGGCGGAATGGGGCCATCAATTCGAAGAGCGGTTTGGATTAAGGCTGGTGCAAGGGTTTGGGCTGACCGAAGCAAATATAGTCGCATATACTAATTTGGAAGACCCGCTCGAACCCGGCTGTTGCGGACCTATACTCGACGATTGGTACGATGTCAGGGTAGTACAACCGTCTTCGGATGAAGAGCTGCCCGTGGGGCAGACTGGCGAGATCGTAGTCAGGCCGAAATATCCCTCGATATTCATGTCCGGCTATTTCCGCATGCCCGAGCGCACGGTCGACGCCTGGCGCAATCTGTGGTTCCACACCGGGGACGCGGGCTACTTCGACGCGCGCGGACGCTTGTTTTTTGTTGATCGGATCAAGGATTGTATCCGGCGCCGCGGCGAAAACATTTCCTCATACGAGGTAGAGCAGGTGATCAGCAGCCATCCTGCGGTCGAGGAAAGCGCTGTAGTCGCGGCCAAATCCGAGATGGGCGGCGAGGATGAGGTCAAGGCGTGCGTCGTTGTGCGCCCTGGTCATGGCTTGGCGCCCGAAGAGTTGCTCGATTTCTGCCAGGAGCGGATGCCGCGCTACGCCGTTCCCCGCTACGTCGATTTCGTCGACTCTCTGCCGAAAACGCCGACCGGGAAGGTACGCAAAGAGGAGTTGCGTCGGGCTCGGGCTGGCGGAGGGGCTTGGGATCGGGAGGCGGTCGGCTATGTTCTACGCCGCTAGCCGAGAACGATCACCGCTTGTATCGTCCTGAAAATATGCTCAGGCGGCTGTGCTTGGTCACAACCCAAACCCGAACATATTCGCGATGCAAACCGCCGAGCCATGGTCTGAGGAGCTACAGGTTGATTTTACTGGAGCCACCCGTCGGATTCGAACCGACGACCTGCTGATTACGAATCAATTTTTGCCGTTACTTTACGGCCTTTTCTGAAACGCCGTGAACGCTGTCGCGGCGGTTAAAGCTAACAGCCGTAACGTTTTTTGCCGCTGACGGTGTTTCGCAACGTTTCGGGTAGTCGCGGCCAAAGTGTTACCTAGATGTTACGCAGATAATACCTATTACCCGATTCTGGGCGCCATCTCGGACCATACCGTAAACGATAAGAGCCGCGGAGCGCACGCTCGCTCGCAGCGAGAACTTGCGGGCGCTCTCAGGGCGACGAGGTTTGGCGGCGCGCCACAAGCTTTCATCGTAACCGGGCTGACACTACACCACCCGTCGGTGCGCCGTTCTCCGGCAACCGAAAGCCCGCCCCGGCCGGCCATTTACTTTTCCAGACGCGCCCTAACCGTCGTGAACCTCTCCGGGCACCGGTTGTGCCTACCCAAAACCTTATCCGGGATGACGTCCGGGTGGGCGTGTGGTAAAGAAGCGGCCGATGGTCGCGTTCCTGACCCGGCCTGCTGCTTGCTATCCGGTCGCGGTTCACGAGACGAGCGCGGCTCGAGGCCGAGAATCTCATCCTGCGCCAGCAGCTGGTAGTTCTGCAGCGCAGGTCCCCGGTGCGCGTGAGACTCTGTAACATCAATCGCTTGCTGTTGGTATGGCTGTACCGGCTCTTTCCATCGATCCTGGACGCAATCATCATCGTCCAACCGGAGACCGTGATCCGCTGGCACCGACGCGGTTTCCGTGCCTACTGGCGCTGGAAGTCCCGGCACGTCGGAGGCCATCCACGGATAGATTCCGAGATTCGAGCGCTGATCCGGCGGATGAGCCGCGATAACCCGCTGTGGGGTGCGCCGCGGATCCACGGCGAATTGTTAATGCTTGGAATCGAGGTCGCTGAATCAACCGTCGCCAGGTATATGATACGGCGTCGCCGACCGCCGTCCCAAGGTTGGAAGACATTCCTGCGCAATCACATTGCCGGCATCGCTTCACTGGATCTGTTCGTCGTACGCACTATCTCGTTCAAGCTGCTCTACGGCTTGGTGATCCTGCGCCACGCCCGCAGGCGGCTAGTTACCAGATGGTCGTGTGATCCGCCTCCACACCGCGCTCGGCGAATAACTCCTCGACTCGCGCAGCGAGAGCGAGCAGCGAAGATACCAGGGCACGGCGCACAGAATCAGCTCCGGTGCCGTCTGCCGCCACTTGAAGATTGCCGGCCGGGTTGCGTTCTTCAGGGTCTTTTCAGATTACCAACCACCCCCACCAAAGTTGCAACACATCCGTCGCAGCCACTCAGACATCGAACGGCAAACTACTTGATTCTGCACGACCTGTCACTCGGATCGAATTTTCCTTAACGACAGTCTGTCCAATCCGAGCGTTATCGCGACTGGCACCTGCGTGTGGCGAATCTCTCCGATGTAAAAGAAAGGCATATTCAGCTCTTCCGTTAGATTCGGCGGGCGCTCACCGCGCGCCCGCCAACCTCTCTACCGGGAATTGCCGTTGGCGCGTTAGATCCGTTTCGCGATTGCTTCGGGAAACCGACAACCACCAGGACAGGGTTACGCGCTCGACCGGACTCGTTAATCGGTGGCGCTGGCGAGCACTGAGAGCTGCGTTTTGGTGTGCACGTAGCGCGTCACGCCGGTGCGCGTGATGAGGCCAACCAGCTTGCCATGGTCGACGACCAGCAGCCGTCCGATATCCCCAGCCGCCATCTGCCGGATAGCATCGATGACGCCAGCGCCGGGACCAATCTCGATTGTCCGGTCGGCGGTCCGCATAACTTCGCTGATGCACCTGCTTGCGCGCTCGGACGCGGGACACTCGCGCACTTGCGCAAGCGTCACGACACCGAGCACCTTTCCATCCACCGCGACCGGAAAGCCGCCGAAACCGTGGCGCAGGAAATAGTTCTCGATGGCAACGGCTACTGTTTCATCGGGTCCGAGCACGACCGGATCGCGTGCCATAATCTCGCCAGCGCGCGCCCCCGACAGCACCTGCTCAACGATCATCTTCTGGTAGCCCGATGACGCTGCGCCACGCAGGAACAGTCCGATGAATATCAGCCACAGTCCGCCGATCAACCCGCCCGCGAAGATCTCCAGCGCGCCGAAAGCGATCAGCCCCCAACGCGATCGTGTTGCCCCAATCAGCCGCCGCCGCGGTCGCGCGGCTCAGATCGCCCCAGCGCATCCACGACGCCGCACGCAGCACGCGCCTTGATCGCTCTAGCGTGATTGATGTGCGCCGGTATGACCAAGTCTGCTTGCTTATGGCGGTGGATCTGTTTGCGCAAAGTGGCCAAGGGTCTACACCTGTGACACGCGGGTGGTGGCTCGGTAAAGGCGGAAATAGAAGTTCCACCAGATCATACCGGCGGCGCTGCTAGTTAAAATAATCCTGCAGCACCGTGGTGTGCGCCTGGTCAAGAGCCGCGTATTCATAGTCGGGGTTTTTGGTTGGAGTCCGAGTTGCAGTTTTATTTGCGGCACGAGTCAGCGTTGCAGTTGGAACGAGCGCCATGACGAGCATCTCCAGGGTGCCGTCGGGTATACAATCGCTGGGCTCATGACTTTGTGCTTATCCGTTCCTGGGCGACGACTTCGATGTCGAAATCACGGGCTTCGGAAAGCAACCGGCTCGTATGGGACCGGCGAAAGATCCGATTCCACAAACCCGGGTGCGTTTGCCCGACCACGATCCGGGTTATCTTCTTGTCCTGCGCGAATTCGATCAGCGCCTTGATGACGCCAGGCGACTTGAGCCAGACAACCTCGGCCCCCATATCAGCCGCGAGCTTGATATTGTCCAGCAAAGTCCGAAAATCGGCGGTGCTGATCTTCTGAACAGACTCTGCAGGTGTTTCCACGTACACTGCGTACCAGTCGGCATTCAGTTGCGCCGCGGTGCGCGCCGCCTTGCGCAGCAGTTCTTCGCTGCCTTCCGGGTTGGAGGACAAACAGACCATCAGCCGCTCAGTTACGGGAAAGCGGCGTCCGCCTTCCCGCTTGAGCAGTTCCACCTCTTCGCGCTTCCAGCTCTGATCCCGCGCGACTTCGCGCAAGGCCAGCTCGCGCAAAGCAGCAAGATTGCTCGGCTTGAAGAAGTTCTTGAGCGCCTGTTCAACTCGCTCAGGTGGGTAGATTTTCCCCTCTCGGAGACGCTGACGAAGTTCCGCCACCGAGATGTCAACGATCACGACCTGATCGGCGCGGGCGAGAAAGGTATCCGGGATAATCTCCCTGATCTCAAGCCCGCTTATCTGTCGTACCATCTGGTTGAGGCTCTCCAAATGCTGGACATTGAAGGCGGTGATTACATTAATACCGTTGCCAACAAACTCTTCGACGTCTTGATAACGCTTGTCGTGTCGAGAGCCCGAGGCGTTGGTGTGCGCCAGTTCGTCCACCACCGCGAACTCGGGGTTGCGCGCCAGAACGGCATCGGCATCCATCTCCTCCAGGATCACGCTGCGATAGCAAATCTTGCGGAGCGGGACGACCTCGAGGTCACCGATCCGAGCCGTGGTTTCGGCCCGCCCATGCGTCTCAACGAATCCGAGCACCACGTCATGTCCTTGTTCACGTAACAGACGGGCCTCTTCGAGCATTCGGAAGGTCTTCCCAACTCCCGCCGCGCCGCCCAGGTAAACCTTGAGGTGCCCTTTTTTTGACTCGGGCACCCGGCCGATCAGCGTTTCAGTATCCTTGAGATCCTCATGGTTTGTCACGCGGATTGCCTCCGGATAGGTGTGCCTTTCAGGAGCATTCTGCCGCGCGCAGGCAAAAGTCTCCAGTCCGCCTGGTGCGCTGGTTGGCGCAGCTATCATCGGCGCCGCTGCCCAGCGGACCGAGCCGCTACGCCGCAGTATCGGCCTCAGTGAACAGCTGGGGCCAGGACCGAACGGTTGCTTTCGCCCGGACGCAGCCGACGATGAAGCAACCACCAAATTTGTCCGCTTTGGGACCGAGGCTGGAAGATGGTGGCCAAGATCGCCGCATACATGGCGAAGAATCCGTCGCTCTAGATCGGAATCGACGATATCGATCCGGGTAACGAGCGCCTTCCTACGTGAATGCCTCAATGCGCCTTGGCAGAACGGAACGTCTTGTTTGTAGCAGCCGTGGTCTCATTTTTGTGGATTGGTGATGAGTCGTTGATATGCCTGCGGCAGCAGTTGTGCGAAGACCTCCGCCCACCTGCGCTGACCAGCTTCGTCTGCGATAAGATCTTGGCGAATTTCGATTTCCACATGAGGCAGACCGCGCCGCTCGCCGTGAACGGGAATCGTATAATCCGTCGCGTCAGTTACGCTGTAGGGTTCGTTATCGCCGACTACCAGATCGTGCTTGCATCGCAGGATGTCCATCAAAACATTGGCAAAACGTGGATCACGGTTGTAGAGCAAGCCGACATGCCAAGGCCGTGCGGTAGCCTTGAATACGGGCGTAAAGCTGTGCATAGCGATCAGCACCGTCGGCCGACCGGCCTGTTGCCGCTGATCCAGTTCGGCCGCGATTCTGTCGTGATAGGGCTGGAAGATCTCTCGGACGCGGGACTCCTTCTGAGGTTTGCCAAGCCCGATATTTCCAGGAATGGCCGTGAGTTCGCTCAACTCGGCGATTGACGTCTCCGAACCCGGCATCCGGTTGCAGTCGATGGCGAGGCGGGAATAATTCTGGCGTATAACCACGGCACCGAGCGCGTCTCCGATCAGGCTGGCGACGGCGCCGGCGCCGATATCCCACGCGATGTGACGCTCGCATTCTGCTTCCCGAAGGCCGAGCATTTGCAGCCGCCGGGGCAAATCTTTCCCGGCGTGGTCGGCGACGATGACGAACGGCGACCTCCCGTCCTCGTTGGTCACCGTGACGGGCTGCGGTTCATCGGGCGCGAGAAGGCTGGTCGGCGTATCGTCCATTTGAGTTCGCTCATTCGCCAAGGCATCGATTGATTACGTGGGTCGATCGCTGGCGCAAAAATTGCTTAATATTTATCCGATATTGGACATCGATCAGAGGTTGCGATGCCCACGTTGACCATCAAGCACACCACGATCTACCGCTATAGACAGCCGCTTGGTTTCGGCGAGCACCGGACGATGCTGCGTCCCCTTCAAAGCCATGACCAGAGGGTCGTAGACGCAAAGCTTGTGATTAGCCCGCCCCCGACAAACATTCGCCGCGGGCTGGACGCGTTCGCTAACCACGTGGACATCGTGCCCTTCGCCGGCCGCGCCAGGGAGCCCCGGTTCGACAGTACCATTCGTTCAAGCACGTACGTTAGGATGGCCGCACAATTCATCTCCGGATATTTGCACATCCCCGATGACGACGGCGAACGCTATGTAGGCGGCGGCAACACGCACGCCTGGGTTCAAGTCCATCTGCCTGGACCGGGTTGGGTCGATTTCGATTCGTCCAATGGGGCCTGGTTCGGGTCGCGGTGGTGCGCGATCCGCGCCATGTAATACCGCTCCATGGAACGTGGACGGGCTTCCCCTCCGAGTACTTGGGAATGCGCGGCGAGGTCGCCGTCAGCTCCGACGCCGCCGGATCAGAAGACGCAAACACCAATTTCGTGCGACACATGAAGTCGGGTACATAATGCCGCCCTCGATATGAATTTAGTGCCACGCGCGCAAGCACCCTGAATCCGCTCGGAGCGGAGTTTGACGCTATTGAAGACTGGACGTGGTCGCGGACGACCCGAGGAGAACTTCGTTGGAAATCAGAGTGGGCTACGAGTTGATCTACGATTGTCCTCAGCCTACGCCGATGATGCTGGTGTTAAACATCCACTATTCGCGCGCATCCGATCTCGTCGTTGCGGATCACTTAACCACAATCCCCTCTATTCCCCTTTGGGCCTATCGTGATGGCTTCGGCAATTGGTGCACACGTCTCGTCGCCCCCACGGGGCGGCTCAGGATAGCGAGCGCGGCGTTGGTCAAAGACTCTGGTGAGCCCGATATTGTTGCGCCCGCCGCCCAACAGCATTCGATCGAGGAATTACCTGAAGAGGCGCTGGTTTTTCTCTTGGGGAGCCGATACTGCGACACAGATAAGTTGTCTGAGCTGGCTTGGAGCTTGTTCGGTCAAACTCCATCGGGTTGGGACAGGGTCCAGGCAATCTGTGATTTCGTGCACAACCATATCTCATTTGGCTATGAGCATGCCCGCCCTTCAAGAACTGCCTGGGAAGCCTTCAACGAGAGGAGAGGCGTCTGCCGCGATTACGCCCATCTTGCCGTGGCATTCTGCCGGTGCATGAACATTCCAGCGCGTTACTGCACCGGTTATCTCGGCGACATTGGAATGGCCCCACCATACGGTCCGATGGATTTTGCCGCCTGGTTCGAGGCGTATCTCGGCGGACGCTGGTATACCTTCGACCCGCGCAACAACGTGCCACGGATTGGACGCG
>JBEKLA010000062.1:0-17629 GCA_050010455.1 Binataceae bacterium (SeqCode) | reverse complement strand
CGCAATCTCGGGGCCGCCCGCTCGCGCCTGCCCGGATGCGGCGCCGCAAAAAGGGCATCGTCACCTCGACGCGCGACGCTTACTTGCCGAACGCTTTGCGCAAGGCGGCGACCGCCTCGGCGACCGCCTTCTTGCCCTGATCGAGCTGCGACGACATCAGAAAGAATCCGTGGATCGTGCCGTCGTATCGGGTCGCGACGGCCGGCACGCCGGCCTGACGCAGCCGCGCGGCATAGGCTTCGCCCTCGTCGCGCAGCGGATCGAATTCGGCCGTTATCACTAGCGCCGGCGGCAGGCCGCGCAGATTTTGCGCCCGGATCGGCGAAGCGTACGGATGGACGCGGTCGGCGTTGTCGCGCGCATACTGCTTCCAGAACCACTCCATCCCCTCCCGAGTCAGGAGATAGCCGTCCGCGCACTCTTTAAATGAAGCGGTGTCCATCGCAGAGTCGGTGACCGGGAACACGAGCAATTGAAAAGCGAGGCGCGGCTTGCCGTGATCGCGCGCCATCAGCGCGACGACGGCCGCCAGATTTCCGCCCGCGCTGTCGCCGCCAACCGCGATTCGCGCCGGATCGCCGCCAATCGACGCGGCGTTATCGGCGACCCATTGAGTAGCCGCGTAGCAATCCTCGGCCGGTTTGGGAAACTTGTGCTCGGGCGCGAGGCGATAACCCACCGATACCGTGACGCACTCGATCGCGTTGGTGAGCATCCGGCACGCCGCATCCCATGCGTCTAGGCTGCCCACCACCCATCCGCCGCCGTGAAAGTAGACCAGCACCGGGAATGGCCCGGCGCCGTTGGGCGTGAAGATACGAACCGGGATATCCGTCGACGGTCCGGGTATCGAGCGGTTCTCGACGTTGCCGACCGGCTCCGGCTCGCCCTTGGTCTGCAACATCTCGTCCATCATGCGGCGGGCTTCCGCCGGCGAGAGCGTATGGAAGCCGGGTAGCTTGTTCAGCTGGTCGAGTAGAGTGCGCGATTGCTCGTCTAACGGCATAAACCCTCCTGTTCGACGACGCTAAGCTCCCCGGCCTCCATTCTCTTGTCCGTCGCGCGATTCGCTCAGTCGAACATCAACACCGTGCGCGCGACCTCGCCCGCCTTCATCGCGCGGAAGGCCTCGTTGACGTCTTCGAGCCGGCCGCGGCGGCTGATCATCTCGTCGAGCTTGAGCCTGCCCTGCATGTAGAAATCGATATAGCGCGGCATGTCGATCCGGAAGCGATTCGACCCCATGTTGGTTCCGATCAGCTTCTTCTCGGTCAGGATATGGCGTCCGTCGATCTCGATCTTCTGGCCGACCGGCACCATGCCGATAATCGTGGCGGTGCCGCCCGACGCGAGGCAATAGAACGCCTGCTCGGCGGTCTTCTTAAGCCCGATCGCCTCGAACGAATAATCCACGCCGCCGCCGGTCATCTGCTTGATCGCCTTGACCGGGTCCGCCGACGAGGAGTCGAGCGTATCGGTGGCGCCGAACCGCTTCGCCATCGCGAGTTTGTTCTCGAATACGTCAACCGCGATAATCCGGCGCGCGCCCGCGATCAGCGCGCCCTGGATCGCGGAGAGGCCCACGCCGCCCGCGCCGAAGACCGCGACCGTCGATCCCGGCTCGACCTTGGCCGTATTGAGCGCAGCGCCGACACCGGTCGTCACGCCGCATCCGATCAGCGCCGCCCGATCCAATGGCATGTCATTGCGGATCTTCACCACCGCGTGCTCATGCAGCAGCATCTTCTCGGCGTACGTCGACAGGTCGACGAACTGATGTACGATCTCGCCCTTGCGCGAGAGCCGCGGCCGGTCGGTTGCGGCGCGCTGGGTCGAGGCCTTGTTCGCGCACAGATGGGGCTTGCCGCTCATGCAGTAGTCGCAACTGCCGCAGAAAACCGAGGTACAGCAAATCACGTGATCGCCGGGCTTGACGTAAGTGACCTGGCTGCCGACTTCCTCGATAATGCCGGAAGCCTCGTGGCCCAGGATCGCCGGCGCCGCGTGCGGGTAGAGTCCGTCGACAAAGTGCAGATCGCTGTGGCACACGCCGCTGGCGACCGTACGAACCAGCACCTCATGCGCCATGGGTTTGTCGATGTCGACCTGTTCGATCGTCAGTGGTTGATTGGGGCCATTAAAGACAGCCGCTTTCATCAGATTCTCCTTCTCCATCGTGCGCGATTAGGCGCTGGTCTCTGCAATTTGCGACGCCGGAACCATGACCGGCGGGTTTAAGCTGGAAACCTCCACGGCCGGTTCGTCCGCCATGTCAAGGCCGGCTTATATCCATGAAGCTATTTGGCAGTAGAAACTGATAGCGCATAACGTATCCTGCCGCCAAACGGAATCGCCGAAATCGCAAGGTAAGCTGCCGCGCCCTGTTGCCGCCATCGGACGTGGCGGATCTTCACCGAACCGTCCTTAACGTCATCGGCGGAGATCGCATAAACTTAATACCATATGAGTTCGAAATCCGTATTGGCGACGCTAATCGCCGCCTGCCTGATATTGTCGTCCGCCCTGCCCGCGTCTGCCGCCGACGCGGACAAGGAAGCGGCCCATCTCCGTAACATCAAGCAGCTCACGTTCGCGGGCTCGCGCAGCGGCGAAGGATATTTTTCGCCCGGCGCGAGCCAGATCATCTTCCAGAGCACGCGCCCGCCGATCGGTCCGCACGAGGCGGAGAACCCTTTCTATCAGATCTTCCGGATGGACCTGCGCAGCGGCATGCTATGGCGGGTCAGCCCCGGAATCGGCAAGACCACGTGCTCGTTCTTTCGCCCCGACGGCAAGCGGGTGATATTCGCGTCGACCCATCTCGACCCCGATTCGCTCAAGAAGCAGCGCGACGAGATCGAGCGCCTCAAAAGCGGCAAGCCGCAGCGCTATCATTGGGATTTCGACGACCACTTCGACATCTTTGACGCGCGTCCCGACGGAACTGACCTGCGCCGCCTGACCGACGCCAAGGGCTACGACGCCGAAGGCAGCTATTCGCCCGACGGCAAACATATCTGCTTCACTTCGAATCGCGACGGCGACCTCGAAATCTACGTGATGGACGCCGACGGGACGAATCAGCGCCGCGTCACCTACGATCCCGGTTACGACGGCGGACCGTTTTTCTCGCCCGACGGCGATTGGGTCGTTTATCGTCACTTCACGCCCGACAACACCAAGGCCGAGATCATGATGATTCGGCCCGACGGCAGCGGCAAACGGCAGGTCACTCATCTCGGCGCGATGAGCTGGGCGCCGTACTTTCATCCGAGCGGCAAATGGATCGTGTTCTGCTCGAACACGGGCGGCAGCCATCCCGGCGATTTCCAGCTCTACCTGATCCATCCCGACGGCACCGCGCTCACGCGCCTGACCTACAGCGACAGCTTCGACGGGCTGCCGGTGTTTTCGCCCGACGGCAGCAAGCTGATGTGGACGTCGAATCGCGTGGGCGGCAAGTCGCAGCTCTTCATCGCCGATTTCATCCCGCCGGGATCGGAAACCGCGGCACCGCCGGTATCGGCGCCGTCCGCGAAGTTGTCGCCGTTCAGTTCCGACGACATTCACAAGGACATAAATTATCTCGCCTCGCCCGCGCTCGAAGGCCGGCGCACCGCGTCGCCCGGCGAGCGTCTGGCGGCTACGTTCATCGAGGAGCAACTGCACGCGGACGGTATCGGCGAGGTAAAGGAGCAACCGTTCGATTTCCAGTCCGGTGTCGGCGTCGGCACTAACAACGCGATGGAAGTAATGCTGGGTACGGAGAAGATACGCGGCGAACTCAACCGCGAATTCGCTCCGATGCCGCTCTCCGCCAACGGCGAGGTGGAAGGCCAGGTCGTTTTCGCCGGCTACGGAATCGTGACCGAGAACTATGATTCGTTCGCAGGACTCGATCTCAAGGATAAGATCGTGCTCATCCTGCGCTATTGGCCCGAAACCGCGCCCGAGAATGAGCGCCAGCGGCTGAGCCACTTCGCGCCGATTCGGATGAAAGCGATGCAGGCGCGCGATCACGGCGCGAAGGCCGTTCTGGTGTTCGCAGGGCCGAATTCGTTGCCGCAGGACGCCTTTATGTCGAGCGGGCGAGACGCGAGCTTCGCTGATTCGGGTATCGTCGCGGCGCAGATTTCGCGCAAGCTGGCCGAGAAGATCCTCGCCGCCGCGGGCAAGAACCTGAAACAAACCCAGGATTCGCTGGACAAGCTCGAAACCCGGGCCGGATTCGCGGTGCCGGGCGTGACCGTCAAGCTGCGCGTGGACCTGAAAAAGCAAACCGCCACCGGCCACAACGTTTTCGCGATGGTTCGCGCCGGCGCGAGCGATCGGATCGACGAGGCGATCGTAATCGGCGCGCACTACGATCATCTCGGGCACGGCGACGAGAATTCGCTCGCGCCCAAGCTCGGCGATATCCATCCCGGTGCCGACGACAATGCCAGCGGCACGGCCGGCGTGCTCGAATTGGCCCGCTACTTCAGCCACCACCGGTCGAGTCTGCGGCGCGATCTGATCTTCGTTTGCTTCAGCGGCGAGGAACTCGGCCTGCTGGGCTCGGCGGCGTTCGTCCGCAACCCGCCGGTCAGCCTCTCGCGCGTAGTGGCGATGGTTAACATGGATATGATCGGCCGGTTGCGCGAAAACCGCATCGCGGTTCAGGGCACCGGCTCCGCCGCGCTATGGCCGCGACTCGTCGAGCAATACGCGGTCTCGATGCCGCTAAGCGTTCACGTCCACGACGACCCGTATCTGCCCACTGATTCGACCAGCTTCTATCAGAAGGATATCCCGGCGGTGAATTTCTTTACCGGTTCACATGCCGATTACCATCGCCCCAGCGACACCGCCGACAAGATCAACGCCGTGGGCGAGGCCGAAGTGCTCGAGCTCGAGCGGCGTATCATCGCGGATCTGGCCACGCGTGCCGAGCCGCCGCATTGGATGAAAGTCGCGGGAACGTCGGGCGAAGGCCCTGCGCGCGAGGGGTTGCGCGCTTATCTGGGAACGATTCCCGATTACACCGGAAGCGGCCAGCCCGGCGTCAAGCTGAGCGGCGTGCGCCCCGGCAGTCCGGCGGACAAGGCCGGGCTTAAGGCCGGCGATATGATCGTTGGCCTCGCGCACAAGCGAATCGCCAATATCTACGACTACACGTATGCCCTTGAAGGCGTGAAGATCGGCACCCCGGTCGAGATCGTGATCGAGCGCGGCGGCAAGCAGATAACGCAGACCATCGTCCCCACCCAGCGCAAGTGACGCGCCGGTAGTTTGTGAATTATTGACGGTGGGGGCGAGCTGTTCTGCACGCTCCGCATGTCCCCGCAGCAGCTTTCATTGCGAGATCGGTGAACAGGCGTTGAAGCGGGTCCCTCTCGCGGTTCGCGATCGCGCATTTCTGATAAAAACCAACTATTAGAATCGCTCGCGACGGGACTAAGTTATTTCCGCATCATGAAGGCGGAGTATCTTCGAGAGACCGGCGGCGAGCCAGGTGCAGTGCGAACTTACGCATAGACTGGCCTGACTAATCGCGCCGGATCGGACGGAGGGGGAGCAATCGTCATGGGTGAGAGCGCGGATGCCGTGGTAATTGGCGGCGGGATCGCCGGCGTTAATATCGCTTTCCAGCTGGCGTCCCGCGGTTTGAGAAAAGTCGTACTTTTGGAGAAGACCGCGATCGGCGCCGGCGCCAGCGGCAAGGGCGCCGCGACGGTGAGCGCCCACTTTAACGGCGATATCAAGATGAGCCTGGCACACAGGGCGCTCGAGACCTGGGCCAACTTCAACGATGTCTACGAGGTCAAGGAGCGGTACTACAACCCCTGCGGCCAGATTGTGTTGGGCGCGGCTGAGCACGCAGCGTCGATGCGCTCCGTGATCGAGATGCGGCGGGAGCGCGGAGCCGAAACCCGCCTGATGAGCGAGCAGCATTTGCGCGAGCTCGCGCCGCAGATCTCGCTCAACGATATAGTGGCGATTGCGTGGGAGCCTGACGCCGGCAGAATCGATGCGCTCGGCGCGACCAGCGCCGTCGCCGAGGCCGCGCGCAAGGCCGGAGTGCAACTGCGCGTCGGGACCGCCGCGCGGGAGATTTCGGTGAAGAATGGCCGGGTCGACGGAGTAAGAACCGACGCGGGGGTCATCTCTTCACAGCTGGTGTTCAATGCCGCCAACGTCTGGGCGCCGCGATTACTTAAACCGCTCCGCGTTTATGCGCCAATAACGCCGGTCAGAGCGCAAATCGGGATTTTTCGCCGGCCCGGCGACTACGGCCCGCAGCGGCCGCTAATCATCGACCTCATCCAGTCGATCTATATGTGCGATCATCCCGGCGATCTGATGCTGGCGGGCCGGGTGGCGCGAATCGACGAAGAGCGCGTGTCAAATCTCGACGACTACCCCGAAAATGCCGACTGGTCCGTTATCCGATCGCTGCGCGAGCGCGTTTGGCGGCGGTTCCCCGCGATGCGCCGATCGGCCTTCCGCGGGGGGTACTCCGGACTCAATGACATGACTCCCGACCTTCAGCCGATAGTCGACCAGGTGCCTTGTGCCGACGGCCTCTTCGTCGCGTGCGGCCTCAGCGGGAGCGGGTTCTGCTATGCGCCTGCAATCGGCCAGTTACTCGCTGAGTGGGCGCTCGACGGCAGCCCCTCGATCGATATCGCGGCACTCAGCCTCGCCCGCTTCGGATCGAGATCGTCAGATGACCTGACGACGCACCTGAAGATGCTCCTTCGCGCCGGATGCGCCGAGTAATCGCCGGCACCGATTACTCCATCAGCATCTTCACCTGGCCGGTATCGAGATCGTAGCGTCCGCCCACGATCTTCAATTTCCCGCTCTCGACCAGTTGCTTGAATGGCTGTCGGCCGCGGAGCTTCTGCACCTCGAGAATCACGTGCTGATCGATCGCTTCCCTGGCGACCGCGGCTTTGTCATTCGGATCGCCGCCGCGCCGCTTGATGATCTCCTTCGCCTTTGCCACCGCGCGATAGATTGCCGATACGAAGAATGGCGCCGATTTCGGGTAGCTCTCGGCCGCGGCCTTGACCGCACCGCATTCCTGATGGCCCAGGACCAGAACCGCTTCGGCGTGCAGATGTTCCACCGCGTACTCGAGGCTCTGGATCACCAAATCATCCGAGCTGTTGCCGGCCACGCGCGCGATAAACAAATCGCCGGGGCCGGCGTCGAAGACCAGATCCGGCGGCACGCGCGAATCGGAGCATGACAGGATCGCGGCGAACGGCGTCTGGCCGTTCTTGAACAGGCAGGAACGGCGTTCGGCGTCTTCGCCGGGATGATTCTGCTTGCCCGAAGCCCATCGCCCGTTTCCATCGAGCAGCGCCTTGATCGCCAACTCTGGAGTAGCGGGACGATTCGGATTACACGGCGGGTTTTCCGAGGCGCTGCGCGCCAGGCTGGCCCCGGCGGCAATCGCGATCAACAGCGCCGCTATCGCCGCAACGATACGTGATGAACGTCGCATCGACACCTCCCCGCAAGCGCGTTCGTTCAACAAATACGAGCGTCGCGTGCAGTCAATCTAACGCCGCCAATGTTCGCGACGCAAATAATTGGGGAGCCTTTGGCTCATGCATGCGACCTATTGACTTTGTAGGAAAAAAACGCAACGTGTCGCGAAGAAATAGGGCCCTCCAGAAAAACGTAAGCGACATCAGCCCGCTATGGCCCTCTGTGGGGGGATTATGGTCCGCAAAGTCGCGCTCCTATCGTTATTTGCCGCCGCCCTCGTGGCCGCTGGATGTAACCTGTATTCGCCAGACATTGTTTTGGACTCGGACGTAAAAGCGAACCTAGGGTCCCATCTCTGCTCGGCCTCTGTCGCCCACCCGCTCCAGCCCTTCTTCTGTCCCACCCCACTAGAAGAATTGAAAGGACACTCGCTTGTTCTCAACCAAACGCCGACGACTAATAGGAATCCCATGCAGTTGAAACTGGCCATCGCATATGCCGAATACGCCAAGGATGAATATCTACTGGCCAAACGTGAGTCGGCTAGCATTCCCGCTTACACCGGAACCGTTTTGATACCGCTCGGCGGAGCCGCCTTGGGCCTAGGGATAACCGGCAATACGGGGGTTCCCATCACTGCTCTCGGGCTAACTGGTGCCACGGCCATTGGTGTCGCAAGCTTGCTTCAAAATAAGGACCGGGAGGACCTCTACGTAACTGCAGCGCAGGGTGTCCAATGCCTACTAACGAATATGCAGCCATATACCAATGCGAGTGATGATAAACTAAAGGAGCTGAACGGATGGCTTGACTCGCTCCAGCGACAGCGTCAGAAACTCGGCCAACTGACGGCAGCGGTCGACAATGAGCCGAAGCCCAAGAAATGCGCAACGCCGACCCCCGAGCAGGCCAGTCGTGCGAAACTGCTTAAGGCCGCGCAGCAAGCCAGCGCGGCCGCATCCAAAGCCGACACCATGGGGCGCTTGTTTTTGGACACCGCCGCCGGCGAGCCGTCTGCAATCGTAAACACCGTCGACAAGATCAATAACAATCTCAGTTCCGCTTTGATCAAGACTGAGCCTGATGTCAAGTCGCTGGCGTCCAACTTGAAAGGTGTCATCCCTGATAGCGCTACTAGTTTGGCCGGCATACCAAACGCGAAAGAAAATGCGGCACAGGCGAAAGCGAATACACCCCCTCCGTCGACGGCAGCACCCGCAACTGCACCTGCACCTGTCAAAACGACAGAAGTTACGGCGGGGAAGGGTGCGAGCGCATCAATCCCAAGCTCAATCTCGGTTTCTGCGCCTGCGGGGGTTTCGACCGTGGATGGGCAACTCGCTGAAGCCGTCCTCGACAGTGTTTTCGTAACGGAGCACATCCTCAATATGCTGGGGCAAAATACGTCGCCGCCGAACGTTGAGGCCTGCACGTCGTTAGCGAAGAAGGCCGAGGAACCCGCTGTTCTCGCATTCAATCCAGATGGGGATATTCTCATCTCGAAAGGTGACAAGACTACGGTCGCGATCACTGGAGCCAAGGCTCCTTATATCCGGCCGATGTTCACCGAGCCCAGCCAGCCCGCAATCACTGCGACTCTGGTCCAGAGCAACATCGAATTGGCCGCTACGAAAGAAGCGAAGGCAGGTTTCTATCCGTTCTTCGTGGGGGACGGCCCCACTGGCAAGCCACTTAACGTCGCGATCCTTACTTCTCCCGAAGACAGCTGTCCCCAACCAACAACGGCTGTTAGACCCGGAGGCTGCCCGGAAGGGCCACCCTGTCCGCCGATAAAGCAAAAACGCCGAACTGCTAAATCGGCATCTGCGAAACCTGGCGCGCGAAAGCATGAAAGCAACTCTTAGCGGGTCTATCGGCGCACTTTTAGGGTTTCTCATAACTACAGTATTAGGCTATGTCTACTTTTACCAAAGCCTCCGAAGCACGCAGGCAATCGAAAGGGTGCACTTAATAAGGGATTTATCCCGAGAATTTTATGGTAAAGAGGAGCCACTTTTTAGAAGCGTGAGAACCTCGATTGAAGCGCGTGAAACGCTTTACAAAAGTCGGGGAGGGAAATTTGATCACGACCAAATAAATATATATTTAGGTTTCTTTGAAGACCTTGGCTATTATTGTGAAATCGGCGCACTCGATTACGCAATAGTGAACCAACAATTTGGTGCCTATATTATCGAAGCTTACGAATATACTGAGGTTCAACTCTATGTAGACGACCTGCGAAAGAATTCAGGGGAAAGCAAAGCCTTCGACGACTTCTACAAGCTAGCTAAGAATCTGGAAGAAATGCAGAACAACCAAGAACTCGTTACAACCTGGAAGCTTGGTTGTTCTCGCACTCGGCCAGTCCAGGGGAGACCCCGCTCGACTCAAAAGCAGCAATAGCCGCTGTCTGGTGGTCAAATCGAATTCTCAGCGGATTGGCTGGTCGCCGATTACGCCGGCCTTTTGCAGCCGCGCCAGCTCGGCTTCGTCGAGGCCGAGCAGCTCGCCGAAGACGTAGCGATTGTCTCCGCCCAGCGTCGGACCGGCGCGTCGGATGCGCGGATAGGTGCCGTCGATTCGCACCGGAAACGACGGATACGGATGGCGTCCCGTGAACTTGCGCTCGACGTATTGGAAAAACCCGGTCGCCTGCAATTGCGGATCGTTGAGCTGCTCGGAGGGCGTCCGCACCGGCGCCGCCGCGACGCCGCGAGCCTGCAAATCGATGGTGAGCCGCTCCTTGTCCTGCGATTTCGTCCACTGCGCGACCAGGCCGTTCAGCGCGTCACGATTACGGTAGCGATTGAGCGGAGTCGCGAATTTCTCATCGGCGGCCCATCGCGGCCGGCCCATCACCTCGACCAGGCTATTCCATTCGGCCTCCGTGCCGACGCTGATCGTTATCCAGGCGTCGTCGCCCTTGGCAGGGAGGCATCCGTGCGGCGCGCGCGCGGGATCGTCGTTGGTGCACTGCTCGCGCCGGCGGCCGTTTAAGCTGAAATCCATGAAGGCGTCGGCGATAAAGCCGACGCTCGATTCGAGCTGCGAGACATCGATGTGCTGGCCGCGGCCGGTCTCGCGCGCGACGTGGAGCGCCGAGAGCGTCGCGAACGCGGCGGTCAATCCCGTGTATGGATCGGAGACGCCGACTCCGTGCAGCAGCACGCCTTCGCCGGTGTATCCGGTGAGGCTGCTGATCCCCGACAGCGCTTCGCCGATCGCGGCGAACGAAACGTAATCGCGCCACGGACCGCTGTGCCCGAAGCCCGAAACCGAAGTCAGCACGATAGCGGGATTGATCTCGCTCAAGACCTCATAGCCGAGGCCGAACTGCCCCAGCACGCGCGGGCTGTAATTCTCGAGCACGGCGTCGCTCTTGGCCACCAGCCGCTTGAACAGGGCGCGGCCGTCGTCGGTGGTGAGATTGAGCGTGATACCGCGCTTGTTGCGATTGACCGAGTTGAACAGCGGCGACCATTCGTAGGGCCGCTCGGGCGTCGGAGTGGGGGCGCCGTAAGCGCGAAACGGATCGAGCCGCTGGATCGCTTCGAGCTTGATCACTTCGGCGCCGAGATCGGCGAGAATCGCCGTCGGCTGCGGCCCGGCCCAGAAAGCGGTCAGATCGAGAACGCGCATGCCATCCAATGGCGTGGTCTTGGTGCTCATACGATGCCCATGTTTCTCAAGGCCAAAACGTCTTCGTCGGAGTAACCGAGTTCGCGGATGATTTCCGCCGAGTGCTCGCCCAGTATCGGCGCGCGCCCGACGGTGGGGCGGCCGGTTCCTGTAAACAGCGCCGGGATTCCCGGATAGGTGCGGCGGCCGGCTACCGGATGGTCGACCTCTTCGAAGAAGCGCCGATCGACGAGCTGCTCAAGCCCGGTGACTTCATCGATCGTGCTTACCTTGCCCATCGGGATGCGCCACTGCTGGGCTTCGTGGAAGATCTCGTCCTTGGTTTTCGAACGGGTCCACGCGGTGAGGCGCGCAACCAGTTCCGTCGCGCGCTCGTAGCGAAGCTCGCGGGTCTCGAAACCTTCGAGATCGACACCGGCGAGCTGCAGGAACAGCTCCACTTGCGCGTCGGTCGAAGCCGCGCAACTAACGTAGCCGTCGGCCGCTTCGAACACGCGATAGGTCGGGCTCCATCCGGCGAAGCTGGTGCCGTTACGCTTAATCTCGAAGCCGGTATAGGCGTAATAGGTCTCGTTGAAGCGCGTGTTGAACAAGAGCGCCTCGTGCGCGGACAGATCGACGGTCGTGCCCTTGCCGCTTTTGCGCGCGCTCAAAACAGCGGCGAAGCCTGCTATCGCGCCCATCAGTCCCGGCACGAACGCTGTCATCGTGCGGCTGTTGCTGAGCATCGGGGGGCGTCCCGGCTCGCCCACCTGCACCGCCCATCCGCCCATCGCGCCGAGTTGAAGCTCAGTCGCGCTATAGTTCTCGTAAGGGCCGGGACTCCACTTGCGCAGCTTGACGCGAACCAGCCGCGGATTGATCTTGCCTGCGCCGGAGAGCGCGCCGGATGCGGCAGCCTGATCGTCGCCATCTTCGATTAAGAGATCGGCCCGCGCGATGAGGCGAGTGAAGATCTCGCGCCCGTCGGGGCTGGCGCTATCGAGCGTCAGGCTGCGCTTTCCAGTCGCTGTATAGAGAAACAAGCCACCGCGCTCCGGCCCGCTGATATCGTCGAGAAACGGCGGCTGCCATCGCACCGCGTTTCCCGCGCGCGGCCGCTCGACCAGGACAACGTCGGCGCCGAAGCCCGCGAACATCTTGCCGCAAAAAGCGCCCGACAGGTCGTCAGTCAGCTCTAGTACGCGGATTCCGTCAAGCGGTCCTGGCATCGTCTACCACCTTCCATCAACTGCAGGCGATCAAAGTGACGCCATCAGCTCGTTAGAAACTGCTTTCCTAACACAAAATCCGCCCGCAAATAAACGAGGTAAGCCGGTTGCCGGCACGCTTCCGATACGCCTGCCGGATAACGTCTGGCGACGGCGCACATCGCACAGATGATGCGCTGGCGCGAGGGCAGATTTCCGCGCTTCGCAAGCGTGCCGTCGCGGCGCTAAGCAAGCCGTAACCTACCGTGCGCCGTTGCGTCGCGCGTCGAATCGATTCGACGCTGCAAGGCAGCATCTTTTCCTAGCGATGATGCTGTCGCGCTTCCTGATGTTGCAGGATGGAATCGTTTTTGTCGGCGTCGAGCAAGGCTTTTTTTCAGATTTCACGCCGATTCGCCGCAAATCGCGATAGGCATCGCTTTTGCTCATATTGCGGTTGCTCATGGAAAGAAATGGCCTTGCTGCATTGGCGGAGAGCTTCGCCTTAGATCGCGCCGAGCTTCATCGGCTGACTTTGCTCGACCGGCAAATGTTCGAGCATCTTTGCAAGGAGATCACGCTATTGAGCGGCGCTCCGATGCGGATAGTCGCTCTATCGTTGCGAGTTGAGGATTACTCCGATTTCGCCGCGACTCTGTGGCCAAGCGGCTTCGCCACCATAATCGACTTGGACCACCGGCCAGTGGGCCTGTTTGGCATGCAGGATCAGATTGCGGAGGGGCTGCTATGGAATGACAGCCATCAATCGCCGCCGGCCGAGACTGATCAGGCCAAGCCCAACGGGTTTACCAAGATCGAAGCCCGCGTTCTCGCCGAGACCGTCGGCGGTGCGGCTTTAAGTGCCTTCAATCACGTTTTTCGACCAGTGTTCGGCATCGCTGCCACCGTCGGTCGCGGCGACACCGATGGCAAGCTGGACGCGACCGCCAATGTGCTTGGCAACCGAGGACGATTAGCGACGGCTGCGGTCGAGTGCATGATGGGCGAAATTCGCGGAGCGATGTTCTTTACTCTGCTGATCTCAACGATTCATCCGGTTCGCGCAAAGCTGACCCGCGGAGCGACAGACAGAGGCGCACTTGAGTCGGCCTCGAAGACCGCGCCGCCTTCTTCGCTGATGGGAGCGAATCTGGAGATGCGCGCGATCTTGGGAAGTTCGGCGATGCAACTTGCCGACATCAGAGTGTTAAAACCTGGCGCAATCATAGCGCTGGGTGAGACGCGGCAGCCGGTGTTTTCCGGCACTGTAGTTGAAGATCAAGGCTGGCGAAGGTTCCTAATCGAAGAGAAGAGGTTTTAGTTCGTGGCACTTCAAGAAGCAAATATTCCCACTAGCGCGCTAGGTAACGTAACCAACGGCGACATGGACGCTATCGACGGCACGAGCCTCGAATCAGCGCAAAGCCTGGCCGGAATGGAACTGGGCGCCTTGCGCCAGGCCCCGATGACGGTGCAGGTCGAAGTTGGCCGCACGACGATGACGTTGGGCGAAATCCTCGATGAAATCGATGTTGGCAGCAACATCCGCCTCGACCGTCACGCCGGTGAACCGGTTGAGGTTTACGTTAACGGAGCGCTGTTCGCTCGCGCCGAAGTGGTGATGATGCAAGACCAGATCGGCGCCAAGATTGTCGAGATCGTCGACGGATCGCGCCGCCTGCGGCCTTCGGGGCTGCGCTAACCTCCCGCTCTACGCACATGGCAAACATCGATACAAAACAGCCGGGACTCCCTTCGCGCATTTGCCTGGGCATGGGTGCGCCCGACGGCCTTTCCGAGTTCCTGGCTCAAGCCGGGTTGGAGATTCTGCCTTTCGCCCAGAAGCACTTTGCCTCGCTTTACGTCGACTTCGTGGGCGCCAGGCCGACAGGCGTGCCACTGCTGAGTATCGAGATCGAAAGCAAGTCCGGACGCGGCTCGCGTGCGGAGGCGGATTTCAGCACCAATAACTGGGAGAGCGCCGCGTGCTTCATTTTGTCCCACGTATTGAAGCTGCAACCGCCACTGCTCACCGCTGACAGCGAGATGCTGGCGATGATGCGCACGGCAGTGTGCGTGGCGCCGAGCTCGGTGTCCGTGATTATCACCGGCGAAATCGGCAGCGGTAAGCAGGCTCTGGCACGTTTGATACACAGCGCCAGTCGACGCAGGGGCGCCTTCGCGGTCGTGAACTGCGCTGCGTTGGACAGTTCCAGCGATGGCGCCGACCCGTCGGCAATCTCGCCCTATGGCGGCTCGATCGCCCAATTCGCGATACCGGCCGGCACCGTGGATGGCACGTTGTTTCTCGACGAGGTCGGCGAGCTCACCATGCCGGCACAGGTCAAGCTGCTGACGATGTTGCAGGGCAGCGAAGCGCGATTGGTAGAAGGCGATGCTTCGGTTGCGGTTCGGCCTATCGCGGCAACCAATCGTTCATTGAGCGAGATGGTTGGGCGTGGCGAGTTTCGCCGCGATCTTTTCTGGCGTCTTAACGTTTTTAGCGTCGAGTTGCCGCCGTTGCGCAGGCGCGCCGGCGATATCCCGATACTCTCGCGCTATTTTCTCCGCCAGGCCAATCCGCGCCGCAGTCTGAGCCCTTTCGCGCTCAAGATGCTGGGCAACTATCCCTTTCCCGGCAACATTCGCGAGCTCCAGAATCTGATCGCGCGTCTGGCGATCGCGCCGCTGGCGGGAGGTGGCCACCTCGTCGACAGCGCCGACATCCGGCGCCATCTGTTGATTCAAGGCGCCGAGGCCGAGCCCCCAACTTCAGGATGGAAAACCAGCAGGGAGGAAGCGCGCCGCGACATGGTGCTGCGCGCGATCGCGGCCTCCGGCGGCAACCGTATCGACGCCGCGCGCAAACTGGGAATCACACCGCGCACCTTGCAATATCACATCACCAAAGCGGGACTATCCAGACCCCGGAACAGCAAAACGATAGAGTCGGGCGCCATCTCAACCAGCGCCGCTATGTGATCATGAAGTCTGCCGACACAGCATCCATCAGCAGCGGCCATTCGCCGCGATTGCATCAGGCCGCTGGCGTCCACCACCCGTCGAGGGCCTGGCCGTGGCAGGGATAGAGCAAAACACCAAATCGCGCATAGACCTCGCCAGCATCCTCGGCGTGATTGCGGGGCCCGGCTGCATCCTGCTGGGGCAATGGCTCGAGGGCGGCGACATCAGGAGCCTGCTGCAGCGCAGCGCGGCGCTGATCGTGCTCGGCGCCACCATCGCTTCCTGCATGTTGTCGTATTCACCGACCTATCTTTTCGCGGCCGTGCGCGACCTGCGCAAGGTCGTCAGCGAAGACGCTCCCGACGCCTACGATCTGATCGAACGGATCGTCAGCTATGCGGCGATCCTGCGCAAAGAGGGGCCGGTTCCGCTGCAGAAGTACGCGCACGATGAATCGTACGGGATGCTTAAGACAGGGCTGAACCTGGTCATCAACAACATCGCCGAGGAATCGATGGCGACGATCATGGACCGCGCTTTCCACGAGCGGGCACTGCACAACATCGCCGGCGCCGAGGTGTTTGAAGCCGCCGGCGGCTATCTGCCGACGTTCGGAATTCTGGGCGCGGTGTTGGGCCTGATTCACGTCATGCACGATCTCTCCGATCCTGCCAAGGTCGGCGTGGGAATCGGGACGGCCTTCGTGGCGACGGTTTACGGCGTCGGCGTGGCCAACCTGGTGGCCTTTCCCGTAGCGAAAAAGATCCGCACCCGCGCGCTGACCGAAAAACAACTCGACCAGATCGTCGTTACCGGCGTTAAGGGAATGCGCGAGGGGATGGGTGCGAGCGCGCTTCGGCAATTGCTGACCGAGGGCTTACATCCGTCCAACGCTCCGCATGCGAATCAGAATTCAGGCTCTGCGGCTCCCGAAGCGAAAGCCGCATAACAGTGGAGATTGTTAGTCGCACATGAGCGAAGAAGGTGCCGCCCACGAATCCAGCGAACGATGGCTCATATCTTACGCGGATTTCATCACTCTGATGTTTGCGCTGTTCGTGGTGCTGTATTCGGTTTCGATGAAGGCCGCTACCGATCGTGCCGTAGCCTATAAATCGATCGACCGGGCCGTGAACGGCAAGAAACCTGTGACGACCGGAGCAGCAAGGGACGGAAAGGATATTGAAACACTTCCGACGCGGGAGATTGAGAAGATTAAGCACGACGTCCAAACCAGGCTGCAGCAGTTTGCAAATCCCGGGATTACGGTCACGATTGATTCGCGAGGGTTGGTAATCTCGCTCGCCGCAGTCAGTTTTTTTTCCTCCGGCGACGCGACCATTAACCAGTCCAAGTTGCCGGTACTGGATTCTGTACTAGACGTTCTCAATCCGCTGCCCAATCAAATACGAATCGAAGGCTTTACCGATTCCATTCCGATTAAGAACGAACGATTTGCCGACAACTGGGACCTGTCGGCGGCGCGGGCCGGCAACGTTCTGCGCTATGTGATCGAACACTCAACCATTGCTCCCGACCATCTTTCGCTCGCGGGCTATGGTCCCTACCGGCCCGTTGGCAGTAACGATACCGAGGAGGGACGCTCGCGCAATCGACGTGTCGACATCATTATTCCGCCGCTCCTTCGAGAGGAGTCCAAACAGTATCTGCCTGAGGTGCGCCATTGAGCGGTGAGAAAGCCGAGAAGATTGAAAAATACGACCTGTGGCGTCCCGTCGTTCGCCCCGAACGACGCGGCACGCTCGATAGCCTCCATCAAGGCGTCGGCCTGGCCTGGAGTCAGGGCTTCCTGGAAAGCTTTGGCCGCAGCGTTACCATTACTTGCGAAGCCAGTTCGTTAGAACCGTTTCAGCGGTTGTGCGACGCCGAGCAGGAACCCGCCGAGATCGCCGCGTTCGTTTTGGAACGCGCGCAAGCTTCGGGGTTGCTGCTGGTCAGCCGCCAGCTTACCCGCAATCTCGTCGACCTGCTTCTCGGCGGAGAGGAACGACCCGCGGCGCAGGATTCCCCCTTGACCCCGATGGAATCCGCGCTCGCTCGCGAAGCGATCACATCGCTGCTCAATCAACTCAGCCAGAGCTATGTCGCGAGCGGGCTGGGTGAGCTGAAGGTTAACGTTCACGGCAATCAGCTGCATGATTTGGGAGTTTTCGACTTAGAAGACTACGTGATCGTCTTTCGCTATACAGTCAGCGGCTCCAACATCGCCGGACAGATCGTCGTGGCTCTCAGCACAACCGTGGCCAGTGCGATCGTCGCGCATCCGACGCCGCTGAAACCTGAAACTCAGCGCGTGGGGCTTCGTTCGCAGGCGGCAATGCTCCCGGTTG